>CAYRCM010000150.1:0-14961 GCA_964422715.1 uncultured Myxococcales bacterium | reverse complement strand
TTCTGCTGGCGCACGCTGGTCATCACGCCGCACGACAAGCGCCGCTTCGTCGAGAAACTCGACTTCCTGACGACGCCGGGCTTCCTCAGCGGGCCCGGGGCGCGTGAGGCCGCCGGCTTGCCCCCGGGCTCAGGACCGTACAAAATCATCACGTCGCTCGCGGTGCTGGGCTACGACGAGGCCACCCGACGCATGCAGGTCGAGACGCTGCATCCGGGGGTGAGCCTCGACGAGGTCCGGCGCAACACAGGGTTCGAATTGCTCGTGGCCCCCACCCTTTCCGAGACGGCGGCCCCGAGCGCCGAAGAATTGCGCATCTTGCGCGAACACGTCGACCCCAATCGCTACATCATCGGGCGATAGGCGGCCGATTCGCGCAGCAAGCCAGCGGGGCCCCGCGTGGGCCAGGAGGTCAGGCCATGAAGTTGCTGCGACTCCAGGCGGCGTCTGCGACGCTCGTGGGGCTCACCGCCCTTGTGCTCGGCGGCAGCCTGTTCGGCTGCGGCGGTGGCGGCGTCAACATTCCGAGCGGCCTCGACGGCGTCCCCACCGACGCGCCCGACGGCACGGGCGGCGACCTGCTGGCAGACACCGAACTTCCGTCCGCCGACGTCGTGCTGCCCGAGGTGTCGGACGACTTCGGCGACGTGCTGCCCGACACCGACGGCGGCGCGCCCGAGCCGGGCGGCTTCGGCTGGCCCTGCGAGACCAACGAAGAGTGCCAGAGCGGCTTCTGCGTCGACAGCCCCGACGGCCGCGTGTGCACGGTCGTCTGCGTCGAAGGCTGTCCCGACCCCTCCTGGGTCTGCGCGCAGTACAGCCTCGCGCGCCCCGACCTGATCTACTTCTGCGTGCCCAGCCACCTCACGCTCTGCCGGCCTTGCGACAGCGACGCGCAGTGCAACCGGACGGGCGGCATGGCCTCGGACGATCGCTGCCTGCCGCTCGGCGAGGAAGGCAAGTTCTGCCGCACGCGCTGCACCGGAACGCGTCCCTGCCCCGCCGGCTATACGTGCACGCCGCAGCCGGGGCGCGAAGCGGACGAGGGCCTCTGCGAGCCGCTCGAAGGGATCTGCCGCTGCTCCGAATGGGCCATCCGCGACCAGGCCTCCACGGCCTGCACGCTCACGAATGAAAACGGGTCCTGCCCGGGCGTGCGCGTGTGCCAGGAAGGCGGCGGGCTGTCGGGCTGCCAGGGCCCCAGCCCCGCCCCCGAGGCCTGCAACGACACCGACGACGACTGCGACGGGCTCACCGACGAGGAAGCGGTCGGCACGCTGTGCTACGTCGAGAACCAGTGGGGCCGCTGCCGCGGCACGACAGGCTGCGAAAACGGCCTCGAAGCCGGCTGCACGGCGGCCGCCCCGGCCCCCGAGGCGTGCGACGGGCTCGACAACGACTGCGACGAGGTCGCCGACGACGGTTTCGCCGACACCGACGGTGACCAACTCGCCGACTGCGTCGATCCCGACGACGACGACGACGGGCTCGACGACCTCGCCGACAACTGCCCGCTCGCCGCGAACCCCGAACAGACCGACCTCGACGGCGACGCACTCGGCGACGCCTGCGACCCCGACGACGATGACGACGGGGTTCCCGACCCGAACGACAACTGTCCGGCGGTCAGCAACCCGCTCCAGGCCGACACCGACGGCGACGGGGCCGGCAACGACTGCGACGACGACGACGACGACGACACGCTGGCCGATGCCGCCGACAATTGCCCGGTCGTCTACAACCCCGAGCAGCTCGACAGCGACGGCGACGGGGTCGGCGACGCCTGCGCCGCCGACGACGACGGCGACGGGCTGCCCGACCTGCAGGACAACTGCCCCGACGTACCGAACGTCGAGCAGACCGACAGCGACCGCGACGGCCAGGGCGATGCCTGCGACCTCGACGACGACGACGACGGGGTCGCCGACGACACCGACAACTGTCCGCTCAGCCCCAACTTCGATCAGCTCGACACCGACAGCGACGGCGCGGGCGATGCGTGCGACGCCGACGACGACGGCGACGGCATCCTCGACCCGGCCGACCTCTGCCCGACGGTCGCCGACCCGGAGCAGACCGACACCGACGGCGACCTCCAGGGCGACGCCTGCGACCTCGACGACGACGGCGACGGCACGGTCGACAGCCGCGACACGTGTCCGCTCGTGCCGAACCCCGACCAGGCCGACACCGACCGCGACGGGCTCGGCAACGTCTGCGACGACGACGACGACAACGACGGGGTGCTCGACGACGCCGACAACTGCGCGCTCGTGGCCAATCCCGACCAGTTCGACACCGACGGCGACGGGGTCGGCGACGCCTGCGCCAACGACGACGACGGCGACGGCATCCCCGATGCCACCGACAACTGTCCCGACGTCTTCAACCCGGCGCAGCTCGACACCGACGGCGACGAATTCGGCGACGCGTGCGACGACGACGACGACGACGACACCGTGCTCGACGACGCCGACAACTGCCCGCTCGTCATCAACCTCGACCAGGCCGACCTCGACGGCGACGGGGTGGGCGACGCGTGCGCCGAAGATGACGACGGCGACGGCATTCCCGATTTCGTCGACAACTGCCCGACGACCCCGAACGCCACGCAGGCCGACCAAGACCTCGACGGGCTCGGCGATGCCTGCGACGACGACGACGACGGCGACGGGGTCGCCGACCCTGACGACAACTGCCCGCTGGTGTTCAACCCGGCGCAATACGACAGCAACGGCGACGGGATCGGCGATGCCTGCGCGGGCGACGACGACGCCGACGGCATCCTCGACGGCGTCGACAACTGCCCAACGGTGCCGAACCCCACCCAGGCCGACCAGGACGGCGATGGGCTCGGCAACGCCTGCGACAACGACGACGACAACGACACCATCCCCGACGCCGACGACAACTGCTCGCTCGCGCCGAACCTCGACCAGATCGACACCGACTTCGACGGCTACGGCGACGTGTGCGACCTCGAAGACGACGGCGACGGCATCCTCGACGCCGCCGACAACTGCCCGCTCATCCCGAACGTGAACCAGGCCGACCAGGACGGCGACCATATCGGCGACGTGTGCGACGGCGATGTCGACGGCGATTCGGTGGCCAACAACATCGACAACTGCCGCACCACGGTCAACCCCGACCAGGCCGACACCGACCGCGACGGCCAGGGCAACGCCTGCGACACCGACGACGACGGCGACGGGCGGCCCGACGCAAGCGACAACTGCCCGCTCGTCATCAACCCCGACCAGGCCGACGCCAACGGCGACGGGGTGGGCGATGCCTGCACCAACGACGACGACGGCGACGGCATCCCCGACGCGACCGACAACTGCCCGGCCACGCCCAATCCGGCGCAGACCGACACCGACAACGACCGCACCGGCAACGCCTGCGACGCCGACGACGACGGCGACGGCATCGCCGACACGGCCGACAACTGTACGCTCGTCGCGAACCCCGGCCAGGCCGACCTCGACGGCGACGGCATCGGCGATGCGTGCGACACCGACCGCGACGGCGACGGCATCCCCGACGCAAGCGACAACTGCCCGAGTGTCGCGAACACCGACCAGCAGAACACCGACACCGACGGGCTCGGCGACGCCTGCGACCCCGACGACGACGCCGACGGCATTGCCGACGCGGCCGACAACTGTCCGCTCGTCGCGAATGCCTCGCAGGCCGATCTCGACGCCGACGGCCAGGGCGACGCCTGCGACCTGGACGACGACGGCGACGGCGTCGCCGACGCGGCCGACAACTGCCCGCGCGTGGCCAACCCCACGCAGGCCGATCTCGACGCCGACGGCCAGGGCGACGCCTGCGACGGTGACGACGATGGCGACGGCGTCGCCGACGGCCTCGACAACTGCCCACGCACCTTCAACGCCGACCAGGGCAACCTCGACGGCGACAGCCAGGGCGACGCCTGCGACAGCGACGACGACGGCGACGGCATCGCCGATGCCGCCGACAACTGCCCGCGCGCGGCCAATCCGAGCCAGGCCGACCTCGACAGCGATGGCCAGGGCGATACCTGCGACGCCGACGACGACGGCGACGGGGTGGCCGACCTGCAGGACAACTGCCCGCTCGTCATGAACTCCACGCAGACCGACACCGACAGCGACGGACTCGGCAACGCCTGCGACGCCGACGACGACAACGACGGCATCGCCGATGCCACCGACAACTGCCCGCAGACCGTCAATCCCGACCAGACCGACACCGACGGCGACGGCACGGGCGACGCCTGCACGAACGACGACGACGGCGACGGGGTGCCCGACAGCGGCGACAACTGCCGCGTCGTGTTCAACCCGGGCCAGTCCGACGCCGACCGCGACGGACTCGGCGACGCCTGCGACGCCGACGACGACAACGACGGCGTTGCCGACGCCGCCGACAACTGCCCGCTCACCGCCAACGCGACGCAGAGCGATCTCGACGCCGACGGCGTGGGCGACGCCTGCGACAGCGACCTCGACGGCGACGGGGTGGCAAACGGCCAGGACAACTGCCCGAGCGTCGCGAACCCCACACAGAGCAACGTCGACGCCGACGGCCAGGGCGACGCCTGCGACAACGACGACGACAACGACGGCATCGCCGATGCCACCGACAACTGCCCACTCACGGCCAACCCCACGCAGACCGACACCGACGGCGATGGACTCGGCAACGCCTGCGACGGCGACGACGACAACGACGGGGTCGCCGACGGCGCCGACAACTGCCCGCTCGCCGCGAACCCGACCCAAGCCGACAGCGACGGTGACGGACTCGGCGACGTCTGCGACAGCGACCGCGACGGCGACGGCATCCCGAACGGGCTCGACAACTGCGCGTCCGACTTCAACCCGAACCAGCGCGACACCGACAGCGACGGCCAGGGCGACGTCTGCGACAGCGACGACGACGGTGACGGGGTCGCCGACACCGCCGACAACTGCCCGCTCGCCGCGAACCCGACCCAGACCGACACCGACGGCGACGGCCAGGGCAATGCCTGCGACAGCGACGACGACGGCGACGGGGTCGCCGACACCGCCGACAACTGCCCGCTCGCCGTGAACAGCGACCAGGCCGACCTCGACCGCGACGGTCAGGGCGACGTTTGCGACAGCGACGACGACGGCGACGGGGTCGCCGACGCCGCCGACAACTGCCCGCGCACGAGCAACCCGACGCAGCTCGACACCGACGACGACGGGCAAGGCGACGCCTGCGACAGCGACGACGACAACGACGGCGATCCCGACACGAGCGACTGCGGGCCGCTCGACCCGATGGTGTTCCACGGCGCCGAAGAAGCCTGCGACAACGGCATCGACGACGACTGCGACGCGACCATCGACGAAGGCTGCACGCAGCCGTCGTGCCTCGGCTACCTGCAAGTCGACCCCAACGCCGAAAGCGGCGTGTACACCGTCGACACCGACGGCTACGAGGGCGCGGCCGAGCCCTTCAACGTCTACTGCGACATGGACACCGACGGCGGCGGCTGGACGCTCATCGCCGTGGTCGCGAACGAGGGCGTGCGCAACTGGAATACGGTCGCGGTGTTCCAGAACGCGACCACGTTCGGCAGCCTCACGGGGCTGACGGCCGACTTCAAGTCCCCCGCCTATGCGGCGGTCGTGGGCGACGACCTGCTCGTCGAGACGACCGACTATCGGCTCGGCTACTACGGGCTCACCGAGGGGCTGCCGTTTGCGGGCTTCGTCGCGGCCAACTGGCCGGCGAGCTGCAACACCGTATGGCGCCACGGCCGGCCCGAATACACCGAGGGCCTCACCGACTTGCAGGCGCGGGCCTTCGCCTTCACGCTGCGCGGCTGGGACAGCAACTGCCAGTGCTTCCCCGACTGCAACGAAAACGCGGCGCTGTCGATGATGACCGCGAGTTGCTGCTGGGTGAACGGCATCGGCAACAACACGGCCTCGCAGCCGCAGTGGACCTCCCACGACCTGAGCCTGCTGCGGGTCGCGAACCTCAGCGTCGAGACGTGCACGCCGGGCTCCTGGCCGTGCACGCCCGAGGGCGTGGTCGTGTCCTACGGTTCCGAGTGCTACGACACGTCGTGCAAGGTGGCCTGGGCGCGCATGTTCGTGCGCTGAGGCGCCGAGCCGCCGCGGCGCGCCGTGGGCCCGGCCGTCAGGCGAAGAACGCCCACACGTAGCGCCCGCCGACCGCCAACATCACCCCGCTCAGCAGGAACTTGATCCACGCTGCCGGCACGTACCGTTGCGTGCGGGCGCCGAGGTACATGCCGGCCATGCCGCCGACGCCGAACAGCGCGCCGAGGGCCCAGTCGGGGGCGGCGGCGAGGCCGGCAGCGGCGAAGTGGGGCGCCGCGAGCGTGTAGAAAGCGACCCCCACGACCGACGTGACGCAGGTGCCCATGAGGGCGGCCCCGGCCACCGTGTGCACGGGCAGGTGGAAGAGCGCCACGAGAAACGGCGCGATGATGGCGCCGCCGCCGATGCCGTAGATGCCGCCCACGATGCCGACGGCCACGGCGAGCGCGAAGAGCCCCGGCACGCTGCTCGCGTAGTCGCGGCCGAGGTAGCGGTAGACCACGCGCCGCAACGTGAAGGCCCGAATGGTGACGCGGAGATCGCTGCCGGGCGCCGGCACGGGCTCCGGCGGCCCCCCCCGCGGCAGCAGCCCGAGGACAAGGCGCACGCCCACGTAGAGCAGCACGGCCCCGACGAAGAGACGGAACGGCCCCGGTTCGGGCAGGTAGAGCAGCCGGATGAAGCCGCCAACGATGACGCCGGGCACGGTGCCCACGACCACGACGGCCGTGAGCGGCCACACGAGTCGCCCCTCGCGGAAGTACTGGTAGACCCCGGACGGAATGGCGACGACGTTGAAGACGAGGTTCGTGGCGCTCACGGCCGGGCTCGTGAAGCCGAGCACGCTCATCTGAAAGGGCAGGAGCACGACGGCCCCTGAAATGCCGGACATGGAACAGAAATACGACAGGCCGAACGCCACGAGCGGCGGCAGCCACCAGGACGTCTCGACCCCGGACACCGGAAAGAGCACCGCCATCGCTCGGGACTCCTCGATGAGGGAGGGAGAAGGCCGTGGCCCGGCGGGTGGGGGCCGCGGCGCGCGGTAGGTTGCGTCAGTGGAGCACCACGATGTAGCCGGGCTCGGTCTGGTCGGCCGGGCGCCAGCCGACGGCGACGTCGGGCAGCCCGTCGCCGTTGAAGTCGCCGATGGGCCAGAGGCTCGCGCCGAACCCGCTGTCGGCGAGGGCCGCGCCGAGCGGATACGTGATGTCGGCCGTGGCGTAGCCGAACTCGCCGACGTCGAAACCCGCCTCGGGGGCCACGACGTTGAGGCGCAGGAACACGTGGCCCGTCGGGTGGCTCGGGGCGGTGCGCAGCACCGTCAGGAGGTCGGGCAAGCCGAGCGGGTCGTCGTCGAGGTTCACGAGGGCCGGCGCGCCGCCCCCATAGGGCCCCTGGATGAGCACACCGAGCCCGCTCGGATCGACGAGCACGTCGCCGAACCCGGGGCCGGCCGTGAGCGCTACGGTCTGGCCGAGCCTTGTTTGCAGCGCCTCGCCGCGGAAGACGTAGAGCGCCCGGGCCGGCACCGCCGTGGACGACGGGCTCGTGACCGCCAGATCGCTCGTGCCGCCGCGATCGGCATCGAAGCCGGCCGTGACGTCGCGGCCGAAGTTGACGACCGAGCCCGTGGGCTCGAGCCGCACGACCTGCGCGTCCTCGCCCGTGGGTGGAGTGGCGGGCGCGGCCTGGATGGTCAGGGTGGTGGACGCGGGGATGGGCCGGCCCTTGATGAGGGTCACGTCGCGGCGCGTCCAGGCGGTGACGGCCACGTCGGCATACTGCGTGGCCCCCGGATCGGGGAGCACGTTGCCGGCCCCGTGCGCCCGCCAGCCGAACCGGGCGTCGGGCTGGCCCTGCATGACGATCGTCACGACGCGCAGTCCGGCCGGCCAACCGGCCGGGGTCGAGAGGTCGACGTGTGAGGGGGCAGCGGTGTCGAACTGCGCGCTGCCGAGCACGACGAAGGCCGTGTTGACGCCCTGCCGGTCGGCCCCGAGCACGATGTCGGCGAGCGGCCGGCCCGTCGTCGGGTGCACGTCGCCGTCGAAGTTGCCCACCGGTTCACCGGCGTAGAGGCTCGTGCGCTCGATGCCCGCGAGCGTGAGCGCCGGGCTCGGCGCGAGGCCCGCCGCGCTGCCGAGATACACGCGATTGCTCTGGGCGCCGCCGCTCGCGAACAAGGTCGCCAGCACGTCGGCGAAACCGTCGCCGTTCATGTCACCGGCCGCCCGGATTTCGGCCACGTATTCGTTTCGTCCGGGCAGCCGCGGCACCTCGGAGCACGTGAAGTGCGCGAAGTCGGCGGTGAGTTCGACCGGCGACGGCAGGGTGCCGGCCGGGTCGGCGGCCGCGTGTCCGTAGAGGATGCAGAAATCGGCCCCGCTCTCGACGTCGCGGCCGCGCAGCGCGACGTCGTCGAGCCCGTCGCCGTCGACGTCGCCCACGCCCACGACGCGTTCGGCCCACCAGTAGAGGCCCGTGTGTTCGGGCCCGCTCGGCGGGTCCTGGAGGCGGAATTCGGCACCGCGCAAGCCCAATTCGGGCGTGGTCACGAGCGCCGCACCGGCGAGCGCCGAGCGGTTGCCGACCTCGTCGAACGCGACGATGGCGACGTAGAGTGGACGCGGCAGGGCGCCGAGGCCGAGCCAGCACGGCACGGTGGGATCGCGGACGTCGGGGCCGCTCAGGGTGAACGCTTCGGGCGTGCCGGGAGCTGCCGGCGCCGGCAGCAGGGGCGCCGTGCCGTCGAGGCCGACGATGTCGGCGGGCCGGCAGGCGGCCTCGAAGGTGTCGGCCGTGATGGGCGCGAAGCTGTAGCGGATGTCGTAGGCCGTGGCCGCGGCTCCACCGGTGGCGTCGTCGCCGACCGCGGTCCAGCGCAGCGTGACGGCCGGCCGGCGGCGGTTGACGTCGGCCGGCAGCAGAGGGGCGAGGGCCACGAGCGCCGGCGCCACGAAGTCGGCGCTGACGTCGAACGTGGCCACGGCCGTGTTGCCGGCCCGGTCGCCGACCGTGGCCAGCAACGTGTGGATGCCGCCCTGCGGGAAACTCAAGTCGCGCAGCTCGGTCAGGGCGGGGTCGGCCCCAAACGCGTGCGGCAGCGGGAGATTGGACGGCAGAATGGCCGTGGGCACCCCGGCCGTGACGCGCACCAGGCTGACGAGCTGGCCGCCCGCGTGGAGCCCACCGCCGTCGGCGGCGTGCAGCTGGGCGTGGATCTGGAGGTCGGCGGCCGGTGAGCGGTCGGCGGCGGCGTTGTACACGTTGAAGGAGCCCTCGGCGGGGGTGACGAAGCCGTCGACGGTCGTCGCGACGAAGCCCGCCTCGGGGGCCGCCAGATCGACGAAGAACGACTGTTCGCCGGTGCGCCCGAGTTCGACACCCGCGGCGCGCAGCACGACTTCGAGCGTGCCGGCCGCACCGTCCGGTTCGTCGAGCCAGAACGTGGCGAGCTGCGTTTCGGGGGCCAGTTGGAGCGCGGCTTGCGCGCCATCGCGGCGCAGTTCGACGGTGTCGACGGCGTCGCAGGCGACGCTCCAGCGCACCGAAACGGGCACGGAAATGGCGGGGCAGTCGACGCCGCTCGGCTCGCAGAACGCGTTGCCGTAGGCCGGCAGCAAGTCGGTGAACGCGACGGTGCAGCCGCCGAGGGCGAGCGTAAGCGGGTGCGCCACGGCGGTACGGTTGCCGTTTTCGTCGCTCACTTCCACGGTGAGCACGCTCGTGGGGGTCAGGGTGCCGAGCGGCACCGTGAGCACGCGGTCGGGTTCGAGCCCCTCCGGGTTCGCGAGCGCCCCGCTCGCCAGCACCAGCGGCTGGCCGCAGCCGGTGTGCTGCGGGTCGCAGTCGTTCTGCCATTCGATGTGGAAACGGGCGGCGCCGGCCGTGCGGAAACGCACCCGCACCTGATAGCCGCGGGCGGGGTCGGCGTCGTCGCCGTCGCCGAGCACGGCACCGGCGGCCGGGGCGAGCAGCTCGACGGTGGGCGGCAGCGTGTCGACGACCACGGTGGCCGGGTTGGTTTCGGCGACCACCACGTTGCCCGCCAGGTCGGAGACGCGCGCCGTGAAGGCGTGGACCCCGTGGCTGAGCGCCCCGGCAAACGCGACGCTGCCGCTGTCCGCGTCGACCGGAGCCGCGGCCAGCGCCACGGGGCCGTCGTAGAGGGTCACCGGCCGGCCGGCGGCGTCGGACGTGAGCACGACGTCGCGCGGGTCGCCGGCCAGGATGGGAGAACGATTCGGGAACGCAAAGGCGAGGCTCGGCGGCGCGGTGTCGACCGTGACCGCGAGCGGCTCCGGCGGGTAGACGGGAGACTGGTTGCCCACGACGTCGGCCACCCGGACGGTGAGACGTCGCAACCCGTCGCCGAGCGGGAGGACGGCGTCGGCCGGGCCGCCGGTGAGCGCTATGACGCCCCCGGGCACGAGCCCGCCGTCGTCGAACACCGTGGCGCTGCCCTCTTCGGTGGCCCGGATGCGCACGAGGAAGCCCCCGCCCGCAGCCTGTTCGGCGGCACTGAGCCAATCGACGGGCGCCGCGTTGGCCGGCAGCGAGAACTCGGTGACCGCGGGTACGAGCGTGTCCTGGAACACGTGGCGCCGCCGGTGCGACTCGGAAATGGCGCTGAGGCTGCTGACCCATTCGCCGGGGCGCAGTTCGGCTTCGACGGTGAGCGCATGCGCGCCGTCGACGAGCGACCCGTCGAGGTCGAGGGTGAGACCGCCGACCCCGCCGTAGTCGGCCCGCGTGACGACGTACGCCCCGGGCTGGGAACACGGCGCACTACCCTGCCCAGGGTTGTCGGTGCACACGCGCACGGTGCCGCTGCCGGCCGGAACGCCGATGAGATTGACCACCAGCGACTTGACGGCGGAGATGCCCCAACCGACGGCGCACAGCCCCGGTGGCGCGCAGATGCCGCCCGCGGCGCAGTTGCTGCCCTGCCGGCACATGGCCCGGGGCACGAACGCCGGGACCTGGATCCAGACGCTCGGCTCGACGGTGTTGGCCACGAGTTGGTCGACGAAGCTCACGGCGTTGCCGGCCGCGTCGCTCAGCGAAAACGTGAGCGTCACGGTGCCCGCAGGGATCGTCAGCATGCCGAGGGGTAGCGCCTCGACGACGTCGTCGGACACAGCGGCCGTGACGGGCACGGAGGCAAACACCGTCTCGTAGCTGCCGCGCAGTTCGATGTCGACGGTCTGGCCGGCTTCGACGCCCGCCACTTCGAGGGTGGCCGGGTATTGGACGCCGGGGCTCGTCAGGTCCTGGTCGTCGGCGAAGAGCAGGCTCTCGGGCAGGTCGGTGCTGAGGATGCGCGGGGCGCGCCGGTCGACGAGCACCGAGACGGGCCCGGCGCCCGCCGCAAGCCCGCAGACGTCGGTCGCGCGCGCTTCGAGCACGCACGTCTGGCCGTGCGGGAGTTGGACGCCGCCGAAACGCGCCTGGCCGTTGGCCCCGACCGTCGTCTGGAACGGCCGCGGGCCGCTGCCGCAGTCGACGGTGAGGCTGGCCGGGGCCGCGGGCTCGATGTCGCCGGCGGCCAGCAACACGTCGAGCAGACAGTCGCGCTCGGCCGGATTGCAGGCCGCCGTGGCGAGGTTGACGACCTCGCCCGGGGCCGGCACGACGAAGTCGAGCGCGGGCGCTGCGGTCTTGACGGTGACAGCCACGGGGGCCGACACGCCGACGGTGCCGGCGCGCTCGGCCTGGGCCTGGAGTTCGTTTGGGCCGGGCCGCAGCGGCACGGCGGAAAACAGCAGGCGGCCGCCGGCCTCGGCGACGGGGGGGACCGGCGTGGCGCTGCCGTTGACGAACAGGGTCACGGACGCGCCGGTGAGCGGTCCCCCCGACACCGGGTCGCTGACGGCGACGCGCACGTCGGCCCGCGGGTCGCAGAGCGGGGTGCCGGCGAGCGGCGCTTCGATGCGCACGCCGGGCGCGGCACAGCGGAGATCGAGCCGCAGGACGGCCTCGGGGCCGGCAACGCCGAGCCCGTTGCGGGCCTGTGCAGCGAGCCGGTTGTCGAGCGTGCACGCGGGCCAGCCGGCGTCGGGCGGGCAGTCGGCGCCCACAGACGAGCACGAGAGCGTCACGCCTGGGAAGAGGACCGTGTCGCTGCCGGCTTCGGGAACCGCGCAGCCCACCGGCTGCCCGTTGGCGCTGAGGCACACCTCGGCGGCGGCTGCGACGGGGGCCACGCGCACGCGGACGGCGGTCTGATAGCCGGCGGTTGCGGGGTCGACGTCGGGATGGAGCGCGGGGTCGAGGTCGAGGTCGCCGGCCGGGTCGGGCGCGAGGAACGTCAGTTCGGGCAGGCTGCGCAGCAGCTGGAAGTCGGCGCAGCACGAACTCGCGGCGTTCTGACAGACGTCGCAGCCCCCGGCATTGCTGGGCGCGACGCAGACGGTGTAGGCGCCGTCGGAGAGCACGCCGAGGGCGTCGAGTTCGACAACGCCGCTGAACCCGTCGTCCGTCGCCGTCGCGAAGGCCGGCTGCGCGAACAGGCGCTGCCCGTTGCGCAGGACTTCGACGTCGAGCACGGTCCCGCTCAGGTGCGCGGCCCGGCCCGCGACGACGAGCGGGTCGCTGCCGAGCGGGCCGGATGGAGGCGCCGTGAGCGCGAGCCACGGGGCCGGCAGCGCCAGCGCGAAGGTGCGCTCATCGGCAGCGGCGCAGCCCGGGGCTTCGTCGCTGCGCAGCACGCGGCAGCGCGTCGTCGGGGCGAGCAGCGCGAGCGGCAGGCTGACGGGCACATCGACGCACGCAGTTCCGGCGGGCGGCCGGAATTCGAGGGCGCCCACGGGCCACCAGGGGGCGTCGGGTGCGTCGCGGCGGCAGTCGAGCTGCAGCCGCGCGCCCGCGGCGAGGTCGCCGCCGCAGACCTGGAACAACGATTCGTAGTCGACCGCGGTGGCCGGGTCGCCGTCGTCTGCGGGGCAGAGCCGGGCCCCATCGGCCGGCGCAGCGAAGACGGGCCGGCCGGGCGGGGCCGCAACGGTCAACACCGACTGCGCCACACCGGACTGGCCACACCCGTCGACGCAACGGACGTGCAGCGTGGTGTCGCCGTGTTCGGGAAGGGGCACGTCGCCAAACGTGTACGTGCCGTCGGCCGAACAGCCGGTGGTCGCGACTTCGACGCCGGCGACCTGCAGCACGCACGCAGCCGCGCCGTCGGCCGGCACGACCCCCGGACAGCGGCCCTGCACCACGCCCTGGATGCCGGGGCGGTCGGGGTCGGTATCGTCGAGGCAGCTGAGGCGCGCGCCCCACGGGGGCCAGTCGACCGTCGGAGCCGGAATATCCGTGTCGATCCGGTAGATTGCCTCTTCCGTCGCGGCCGTGGCGCTGGGCATGCCCGCGCGCTGCACATGGGCCACGACCGCGACCGTGCGACTGTTGACGCGGTCGGAGGCCGCATCGACCGTGACGACGATGGCGGCGCCGCACGCGTCGCCGAGCACGGCGGCCGGGGTCGTGCTTTCGCCGGCTTCGGTGCGCACGGTGAGCAGCGCGTCGGTGCAGCCGCAGGTGGGATTCGTCACGTAGAAGCGCAGTTGCAGCCCGTCCGCGTTCGGGTCGACGTCGGCGGTGAGACAGGCCGCGGGCCCGGGCTGCAGGCTGGCATCGCAAAGGAAAACCGGACGTTGCACGCGTTTGTCGCACTGCCCGAGCGTCGCCTCGCCCCACACGAGGCGCAGGCTCAGTTCCACGGGGGCGAACCGCGCTTCTTCGGGAATGGTGACCGCGGCCAGGGTGACGTCCTCGGCACGCGCGGCGCTCGGTGCGGCCGCGCTGCCGACGAGTGCGCCGCCCACAAAGAGACGGAGCTCGGCCCCGAGTGGCGCGTGGGCCACCTCGGCGCGCACATCGACCTGCAACCCCGCGACGGCGAGGTAGTCGGCGGGCTCGTCGCCGTCCCGCACGAGCACGAGGCCCGTCTCGTCCTCGGCGAGCGGCCCTCCCCGCCCGACGACGGCGCAATGGAGGGCAGGCGGCACAAGCGCGTCGGCCGCGTCGGCCGTGTCGGCCGTGTCGGCCGCGTCGGCAGCGCCATCGGACCACTCGCCGGCCACGTCGGCGTCGGGCGCCGCCGTGTCGCCCGGCGAAGCGCCGTCGGCGTCGCCGCCCGGGGTGGCCGGCGGGTCGCCATCGCCGCAGTGGGAAGCCAGCACGAGCGGTGTGAGCAAAGCGAGACAAGCGAGGAGGCGCGTCATCGATGCTTCTCCGGAACGGACGGCCTGCATGCGCCGGGCGACTGGCCGCACGCCGCCCCGCGCGGGCGGGAGCGGGATTCCGGGACACGGCGCACCCTGTACGACGCGGGCCGCAAGCGCGGCGAACGGCCACGCACGGCGGGCAGCGGGAGCCGCAACGCTGCAAAAGACCGCGGCGTCATGATAGGGTTTGACCCCGGAAAAGCAAACGGTGGCGCGGCCTCGGCCCCCGCTTTGGGGGCGGGTTCCGCGGCCCGCGAGAAAGGGGCGCCGCGCCTTGGACGAACTCGAATTCTTCGCGGTGGCTGCCCCCGGCCTCGAAGGCCCGGTGGCGCGCGAACTCGAGGCGCTCGGGCTTGGCGGGGTGCAGCGGCTCGCGGGCGGCGTCGCCTTTCGCGGCCCGCTGCGGGCGGCCTACGTCGCGAACCTGTGGCTGCGCGGGGCCACGCGCGTGCTGGTGCGCGTCGGTTCGTTCGAGGCCCCGAGCTTCGCCGCCCTCACCGAGGGCCTGCGAACCCTGCCCTGGTCCCGCTGGCTGCCCGCGGGGGCCCGGCCGACCGCCACGGCCGTTTGCCACGGCTCGCGGCTTGCCCGGGCCGACCTCGTCGCCCGCCGCGCCGAGGCGGCCATCGGTGCCT
>CAYRCM010000149.1:0-14997 GCA_964422715.1 uncultured Myxococcales bacterium | reverse complement strand
CCCGCGGCTGGCCACGCTCGAACGGCGGGCCGCGGCGCTCGGCCGCGCGCTCGAACGCCTCCAGAGCCGCATCGCGGCATTGCGGCCGCCCGCGGGCGCGCCTGGCGCCGGCGCCGCGGAGGAGCAGGAATCATGAAACTCGGGGTCACAGCCCGCGGTCCCGGTCTCGATGCCGAACTCGACCCGCGCTTTGGCCGCGCGGCCTACCTGCTCGTCGTCGAGAGCGACACCGCGCAGGTCGACGCCGTGCCCAACCCCTACGGGGCGCTCGGCAGCGGTGCCGGCATCCAGTCGGCGCGCTGGATGGCCGAGAAGGGGGCCAAAGTCGTCCTGACCGGCTTCTGCGGGCCGAACTCCCACCAGACGCTCGCGGCCGCCGACATCGACGTCGTCGTGGGCTGTTCGGGCACCGTGGCCGAGGCCGTCGGGCGCTATCGTTCCGGCCAGTTGCGGCCGGCCGCCGGCCCGAACGTCCCGGGGCACTCGGGGCGCTGACCGCGAGGCCGAGGGGCGCGCTCCTTCGCGTCGGGCTGCCGGGCCCGCGGCGGAGCGGCGCGCGGCCGGCTGCCGGAGGAACGCGGGCATGCGAAAACCGTTGCGCATCGCCATTGCCAGCGGCAAGGGCGGTACGGGCAAGACCACCGTCGCCATCAACCTGGCGCTCACCCTCGGCTCGGCGGGCGAACGCGTGGCCTACATCGACTGCGACGTCGAGGAGCCGAACGGGCACATCTTTCTCACCCCGACCATCGAGCGCACGCAGCCGGTCACGGTGCTCGTGCCCGAGGTCGACGAGGCGCGTTGCACCCATTGCGGCGCCTGCACCAAGGCCTGCCGCTACTCGGCCATTCTGGCGTTGGCGAAACGGGTGCTCACGTTTCCCAAACTCTGTCACAGCTGCGGTGGCTGCGCGCTCGCGTGTCCGGTCGGCGCCATCCGCGAGGTGCCGCGGGCCATCGGCGTCGTCGAGACGGGGCAGCGCGCCGCGGTGCGCTTTGTCGGCGGCCGGCTCGACGTCGGCGAGGCCATGGCGCCCCCGGTCATCCGGGCCGTGGTCGCGGCCGCCCCGGCCGACGCCATGCTCATCCTCGATGCCCCGCCCGGCACGGCGTGTCCGGTCATGACGACCGTCCTGGCGGCCGACGTCGTGCTGCTCGTCACCGAGCCCACGCCGTTCGGGCTGAACGACCTCACCCTGGCCGTGGCCATGCTGCACGAACTCGGGCTGCCGTTCGGCGTGCTCGTCAACCGGGCCGACTGCGGCGACCGCGCCGTCTTCGACCGGTGCGCGGCCGAGGGCATCCCGGTGCTGGCCGAGATCCCGAACGACCGCGCCATCGCGGAGGCCTACTCGCGCGGAGAGGCGGCCATCGCGGTGCGGCCCGGCCTGCGGGAGCTGTTCGCCAAGCTGGCGGTCGAACTCAGCGCGCTCGCGGCCACGCCGCCCCCGCCGCGCGCGCGCAGGGCCGTCGCGGCCCCGCCCGCCGTCGCCCACCCCGCCGCCCCGCCGTCGCCGGCCGCGCCCGCGACCGCGCGCGTGCCCGAAGTCGTCGTCCTAAGCGGCAAGGGCGGCACCGGCAAGACCAGCATCGTGGCATCGTTTGCCGCGCTCGCCGCCGACGCCGCGCTCGCCGACTGCGACGTCGACGCCGCCGACCTGCACCTCGTGCTGGCGCCCGAAATCAAAGCCGAGCGGTCGTTCGTGGGCGGCCACACGGCGGTCGTCGCCGCAGCCGACTGCATCGGCTGCACGGCCTGCGTCGCCCTCTGTCGCTTCGGCGCCATGCACGCAGAGCCGAGCGGCCCCACCGTGACGTGCCGGGTCGACCCCTCTGCGTGCGAGGGCTGCGGGGTCTGCGTCGACCACTGTCCGGTCGGGGCCATCCGGCTCGAGCCGCGCCAGAGCGGCGCCCTGTTCGCCTCGGCGACGCGCCACGGGCCGCTCGCCCACGCGCGGCTCGGGGTCGCCGCCGAAAACAGCGGCAAACTCGTGACCGCCGTGCGCGAGCTCGGCCAGACCCTGGCCGTGGCCGAGTCGCGCAGGGGCGTGCTCGTCGACGGCTCGCCGGGCATCGGCTGTCCGGTCATCGCGTCGCTCGTCGGGGCGCGCTTCGTGCTCATCGTCACCGAGCCCACGCTCTCGGGCCTGCACGACTTCGAACGCGTGGCCGAACTCACCCGCCAGTTCGACCTGCAAACGGGCGTGTGCATCAACAAGGCCGACATCAACCCCGCCATGGCCGCGCGCATCGCGGAACGCGCCGGTGCGCTCGGCGTGCCGGTGCTCCAGCCCATCCGCTACGACGACGCCGTCACGCGGGCGCAGGTCGGTCGGGTTTCGGTGGTCGAACTCGGCCCGGGTCCGGCCGCCGCCGACATTCGGGCGCTCTGGCAGCGCGTCTCGGAGGCGCTCGCATGAGCCGCGTCTGCCCGCACCCCATTCCCATCGGCCGGCCCGAGGCGGCGGCAGCCCGCCCCGGTCCGGCCTCCGATCCGTCGCATCACCCGCCCAACGCCGGGCGGGCGCCTCCGGTGCTCTCTTCTCAGGCTGGCGGAGGGATGCGCCGCCGAGGCTCGATGTGACTTGTGGGCCCGCCGGGGCCGGGCCATCCGGCCTCCCCCAACAGCGGCTCCGGCGGGCCCCGCCTTTTCGCGGTACGATGCCGGGGCCGCGGCCGGCCCGCGGCCCGCGCCCCGAGGGTCGGGGGCGGTCGTCCACCCCGTGCCGAGGAATCCGCCATGGCCGAACCGACCGAATCCGCCGCCGACTCCGCCACCGAATCCGAGGCGCCGCCGCCGCTCGACGGGCCGGTGCTGTTCTACAACGAGGTGGTCATCGAGCACTTCACGCACCCGCGCAACGTCGGCGAACTCGCCGCCGCCGAAACGAGCGGCTTCGGCCGCGTCGGCGACCCGAACTGCGGCGACGAGATGAAGCTGTGGCTCGCCGTTGCCGGCGGCCGCATCACGCGCATCGCCTTCAAGTCGTACGGCTGTCCGGGCGCCATCGCGACGAGCAGCATGTTGACCATGCTCGCCGAGGGCCGGAGCGTGGCCGAGGCGAAGCAGATCAGCGACGACGACGTCATCCAGGCGCTCGGCGGCATTCCCGAGCGCAAGCGCCACTGCTCGCTGCTCGGCGTGCGCGCGTTGCTCGCGGCGCTCGCCGATTACGAGGCCCGCGGCGGCGCCGCCGGGGCCGGCTCATGATCTATCTCGACCACAACGCCACGACGCCGCTCCACCCGCAGGCGCTGGCGGCCATGCTGCCGTACCTCGGCGCCGCCTTCGCGAACCCGTCGAGCCCCTATCGGGCGGGCTACGAGGTGCGCCGGGCCGTCGAGCGGGCGCGCGGCCAGGTCGCGGCGGCGCTCGGCTGCCGGCCGGGCGAGGTCGTGTTCTGCGCGAGCGGCACCGAGGCCAACAACCTGGCGCTGCGCGGGGTGACAGCGGCGCTCGGCGCACGCGGCCGGCACATCGTGACGTCGGCCATCGAGCACCCGGCCGTGCTCAACACCTGCCGTGCGCTCGAAGCCGCGGGCTGCCGGCTCACGACCGTCGCCGTGACGTCGGCCGGCGTCGTCGACCTCGCGGCCCTCGCGGCGAGCCTCACGCCCGACACCGGGCTCGTCTCGGTGATGCACGCCAACAACGAGACCGGGGTGGTGCAGCCCATCGCCGAGATTGCGGCGCTCACGCGGCCGCGCGGCATCTTGCTGCATACCGACGCCGTGCAGACGGCCGGCAAGGTGCCGGGCGACCTTGCGACGCTCGGCGCCGACCTCGTCACCCTTTCGGCGCACAAACTCTATGGTCCGAAGGGGGCGGCGGCCCTCTACGTGCGCCGGGGCACGCCGCTGGTGGCCATCCTGACCGGCGGCGGCCACGAAGGCGGGCGGCGCGCCGGCACCGAGAACGTGGCCGCCATCGTGGGGTTCGGCGAAGCGGCGACCCTCGCGGCCGCGGCGGTCGTCGCCGAGGCGCCCCGGCTCGCGGCCCTGCGCGACGCGTTCGAAGCCGAACTGCTGGCGCGTGTGCCCGGCGTCACGGTGCACGGCGCTTCGGCCCCGCGCGTGGCCAACACCACGAGCCTCGGGTTTGCCGACATCGACGGCGAATCGGTCGTGCTGGCCCTCGATGTGGCCGGCATCAGCGTCGCCACGGGCTCGGCCTGTTCGACGGGCGAGCCCGAGCCGTCGCACGTGCTGCGCGCCATGGGCGTCACCCCAAGGCTCGCGCAGGGCACGGTGCGGCTCTCGCTCGGGCGCGAGACGGGTGCCGGCGACATCGCGGCCACGGTCGAGACGCTCGCCGCTGCCGTGGCGCGGCTGCGGCGCATTTCGAGCGCGGGCTGAGAGGGTGTGGGGCCCGACGTCCTGCCTACTCCTATCTGCGCGTTTTCGCTGAGGCACGCATCCGGCTGCACCGGGCGCCGAGGCCCACGAGCCCGAGGAGGAGCGGCAGGCCCATGGGCGCGGCCGACCCCGGGGTGGCGCAACCGCCGCTGCTCGCGCCGCCCGACCCGCCGCCGCCGGCCGGCGCCCCGTCGCCCGCGGGCTCGCGGACGTCGGCCGCGCCCGGCGCGGCCGCCACCAGCGGCGCTCCGGTCCAGGGGTCGAGCGCCGCCCCGCCCGGCACGAGGGCAAGCCCGATCGGCTCGTCCGGGCGGAAGGGCAGGATGTTGAGCGGCTGCACCAGGTCGCGCTCCGGGTCGTAGACCTTCAACTGCTGTTCGGCATAGGCCACGATGCGGCCGTCGGGGCGCACGACGAGGGGCACGCCGAGCGGCTCGGGGGCCTTGAGCAGCCGCTCGCCGATGCCGACGAGCGGCCCGCCGCGCCAGGTGACGGGCTCGCCGGCCGCCGTCCAGGCCACGGGGCGTTCCGGTTCGGGCGTGCTCCAGCGGACGTCGAAGGTGCCGTCGGGCCGGCGCACGAGTTCCTCGGGGACACCGGCACCCGTGCCGGCGAGGTCGCGCTCGGGGGCAAAGGCCCCCGTGGCCGGGTCGAAGGTCAGCAACGCGGGCGGGTCGGCCTGGAGCACCACGAGCGTGCCGTCGGCCCGGTAGGCGCAGTCGGCGGCGCCGCGGAGCGGATGGCGCCCGAGCAAATTGCGCGGCATGCGCCCATCGTCGGCGAGTGCCGCGAAGCGGTGCAGGGTGCTGCCGTCGGCGAGGCACAGGGCCCCGTCGGCGGTCACGTCGAGGCCGCGCACGCCCTCGACGAGCAGGTCGGGCGCCTCCCAGATGGCAAACAGTCCGCCGCGGGCCGGACTGGCATAGACCCTGGGCGGCTCGACCACGTAGTTGCCGTCGAGCCCGTCGGCGGGGCGCGCAAACAGCACGACGTGACCCGGTTCGAGCGCGTCGTCGAAGCGCACGAGTTCCCAAAGCCCGTCCTGACCGCGCGTGCTGGCGTAGCGGATGTACAGCAGGGTGTCGCCCCACACGGCGAAAAACGGCTGCGTCTTCTGGTCGAACACGCCCGCGTGGATGTCGATGGCCCCGGGGATGGGCGCGCCGTAGGGGTCGCGAAAGCCGCCGTGCGTCATGCGCTCGCCGGGGCCAAGCGGCAGCCAGAGCGGGTCGAACCAGGGCAGGCGTTCCGCGGACCAGGGCGCGATGGGGTAGGGGGTGTCGACGATCACGTCTTCGGTGGTCGCGAGCACGAGCGGGGGTTCGCTCGCGTGCAGCCCGACGATGTAGCGGTCCCAACTGCCGTAGAGGCCGATGCGCAGCCGTTCGGTCTCGGGCTCGTAGCCGAGCAGTTCGACCCAGCGGTAGTCGAGCTCGTGGTCGGAGAGCGTGCCGGTCAGGTTCGCGTAGTCGAGCGAGACGCCGTTCAACGTCTTCGCCTCGGGCCGCGGGCGGTCGTCGCAGGGCCCGAGCCGGGCCTCGCAGCGCGCGACCTCGGCGTCGAACACGAGCCGCCCCGCACCCGTGCCGTCGAACAGCAGCACCTTCGTCTGGTAGTCGTGGGTGACGACCCAGAGGTGGTCCCGGTCGACCGGAAAGACGGTCCGGGCGCCGCCGAGGTCGATCCAGCCGCCGGTGACCGGCGGCGCGAGCCGCTCGATGTCGGCCTGGCTCACCCAGCGCTCGCACCTGCCGTCCGCGAAGAAGGTGCGGTAGACCCCGTCGACCTTCTCCTCGACGACGAAACTGCCGTCGAAGGCGATGACACCGTTGCGAGTCGTGTAGTACGGCCCGTAATGGGCGCCTGGGTAGTGTTCGAGGTCGATTCCGTAGGTCGCGACCGCCTCTCCGTCCGGACCGTAGCAGCGCCCGGCGATGCAGAACGGCCCCGCGTTGCCCGTGACGCGGGGCACGTCCAACTGCGGCAGGCCGGGGTCGAAGGTGTCGCCGAGCCGAAAACGGATGAGCCGGCTCGGGCCGTACCGGATGGGCGGGTGGAGCCGGACCCGCCCGGCCGGGTCGTCGGTCGCGACCAGCGGGTCGGTGTGCGCGAGTTGGCTTTCGACGAAATCGTCGCTGCCGCCGCCGTCGCTGTCGGCAAGCCAGCGCGAGGTCCCGGCGCCCCGCTCGGCGGCGCCCGTGAGCCCGTCCTCGTCGAGGTCGGCCGCATCCTGGTCGAGTGCGATCGTGAAACGTTCGTCGCCGTCGGGGTACTGGTGCAGGGTGATGCCGAGCCGGCCGTCGGGCCGCGTCCAGAAGCGCGGCGGCCGGCCGTCGAGGTAGCAGTATTCGGTGTAGGCCCCCTCGGAACAGCGCATGCGGCGCACGATGCCGTCGGAGAGCGGCACGCGCCCCCAGCCCGGCTCGTTGAGCGGGGCCACCACCATGGCGTGGCCGCCCCAGCCCTGGCGGACGGTGCCCGGGTTGCCGTACGGTGAACCGCCGAGCCAGCCCGCCTGGTCGTCGCCGCCCGTGTTTTCGTTGTTGTATTCAGTGTACTGCGCGTAGACCGCGACGGCGTCGAGTTCGGGCCAGAGCACGATTTCCCAGGGGTCGCGGAGCGGGTAGGCGAGCGGTCCGTGGGGCCACGAGTCGGTGTCCATGACCCCCAGGCCCGAGACCTGGTGGAAGAACGACACGACCGGTTCGAGGCTGCCGTCGGGGCGCCGCACGACGAGCGCGCGCGTGAAGTTCTCGACGACCGGGTCGATGGCCGCGTCGGGGCCTTCGCCGGCGCCGCGCGGGGCGAGGTCGACCGTGAAGTAGAGGCGGCCGTCCGGGGTGCCGACGAGCCCGCCAAACCGCGCCTTGGCGCCTCCGGGCACGGTCAGCAGGGAACCCTCGTGGCTGACCCACATCCGTTCGGCGCCCGGGTCCACCGGGAACGTGGCCTCGATCTGGGCCGCCGAAACGAGTTCCTCGAACCGTCCGCGGGCCAGATCCAGGCACCAGACCCCCGTCGGGCTCGTCAGGCACAGCCGATCTTCGGGCAGGTACGCGATCGTGTGGATGTAGCGGATGTTGTACATCGCCCCGTGCATGATGGCCGTGAGGGCCGCCACGGGGTCGGTCGCGGGGTCGGCGGGGAACACGGCGTCGGGCAGCGCCGTGACCCGGGCCCGCTCGGGCGGCGCGCACAACGTGCCGACGGTCAGGTCGGCGGTGCGGATGCGGATGGCCCCGGCCGAGTCGTCGCTCACGCCGAGAATCCAGAGGCCGTCGTCTTCGGGTGTCAGCACGGCGTTCGACCAGCCGGGCAGGTTGACGAACACGGGGGTGGCCGTGCCCGCCGGGTCGTCGACGTGGAGCGCCGTGAGCATGGCGCCGGGCTCGGTGCTGCCGCGCAGCCACATCCAACCGTCCGCCTGCTCGCCGATGACCTGGCCGCGCGACATCAGCTCGGGCCACGAGTCGGGAATGGCGATGGCGTTGACGTCGGCGAGATCGAGCGGTTCGAGTTGCGCGACGGTCTTGTTCGCAAAAAGCGGCGTGCCGAGCCCCGGAGCGGCCGGCAGCGTCAGGAGCACGACGACGGTGAAGCGGGCGACGATGGGGCGGGCCATGTCAGTCCTCCGCCGGCGGGGCCACGGGGTTGCCCTGCTCGTCGTACGACTGCCAGCCCGGGTCTTTGACGCCCTGCGAGTAGCTGCCCTGCCCGGACACGACGCCGTTTTCGTGCCATTCGGTCCACGCTCCCTGCTGGAAGCCGAGTTGGTAGCCGCCCTCGGCGGCCTTCTGACCGTTCTGCCAGTAGTAGGTCCACGGGCCGTGCTGCAGCCCGGCGACGAAGCGGCCCGCGGCGAACGGCTGGCCGTTTGGCCACCAGGCCTCGTACGGCCCCTCGCGCTCCCCGCCGACGTAGAGCACGCGGTCGAACGGCGCGCCCGTCGAGTAGACCCCCAGCCAGAGGCCCTCGGCGTGGCCCCACACGAACGCGCCGCTGCGCTCGGCCGGCGGGTCGGTCGTGTGGATGTACAGCGTCCAGATGCCATGGGGCCAGCCGGTGACGTAGGGGCCTTCGGATTCGAGCGTGCCGTCGGCGTTCCAGAAGGTCCAGACACCCTCGCGCAGGTCGGCCTCGTAGGGCCCCTCGCTCTCGCGCGCGCCCGACGGGTAGTAGGTCGTCCAGTTGCCCGTGCGCCGGTCGGCGGCGTAGGTACCCGCCTCGGCGAGCGTGCCGTCGGGGAAGTTGCGCACGTGGGCCCCCTCGCGCCGGCCCGCCGCCCAGGCGGTCTCTTCGCAGACCGTGCCGCCCGGCCAGAAGGAAGTGAAGGTACCCTCCTGCTGCCCGCCAACCCACGTCCCCCAGAAGGTCACGGCCCCGTCGGCGGCGTGCTCGGTCCAGAGCCCGTCCCGCAAGCCCGCGCGGTAGGCGCCCTGCTCGGCCAGCGTGCCGTCGGGCCGCGAGCGGCGCCACGCGCCGTCGAGCCGGCCATTGCCGTAGTGCGTCTCGACCGCGATGGCCCCGTTGGCATACCACGAGCGCCAGGGGCCGGCGAGTTCGCCCGCCTCGTAGAAGCCGGCCACCCGCTTGACCGTCCCGTCCGGCGGCCCGGGGGAATACCAGCGCGCGAACGGGCCCTCGCGCGCCGCCGGGTCGGTGGCGCGCACGCAAAACCGGGCGTACGGGTCGACCACCGGGTCGCCGGCCGCGAGCACGCTTCCCGCAGGACAGCTCGCTCCGTCCCAGGCCGTGAGGTCGGCGGCCGAGCCGCCGCCGCCCGGGCCCGGCGCCGTCGCGTCGCCGGCCGTTTCGCACGCCGCCGCAAAGAGACCCACGACTGCGAGCACCGCAGAGAGGCACCACTCCCGTCGCATGGCCGTCCCCTTTCCCCATTTTGCACGGTGGCATTGGGGCGCCCGGCCGTCAATGGGCGGGGGTGGGGGTGCGCTGTGCCCGGGCGCGGGGCGGCTCGGCCGGCATCGAGAGCAGCGGAGGCGTCGATGACCGGACAGCCTGCCATTGCCGTGGAGAGGTTGGGGGGTCCGGGCGGCTGCCTGCGGCGAGATCGCCGCCCAACTCGAACGCGAGCAGGCCCAAGCCGAACGGTTGCGCCAGCGGGTCATCCCGCTGCGGCGCCAGCCGGTGGCCGACGCCCACCGACGGGGCTATGCAAGGAGGTTCGGTTCGTCGGTTCATTTGCCTGGGGCCGACCGACGGCGTCGAGCGACGTCGACCTGCTCGCCGACACCGCGGACGCAACCGAACTCGCCGTCCTCGTCAGCCGGCGGGTGGGCTGCGACGTGCATGGCGTGAAGCCGGCCATGGCGTCCTCGCCGCCGAGCGCGCAGCTGCGGCGCTGGGCAGGCACGAACCGGCGTGACCCGCTCGCCAGCAACCGCTATCCTGGGCCGCTGACACGGCCGGGCGCCGGCCGTCGACCGTGGGGGGACCCATGAGCGAGTATCAATTCTACGAGTTTCGCGCCATCGACCGGCCGCTCGACGACCGTGCCATGGCCGAGTTGCGCGCCTGTTCGAGCCGGGCCCGCATCTCGCCGACGGGGTTCGTGAACGTCTACAACTACGGCAGTTTCAAAGGAGACGAGGACGACTGGATCGAGCGCCACTTCGATGCCTTCCTCTACCTGGCGAACTGGGGCACCCGCATCGTGAAGCTGGGGCTGCCCACGGCCGCGGTCGACGTCGCGGACCTGCAAGCCTACTGCGACGGGGCGAACGTCTCGCTGCGAGAGCGGGGCGACCGGGTCGTGCTGACCTTCGAGTATCGCGACGATCCCCCCGACGGATGGGTCGAGGGCGACGGCCTGCTCGACGCCATCCTGCCCGTGCGGGCCGCGTTGTTGCGCGGTGACCGGCGGGCGCTCTACCTCGGCTGGCTCCTCCATGCCCAGGAGGGGGAGAGCGAGTCGCCGGAACTCGAGCCGCCGGTGCCACCCGGCCTCGCCAGCCTGACTCCGGCCCTCGCGGCGTTCGCGGAGTTCCTGTGCATCGATACCGACTTGCTGCACGTCGCGGCAGAGGCGAGTGCGCCGCTCGACAGCGAGGAGCCGAGTCGCGCCGAATTGTGCGCCTGGCTCGCCGCACTGCCCGCGGCCGAAAAGGACGACTGGCTCGCGGCCTTCATCCTTGCACCCGACCCGGCGCTCGCTGCCACGCTGTACCAGCGCTTCGCCCGGTGCCGACGTGAGGCCGCGCCCGCCGGATCCGCGCCGCACCGCCGCACCGCCGCACAACTCTGGCAGTTGGCCGAGGCGCACGCCGCCCTGCGCCGGCGTCTCGAAGCCGAGCGGCGTGCCGCGGAGGCCGCGCGCATCGAACGGGCGGCGGCGGCGAAGCTCGAAGCGCGCCTGGCGGCACTGCGGGCGCGCATTCCAGCCGCCTGGCGCACCGTCGACGACCTCATCGCCACGAAGCAGACCAAGGCCTACGACGAGGCCGTGCGGCTGCTCACCGACCTGCGCGAGTTGGCGGCCCGCGGGCAACTCCCCGACTTCGCAGCGCGGCTCGCGGCGCTGCGCGAGGCGCATGCGCGCAAGCCGGGCCTCCTCTCGCGGTTGCAGCAGGCGAGGCTGGGATGACGGCGACCCCTGGCGCGTCCCAGACGGGGCGCCGCGTCAGCGGATGCCTGCTCTGCGGCGTCCCCCAGCCATCTGGTATCGTCCGCCCCCGAGAAGGAGCGGTCGATGGGGCCGGCCGATCCGGCAACCCCGGCTTGACGCGATGGGCCCCCGCCCGTAGCCTGAGTCCCGGAGAGGCGAAAGGCGCTTTCCTACGATGGACCCCAAGATCGAGCTGCTTCGTGACCGACTCGTCGCGGCGTTTTCGCCCCGCCGGGTCATCCTCTTCGGCTCCAGGGCCCGCGGAACCGCTTCGTCGGATAGCGACTACGACATCCTCGTCGTCGCCGACAGCGAGCTGCCGTTCGAAGACCGCGTTTTCCGGGCACGCCGCGCTGTGCGCGACGTTCGCGCCCCGAAGGACATTTTCGTCCTGACCCCTGCCGAATACCGCGAATTGGCGACCTGGGTGAGTGGCATCGTGCGCGAGGCCATCGACCACGGCAAGGTGCTTTATGAGGCCGCTTGACGATCCCGAAATCCGCGACTGGATCGCCAAGGTCGCCGAGGACATCCGGGTGGCCGATGTGCTCGCGGAACAGGACGAACCCCTCGACGACGCCATCTGCTTCCACTGCCAGCAGGCTGTGGAGAAGCTGTTGAAGGCGCTCCTCGTTGCCCACGACCGTTGTCCACCCAAGACCCACGACCTGGAGGAACTCGCGGCCCTCCTGAGCCCGTCGCCCGCGCTGCCGGAGGCGGTCGAGGCCGCGCTGACCTACCTGACCGGCTTTGCGGTCATCCCGCGCTATCCGGTGCGCGTCGAGCTGCGCGCGCCTGGCCGCGCCGTCCGTGCCCGCGCCGCCCGCGACGTCTTCATCGACTGGGTGCGCGGCGCCGTCGGCTGGGACACGCCGCGCCGGCCCCTGCCGCCAGCACCCTCCGCAAGACGCTGAGGCGAACGCGCCGGCCTCACCGGCAACCCCGGCCAACCCCGCCGGGCCCGCTCGCCTGGGCCGCGCGCGGCCCGCGCCGCTATCCCTGGCTCGGCGCCGGCAGCTCCTTGATGTGCACATCCTGCTGCGGGAAGGGAATCGCGATGCCGTGCTCGCGGAACCGCTGCTCGATGCGGTAGTTGATGGCACTGATCAGGTCCCGGCGCTGCTCCACTTCGAGACTCCAGATGACGAGCGAGAAATTGAGCGAGCTCGAGCCGAACTCGTTCAGCCAGACTTTGGGGGGCGGATCTTTGAGCACCCAGGGTTCGGCCGCGCCGATCTCCTCGAGCAGCCTTCTCACCAGGGTCACGTCGGAGCCATAGGCCACGCCCACCGGAATGCTGTACCGGGATTTCCTCGACCCGTGGCTCCAGTTGACGACTTTCTGGGTCACGAAATCGCTGTTCGGCACGATCACGCTCACGTTGTCGCGGGTCTTGATCGTGGTCGCCCGGGCGCGGATTTCGAGCACGGTGCCTTCCAGACCGCCCGCGTCGATGAAATCGCCTTTCTTGACGGGCCGTTCGAAGAGGATGATCAGGCCGCTGATGAAGTTGCTGGCGATGTTCTGGAGACCAAAGCCGATGCCGATACCGATGACGCCGGCGAACAGGGCGAGCGCGCCAAGCCCGATGCCGATGAACTCGAGGGACAGGGCGAAACCGGCGAAGAGGAGCAGATAGCGCACGATGACCAACACCGCATGCCGGATGCCCTGGTCCCATTCGAAGTACTCGAAGATCTGCCGCTTCAGGTAGCGTTCGACGAGTTTGATGACGACCAGGGTGATCGAGAGCCCGAGCAGCAGTTTGAGCAGGCTGAGGGTGCTGACCTCCTTCTCGCCGATCGTGAAGAGCGAGACGGTCAGGATTTCGTAGATGCTTTCGATGCGCAGCGACAGCCCCCAGAGATAGCCGATCGGTAGGAAGGCCAGCCCGAACCAGATGAGCACCACGGACGTGAGGTAGATGCCGAAGTAGAAGTACCGCCAGCCGTCGACCGGGCGGCGTCCTTCCGCGTCGCCGGCCGGGGCTTGCTCGGGTTGCGCGGGCCGCCGTTTCGTCGCCACTTTGGCGACTTTCTCGCGCACCTTGCGCAGGGTGAGGCGGCCGAGGCGGACCGAGAGCCACAGGCAAGCGAGGAAGATGGCGACGCTCGCCGCGATGCGCCCGGCATACCAGAGAAAGCCCCGCTGGGCCGCCCGCCAGCGGGCGATGTGGTGGTTCACGATCCCGCGCACCCAGTCGCGTTCCCACTGGACGTCGTCCAGGCGGTCGTAGATGTCCAGGATCTCCCGGTATTGGCCGATGACCGCGCGGGTCAGATCCTTGTTGGCCTCGCCTTTCGCCTCCTTCGACACGAGGGCGTATTCGTTCTGCCAGGCGCTGCGCCGCTGCGCGATCTCGTCGCGGGCCTTCTGCTGTTTCTCTTCGTCCAGATAGAACTCGTAGTCCTTGAGATACTTCTCGCTCGGGCCCTGGTTGCGCGTGAGCCGAACCATCTCGTGCAGCGATTCGAAGCGGAACTTGAGATACTGCTTGCGCATCTCGATCAGATAGAGCTGGTGCTGAATCAGGCTGAGGTTGGCGGCGTCGCGGCGCTCTGCGGAGAACCCCTGCCAGGCCTGGTCGGTCGCGAGGAGCCCATAGCGCTTGAGCCGCAAGTCCTTGCGCAGTTCTCGGTCCTGGTTTTCGAGCTCGGCCAGGTCTTTCGCGTACGCCCTTTCGGCTTCGGCCAGGTCGGCCTGCGTGACGCTAATCGTGTCCAGGTAGCGCTGGACCTTCTGCTCCATGGCGTTCAGGCCAATCGTCTGCATTTCGACCTTCAGACGAACGCAGTCCAACTTGACCTGGACGCTCTTCTTCGAGAGGTCCACGGTCCGGCTGCCCACCTCGTTCAATTCTCCGAGCAGCTGCGTGTATTGCTCGCGCAGTTTGAGGATCTCTTCCCGGTTCTGCTGGATTTTCTCCGCCGGGTCGGCCGGCAGCGGTGCCAGCGTGGGCAGCTGGCTCTGCTTGTTGCCATACTTGCGCCGGCTCAGCGCCTCCTGCTCCTCGATCAAACCGGCGCGCCGCGATTTGCTGAGCGACAGGGAGACCTTGAAGGTCTGGATCTCGGACATCAAGCGCAGCGCGTCATCCAGGGTGACGCGGATCGGCGGCTTGAGATCGGCCTGGCTCACTTCCAGAATCAGCTTCTCGGCTGCGGCGATGCCCTTGAGGCTTTCCTCCTGGGTCGAAGCGACCAGCTCCTGCAGGTAGCCCAATTGCTCGAGGTGCTGGCGCAGCAGGTCGAGGTTCAGGTCGAGGCTTGCCAGCAGCTCCGGGTCCGTGGGCGGCGGGATCACCGGCTCGCTCGGTGGGGCCGACTCAGGCTCCGGCAGGGTGGGGCCGGCCTCGGCCGCCTTCTCGCGCAGGGCCCGCAACGCCTCCTGCTGGGTCTGCCAGGCCGCGAGCGCCGCCTGATAGTCGTCCCGCGCCTGGCGCGCCGCGCGGACTTCCTGCTCCAGGGTGAGCTGCACCTCGCTCCGCCGCGCCTCCAGCTCCTTGAGGCGTCTGCGCAGCAGCGGCAGATCGGCATTCCATTTGCTGACGCTCGGTTGCAGTTTCAGCAGTTCGTCGGAAACGGCTTTCAGGTCGGCGAGCAACTCCCGCGTGCGGGCGAGTGGGTCTTCCTTGCTCGCGGTCGGCGGGGCCTGGCCTGCGGGGGCCTTGAGCACCTCGCCCATTTTCCCCGGTTGTCCAACGTTGCAGTTGGCGAAGCCGATGAGGCCGAGCGCGCCGAGCAGCCCGCAGAAAAGACGGGAGCCGAGCGGGCCGAGCGCACGGCGTCGGCGGCATCCTTGGACCCGTTCCAGAATTCGGTTCAGCACGGTTCGTGCACCCAGCGGGCCGGAATCCCTCCCGCACACGAGGTTCAGGTCGGCGTCAGACGGTCGAAGAACACGCACGGGCTCGCTGCGCCACCGTTTGGCCGGCAGGGCCCAGGCCAGCCGAGCGTAGCCGATTCTTGCGGCCCTGGCGCCGGCTGTCGATGGGAAAATGCGCATTCCGCGCGAAGCCGA
>CAYRCM010000148.1:0-15025 GCA_964422715.1 uncultured Myxococcales bacterium | reverse complement strand
GTCGAAGTCTTCGACCTCGATCTCGACGTTCGTGGCCACGTGGTCGCGCATCATCTCGAGCCAGCGCAACTGCTCGGGCGTGAACGTGCGGCCCCGCATCTGCTGCTGGGCAAGCCAGTTCGCGAAGCGCACGCGCACCGCCTCGCCAAACGGTTCGAGCAGCGGCTGCTGGTGCAGCGCGAAGCGCACGAGCGACACGAGGTCGGTGAGTAGCCGCTGGCCCGACGCCCCGCGCACCCGGTCTTTGTCGAGCAGTTCGTAGGCGTGCCAGAGGGTTTCGGGGGTCCAGGCGCGGGGCGGGGCCGCGATCGCCTCGGCCAGCGCCTTGACGTCCCGGTAGCGCAGCCGGCGGGCATAGGGCTGGCTGTAGAAGAACTGGAGCGCGTCGATTTCGCGCCGGTGCTCGGCGAGAAACGCTTCGAACGAGGCGACGAGCGCCCGGGCCTTGTCTTTGGCCTCGGGCGAGACGCCGGCGAAGAGCAGCGTGTCTTTCGACACCTCGTCGATGACCTGTTCGAGCGTGGCCTTGAGGTCGAGCAACGTCTGGCGCAAGCCGGGGTTGTGCGCGAGCGGGGCCACGGCGGCCTGGCAGAGCGCTGCGGCGGCCGCCTGGATCTCGGCTTCGGTGGGGCTGGCGGCGGCGCCGGCGTTGGCCAAGCGGCCCCGGGCCGCTTCGAGCTGCCGCTCCGGGTCGAGGGCCGCGACGATGGCGTGGCAGAGTTCGCTGAGCGTCAACCCGCCCGCGGCGGCCGCGACCTTCTCGCGCTCGGCCGGGCCGCAGGCCTTGTCGAGCCGGGCGAGCCGCGCCGCGAGCGACGAGAGCACGTCGGGGTCGCTGCCGCCCATGGCTACGTGTTCGAGCAGCGATTGGAACGATACCGACTGCTTCGTTTCGAGCGGATGCGTGTCGGCGAGCCCCGAGTCGACCACCCCCACGCAGTCGACGATGACGAAGTGCGTCTTCGCCCGGGCATCGGGCGTGACGGCCCGCAGTTCGTGCGGGTCGATGACGCGCACCCCGCGGCCCTTCATCTGCTCGAACAGCACGCGCGATTGGACGGGCCGGAGAAACAGGACGATTTCGATGGGCCGGATGTCGCTGCCCGTGGCCACCATGTCGACCGTGACGGCGATGCGCGGGTCGTAGGCGTTGCGAAAATCCTGAATGAGGTCGGCGGGCTTCCGGCCGGTGGTGCGGTAGGTGATTTTCTGGGCAAACGCGTTGCCGCCGCCGAACACCTCGCGGAAGATGCCGACCACGTCTTCGGCGTGCGCGTCGTCCTTGCAGAACACGAGCGTTTTCGGCACGTGGCGGCGCCCCGGAAAGAGGTCGACGAACAGCCGCTCGCGAAACGTCGTGACGAGCGTGCGGATCTGGTCTTTGGCCACGACGGAGCGGTCGAGGTCGGCGCCGCCGTACACGATGGGCTCGTCGGGGGCCTGCCAGCGGAGCGCCCGCGTCTGGCGGTTGCGGTAGCCCACGATGGGCTCGGGCGAGGCTTCGATGGTCGACCCCTGCTCGGTGATGCGCGTGCGGATGCGGTAGACCTCGAAGTCGACGTTGACGCGGTCGGCGACGGCTTCTTCGTGGCGGTATTCCATGACCAGGTTCTGGTCGAAGAAACCGAAGGTGTGCTGGGCCGGCGTGGCGGTGAGCCCGACCAGAAACGCCTCGCCCCCGGCCGGCATCGAGAAGTATTCGAGCACCTGGCGCCAGAGCGTGTAGATGCTGCGGTGGCACTCGTCGACGAACACCACATCGAAGGTTTCGGGCGGCAAACCGGGGTTGTACACGACGGGCAGGGGCTCTTTCAGGAGCGGGTCGGGGGCCTCGAAGACCGAGCCCTCTTCGCGCGCCGGGTCGAACTCGGGCTCGCCGCGCAGCATCGAGTAGAGGCGCTGCACGGTCGTGATGACCACCTTCGCGGAGGCCGCGATGTGGTTCGTGGTGAGCCGCTGCACTTTGTAGAGTTCGGTGAATTTGCGGTTGTCGTCGGGCGTGCGGAAGGTCTGGAACTCGCGCTCGGCCTGCTCGCCGAGGTTCGTGCGGTCGACGAGGAAGAGAATGCGCCGCGCCCCGCCGAACTTCACGAGCCGGTAGCTGGCCGTGATGGCCATGAGCGTCTTGCCCGAGCCCGTGGCCATCTGGATGAGGGCCCGCGGCCGGTCTTCCTTGAACGAGGCTTCGAGGTTGGTGATGGCCTGCACTTGGTTCGGGTGCAGCCGCCAGCCCGCGCCCGGGCGCGGCTGTTCGAGCGGCGGCAGCGTTTGCAGGCGGGCGCGCAGCGACGACGGCCGGCGCGCGTCGGCCGCCGTATAGAGGCCCGCGCCCGCCGCGTGCAGCGCTTTGACCCAGGCGTCGAGGGTGTCGGCCTTCAGCCACTCGGCGAGCGTTTCGGGCCGGTGCACGGCGAACACGGCGCGGCTGCGCGGGCGCGGGTCGAGCCCGTTCGTGAAGCACGTTTCGACCCCGGTCGACTCGTAGAGAAACGGCAGCGGGCGCACCGGCGGGTGCAGGCCGGGCGGCAAGCCGAGCGAATACTTCGCCGACTGCGGCTCGACGCCGCTGAGCGGGTGGCCGGCTCTCTTGGCTTCGAGCGCGCCCACCGCCTGGCCGTTGACGAACAGCAGGTAGTCGGCCGTCCCCGTGCGCAGCGGAAACTCGCGCACGGCGACCCCGAGCCCCGCCGCCAGGTTCAGCGCGGCGCGGTCTTGCACGACCCAGCCGCTCGCGGTGAGCAGCCGGTCGATCTGCTCGCGGGCCCGTTCTTCGGGGGTGTGGGCCGGGCTCATGGGCGCCTCCACCTGCGCAGCGCAGCCTGGGTCCGGGGGCCGCGCAGCCCCGGCCGCCAAGCCCCCGGCGCCGCGCGAACGCGGCCGGATCTTGCCTCAGATCGGTGGGTTTGAACAGGGCGGGGGGCGGGCCTGCCGTGCGCGCGAGGTGCGGCGGAGCGGCCACGGCGGGCGCGCCGGCTGGCTGCTCATTTCCGACTTGCCGGCCGCGGCCCCATCGGGCACCATCCGTCCGGAGTCTTGTCCTTCCGGCGCTGGGCCGGACGGAAGCGAAACAAACTCGAAATCGCCAAACGGAAACGGCCCGCACGGCCGCTTCGGGCCGGGAAGTCGTCCCCCGAGCGGGGACTGCACACCCCAAGGGAGGAGAACCCAACATGAGAGCGCGAATGGCGGTGCGTGGCGGTCTTGTCGCCCCGAGCGTGGGGCTCGTCTGGCTGTTCGCGGCGCTCGGGAGCGCGTGCGAGAGCGATGCCCTGCCCGCAGCCGAGGGGCTCGGGCTGGCCGCCGGGTCCGCTTCGGCCGCGGGCCAGGCGCCCGGCGCCGTGCCCGCGGACTGGTGGGCCAAGGTGCAAGAAGGCCTTGCGGCCGAAAACTACCGCGTGACCGAGCGGGCGGCGGCCCTCGGCGCCGACAACCCGGCTCAGGGGTTCGTGGCGACGTTCGACGCGCAGGGCCTGGCGCTCGGGCCGCTCGCGGCGCCGAAAGACCGCGTCGACGCGCAAGCCGGCCCCTCCGGACTGGCCGACGACGACGTTGCGGCCGCCGCGGCCCCGGCCGACGTGCCCGAATGGGCGTTGCGGCTGGGCTACGCGGGCCTTGCGCGCGGCCGGCTCGACGCCGCGCCGGGCGAGCCCGGCCGGGCCGTGCCCGTGCTCGGCGCCTGCCCCGACCCGCACGCCACGGGCGCCACCGGCGCGTGCTTCCGCCAGGTCGAATACGCGCACGACGCCGGCGTGGTCGAGTTCTTCCGCAACACCGAGCGCGGCGTCGAGCACGGCTTCGTCCTTGCCGAGCGGCCGGCCGGCGACGGCGAGCTGACGGTGCGCGTGGGCTACGCGGGCCTCGACGCCCGCGCCGCGGGCGATGCCATCCTGTTTTCCGACGGCGCCCACGACCGGGTCAAGTACGCCGAGCTCCTGGTGCGCGACGCCGACGGCAACCAGGTGCCGGCCCGCATGGTGCTCGGCCCGGCGGAGATCGGTCTCGTCATCGACGACCGCGAGGCGCTCTACCCCCTCGTCATCGACCCCTTGGCCACGGGCCCGGCCTGGACCGCGACCGGCGAGCTGCTGGGCGATCTCTTCAGCTACTCGGTGGCCTCGGCCGGCGACGTCAACGGCGACGGCTTTGGCGATGTCATCGTCGGGGCCCGCAGTTGGTCCTCCGCCACGGGCAAGGCGTACGTGTTCCACGGCTCGGCCGCGGGCCTCGGTGCCACCGCTCAATGGACCAAGACCGGCGAGGCCACCAACAACGGCTTCGGCTACTCGGTGGCCTCGGCCGGCGACGTGAACGGCGACGGCTACGCCGATGTCATCGTCGGCGCGCACATCCGCACCACCAACACGGGCAAGGCCTACGTGTTCCTCGGCTCGCCGAGCGGGCTCGGCCCCGACGCGATCTGGAGCAAGGACGGCGAGGCCATCAACCAATACTTCGGCCGGTCTGTGGCCTCGGCCGGAGACGTGAACGGCGATGGCTTTGCCGATGTGATCGTCGGCGCCGAAGCCTTCAACTCCAATGCCGGCAAGGCGTACCTGTTCTTCGGCTCGGCGGCGGGCCCGAGCGTGTCCGCAGACTGGACCAAGACCGGCGAGGCGACGAACAACTACTTCGGCTACTCGGTGGCCTCGGCCGGAGACGTGAACGGTGATGGCTTCGCCGACATCGTCGTCGGCGCCTATGGCAACAGCTCCAGCGCCGGCCGGGCGTATGTGTTCCACGGCTCGGCCACGGGCCCGGGCCCGAGCGGGGAGTGGTTCGCCACCGGTGAGACGGCGAGCAACCGATTCGGCTGGTCCGTGGCCTCGGCCGGCGACGTCAACGGCGATGGCTACGCCGATGTCATCGTCGGGGCCTACGCCATCACCACCAACACCGGCAAGGCGTACGTGTTTCATGGCTCGGCCACGGGCCTGAGCTTGACCTGGAACTGGTTCAAGAGCGGCGAGGCGACGAGCAACCAGTTCGGCTTCTCGGTGGCCTCGGCCGGCGACGTCAACGGCGACGGCTATGCCGATGTCATCGTCGGCGCCCCGCAGCGCACCACCCAGACCGGCAAGGCGTACGTGTTTCTGGGCTCGGCCGCGGGCCTCGGGGCCACGGCCACCTGGACCGCGAACGGTCTCGCGACCAACACCCGATACGGCCACTCGGTGGCGTCGGCCGGCGACGTCAACGGCGATGGCTTCGCCGACGTCATCGTCGGGGCGCCCGGTCCGGAACCGAGCGGATTTCCGCCCCCCACCCCCCAGTGGGGCCGGGCGTACCTGTTCCTCGGCTCGGCGGGGGGGCTCGGCGCCGCCGCGGGCTGGACCGCGACCGGCGAGGCGACCGACGACTACTTCGGCGACTCGGTGGCGTCGGCCGGCGACGTCAACGGCGACGGCTATGGCGATGTCATCGTCGGCGCCGACGGCTTCTCCCTCGGCACCGGCCGGGTGTACGTGTTCCACGGCTCGGCCGCGGGTTTGAGCACGACTGCGAACTGGACCATGAACGGCGAGGCGGAGGAAGACTGGTTCGGCTGGTCAGCGGCCGCGGCCGGCGACGTGAACGGCGATGGCTATGGCGATGTCATCGTCGGCGCTTTGGGCTATTCCGCCTACACCGGTCGAGCCTACCTGTTCCTCGGTTCGGCCGGCGGCCTCGGCGCGACGGCTGCCTGGACCGCGACCGGCGAGGCGACGGACGATCAATTCGGCAACGCGGTGGCCTCGGCCGGCGACGTCAACGGCGATGGTTTTGCCGATGTCGTCGTCGCGGCCTTTGGCGCATCCACCTACACCGGCCGGGCGTACCTGTTCCACGGGTCGGCCACGGGCCTGAGTACCACCGCGGACTGGACCCAGGACGGCGAGGCGACCTACAACGAGTTCGGCTGGTCGGCGGCCTCTGCCGGCGACGTGAACAGCGATGGCTTTGCCGATGTCATCGTCGGCGCCCCGAGCTATTCCGGCTACACCGGCCGGGCGTACGTGTACCACGGCTCCGCCGCGGGCCTGAGCCCCAGCGCCGACTGGACCCAGGACGGCGAGGCGGTCGACAACGGCTTCGGCCGGGCCGCGGCCTCTGCCGGCGACGTGAACGGCGACGGCCATGCCGATGTCATCGTCGGGGCGTGGGCCTACTCCTCTTCGACCGGCCGGGCGTACGTGTACCACGGCTCGGCCGCGGGCCTGAACGCAGCCGCGAACTGGACCGTCACCGGTGAGGGCACAGGGCAGGACTTCGGCTGGTCGGCGGCCTCGGCCGGTGACGTGAACGGCGACAGATTCGCCGATGTCATCGTCGCCGCCCCCTGGTACGCCTCCGGTACCGGCCGGGCGTACGTGTACCACGGCTCGGCCGCGGGCCTGGGTACCAGCGCGAGCTGGACCAAGGATGGTGAGGAGGCGGATAGCCGGCTCGGCGGCGCCTTGGCGTCGGCCGGCGACGTGAACGGCGATGGCTATGCCGATGTCATCGTCGGCGCCTGGCGCTACTCCTCCAACACGGGCCGCGCGTACGTCTTCTACGGCAACGAGGGCGGCGGCCTCAGCCAGAACCCGCGCCAGGGCAACCGCACCCTCTCGACCCTGGTGCAGCCCGGCGCGAGCCCCGACTTCCTGGGCATCAAACTCCTGCTCGGCAAGCGCACGACCGTGGGCCGCGCCAAAGTCAAACTCCAGTACGAGGTCAAGGGTCACGCTGTGCCCTTCGACGGCACCGGCCTGGCCATGACGCCGGCCTGGGAGGATTCCGGCATTCCGAGCTCGCCGCTCGTCGACATCACGTACGAGGCAACCGGCCTGAGCCCGGACCAGGTCTACCACTGGCGTGCGCGGCTGCTCTATCAGTCCGGCGGCTGGTCGCGGTGGTTCAACCTGGGCGTCGGCCAGACCAACATGGCGTTTCGCGTCCTCCTGTTGGCCAATGGCCGCCCCTGCACGGCCGGCGGCGATTGCCTGAGCACGAACTGCGTCGATGGGGTGTGTTGCACGGAGACGGCCTGTCCCGAATGCCAGGCCTGCAACGTCTCGGGCGCCGAAGGCACGTGCCAGGCGGTGGCGGGCGGCACGTCGTGCGATGATGACGTCTACTGCAACGGCAGCGACAGCTGCGATGGCGCGGGGGCGTGCACGAACCACACGGGCGACCCGTGCCCGGTGCCGGCGTACGGTGCAGACCTCTGCGCCCAGGCCTGCAACGAAGACGCCGATGACTGCACGGCCAACGCCGCCTCCGGCGCGCCCTGCGGCAGCGACACGGCCGACGCCTGCACCGCCGCCGACAGTTGCGACGGCAACGGCGCCTGCCTCGAAAACCACGCTGTGAGCGGCACGGCTTGCGACGATGAGAGCTTCTGCAACGGCAGCGACACCTGCGACGGCGCGGGGGCCTGCACGAACCATGCGGGCGACCCGTGCCCGGTGCCGGCGTACGGCGCCGACTTCTGTGCCACTGCGTGCAACGAAGACGCCGCCGACTGCACGGCCAACGCGGCCTCCGGCGCGCCCTGTGGCAGCGACACGGCCGATGCCTGCACCGCCCCCGACAGCTGCGACGGCAGCGGCGTCTGCCTCGGCAACCACGCCGACAGCGGCGCGTCCTGCGATGACGACACCTTCTGCAACGGCAGCGACACGTGCGACGGCGCGGGGGCGTGCACGAACCACACGGGCGACCCGTGCCCGGCGCCGGCCTACGGCGCAGACTTCTGCGCCGCGGCCTGCAGCGAAGCGGCCGACGACTGCACGGCCAACGCCGCCTCCGGCGCACCCTGTGGCAGCGACACGGCCGATGCCTGCAACGCCCCGGACAGTTGCGACGGCAGCGGCGCCTGCCTCTCGAATTTCGCGGAGAGCGGCACGTCCTGCGACGATGACACCTTCTGCAATGGCACCGACACCTGCGACGGCGCGGGCGCGTGCGCCAGCCACGCGGGCGACCCGTGCCCGGCGCCGGCCTACGGCGCCGACCTCTGCGCCGCGGCCTGCAACGAAGACGCGGGCGACTGCACGGCCAACGCCCTGTCCGGCGCACCCTGCGGCAGCGACGCGAGCGATGCCTGCACCGCCCCCGACAGCTGCGACGGCAGCGGCGTCTGTCTAGGCAATCACGCCGACATCGGCACGACGTGCGACGACGAGAGCTTCTGCAACGGCAGCGACACGTGCGATGGCGTGGGTGCCTGTGCCAGCCACGTGGGCAACCCGTGCCCTGGGCCCGACGGGGATGCCGACTGCAGCGAGTCGTGCGACGAAACGGCCGACAGTTGCCTGCTCTACGACGGCGACGGCGCGTTTTGCACGAACGGCGCCACCTGCCAAGGAGGCATCTGCTGCGTCCACAGCGGGGACGTCAACGCCGATGGCGTGATCAGTTCCGGCGACGCCCAGCTGGCCTTCTTCATGTCCCTCGGCATGGCTCCGCCCGCTCACGACCCGCCGTGGACCGCCGAGGAAATCTGTCTGGCCGACTGCAATGGCGACGGCACGGTCTCGTCGGGCGACGCGCAGATCATCTTCCTCTCGGCGCTCGGGACGGGTGGGTGCGTCGACGTCCTGTAGCGTCGCCGCGGCGCGGGCCGTCGCCGGCGACGGTCGGCCGGGTCACAGGTTGAAGCGGAAGTTCACGCAGTCGCCATCGGCCATGACGTAGGTCTTGCCTTCGAGGCGCTGCTTGCCGCGCTTCTTGGCGGCCTCGAAGCCGCCGGCGGCCTTCGTGCTCTCGTAGTCGACGACCTCGGCGCGGATGAAGCCGCGCGCAATGTCGGTGTGGATGACGCCCGCCGCTTCCTGGGCCGTCGCCCCCTTCGGGATCGTCCAGGCGCGCACTTCGTCTTCGCCAACCGTGAAAAACGACATGAGGCCGAGCAGATCGTAGCTCAACTGCAAGACACGGCTGCGCACGGGGCTCGCGATGCCGTAGTCGGCGAGGAAGGCCGCGGCTTCGTCGGGCGGCAGGCCGGCAATGTCGGCTTCGATGGGCGCCGACAGTGCGATGAACTGGCCCGAGGCGCCGGCGCGGGCCTCGACCACCGCGGCGGGCAGGGCCGCCGGGGTCCAGGCGGTCTGGTCTTCGGCCGTGTTGACGAGCGTCAGGATGGGCTTGGCCGAGAGGAACGTGAAGCCGCGCAGCAGCGGCGCCCCCGCGATGTCGGGGCGCAGCCGCAGCGGCCGACCGGATTCGAGCAGCGGCAGCAACTCTTCGAGCAGGCGCTGTTCCTCGACGGCCGGGCCGCTTTTCGCGGCCTCTTTGCGCAGCCGCACGAGCCTCTTTTCGGCCACCTGCAAGTCGGCGAGCGTCAGTTCGGTGTCGACGGTGTCGACGGCCTCGGCCACGGCGGCGTCGATGGCCGCCGTCCCCGAGAACGCGTCGATGACGTGTACGAGCATGGCCGCGGGCCGGACCGCGGTGAGGAAGCGCGCACCGAGCTCGCCCGCCCCGGCCTTGATGCCGGCCGCCCCGCCGAGGTCGACGTATTCGATCTGGGCGTAGGTGGTCTTCTTCGGGTGGTACAGCCCCGAAAGCAGGTCGACGCGCGGGTCGGGCACCGGCACCGCGCGAATGACCTGGCCCTGGGCGTCGGGCACGACCTCGTCGGCGGCCAGCCCGGTCAACGCCCGAAACACGGTGGTCTTGCCGCTCGACGGCAGGCCGATGATGCAGATGCGCATCGCATCCCTCCAAGCACCCGGCAGCGGCCGGGCGGCCGGCACGTATCAGAAAGCCGCCCGCGGCGTCAAGCGTACCTCTGCCGGCGGCCGGCGGCATCGGTGCGGAGACCCGTCCCCGTGGAGGCGCACCCGCCCGTCTGGGGTGCTACGGCAGCGACGTGAACTCGTCATCTCCGTAGAGCCGCACGTAGGGCTGGCCCACCCCGATGCACCGGCTGCCATAGACCGAACAGCGGCGACAGGCCGCCGGCGTCTCGGCCTCGGTGATGCGGACACTCATACCCGTGTCGCCGGCGAGCGGCTGGGCGAATTCGGGCAGGACGCATAACGGCATGTAGCGGATGCCGTTCGCGACTTGCGCCAGGGTCTCGCGTTCGGCCTCGAAGGCGGCGGCGATGTCGCGGTAGCGAGGCATGCAGTCGCGGGCGAGCGCCTCGGGCACGTCGGGCGTGACCACGTACACGTACAGGGATGCGAAGTTGTTGAGAGCGGCTGCGGCGCGCAGCGTGGCGCCGAGCCAGGCCAGGTTCTGGCGCACGACGAGCACGTTGAGCGACCAGCGCAGACCTGCCCCTTCGGCATGGGCGATGGACAGGAGCAGGTCGCGGTGGGCCCCCGGTCGGCCAGCGATGTGGTCGTGGCTTCGTGCATCGGGACCGAACAGGGTCAGGATGATGCGCCGCAGCCCGGCCTCTTCGACCTCGGCGGCGAAGCGCCGCTCGCTGAGCCGCGTGGCCGGTGCCACGGCCGCGAGTTCGCGCAGGGTGGGCAGCGCCCGGATACGCCGCAGCAGCGGCAGCAGCTCGGCGAAGTTGAGCGCATCGCCCCCTTCGAGGCAGACGTCGACCTCGGGAAAGCGGTCGGCCAGGCCCGCGAGCGCGGTGAGCAGGCGGTCGGCCTCGGCGAGCGCCCGCTCGGGGGCGACGAGCGGCTCGGTTTCGCCCAGCGCTGCCGAGACGCAGAACACGCAGCGGTTGAGGCACGCGGTCGGCACCGTGAGGGGTACGCGCAGCCGGCCCCGCTGGCCGTCGAGTCCGCTCAGCACTTCGTCGTTCTGCTGCGGCCGGCCGAGGTGCAGCTGAGCCGTGGCCGTCGCTGTCCGGACCTCGGCGGGAGCCGGCTCACCGGCGCCGCTGCCCCCCGCAAGAAAGCGCGCCACGAGGTCGAGAAACGTCTGCTGCACGTCGGCCGCGGCGTCCGCGGGCAGCGCCGGCGTGGCCGGCCGCACTTCGAGCGACCAGGCGAAGAGCGGCAGGGCGAACTGGCCGCGGGCGCCCACCCAGAGGTGGCGGCGCAGCCCGGGCCTGGCCCATTCGAAGACCTGCGCCCCGGCGAGTGGTGCCTCGCAGCCGCGCGGCTCGTGGGCTGCCGGGGCGGCAGCCCGCGCGGCGGCGTGCGCAACGAGGGCCAGCAGTTCGTCTTCGCGGCGCAGCACGCGTTCGGCGAGCCGTTGCAGCGCCTCGCTTTCGGCGCGCGTGAGCCCGTCGGGCGGGTGGGTGCGATGGTGCAGCGCCAGCCGCTCGGTGGCGACGAAGAAGCGTTGCTCGGGCCGGCGCGGCTCGATGATGAACGCAAAGTCGCGCTCGCCGAGCCGGCCGAACACGTAGACCTGGCCGAGCGCGACGCCGCGGCCGAGCCACGCGACCGGAAAGCCGCCTGTCCGCCCCGTCGTGACCCGAAACGCCTCCATTCGAGGGCCCTCCGCGACCCGTGCCGCGCACCGTAGCACACGGCTCGCAGCGCTCGCAACGCGGCCGGGACGCCAGGCCGCGAAACCGACGGGCTCCGCCCGCCGTCGGGTCCGCGCCCGCACGTCGTCGTCACGCGCTCGGTCTCCGTTCTGGTCAACCCCGTTATCACTTTTATATTTCTCCGTTACAACTCCGTTTAAAAACGAAGTTGTGACGGATCTGTAAAAGAGCAGGAATGCGGCATGAACGCAGCAGTGCCGAAGGAGCACCGGACTTCTGCCGAAGCCGGGCCGAACCGGGCCCGGAGCCGCTGCCCCCGCCGGTCGCGCCCGCGCGCCGGGGGCGCCTGCCGCGGCGCGGGCACGGAGGAGGGTGACTTTTGGGGCCTGCTGGCTTACTTTGCCCGGGTCTCGGCGCGGAGCCGACCGGGCACACGGCCCGGCGCGCCCCCGCCCAACGCGAAAGGACCTGCACCGTGGCAGCCACCAGCGGAACGTTCGCCGTCTTCCAGACCAACGTCGGTCGGTTCGTCATCGAGCTCTACGCCGACAAAGCCCCGAAAACCGTTGCCAACTTCGTGGGCCTCGCCGAAGGCACGAAGGAATGGCTCGACCCGAAGACCCGGCGCAAGCTCACGAAGCCGTTCTACAACGGCCTCACGTTCCACCGGGTGATCGAAGGCTTCATGATCCAGGGCGGCTGCCCGCTCGGCAACGGCACGGGCGGCCCGGGCTACAAGTTCGCCGACGAGTTCCACGCCGATCTGCGCCACGACGTGCCGGGCAAACTGTCCATGGCCAATTCGGGCCCGCACTCGAACGGCAGCCAGTTCTTCATCACGGTGGCGCCCACCCCCTGGCTCGACCGCAAACACAGCATTTTCGGGCAGGTGGTCGAAGGCCTCGACGTCGTCATGAACATCTCGAAGGCGGCCACCGGGCCGCAGGACCGCCCGCTCGAACCCATCATCACCGAAAGCGTCACGATCGAACGGCGGTAGGGCCCCCTCGCCCGGCGCCCGCGGCCCAGGCCGCAACTCACGCGGGGTCGCGGGGCGGGTCGGCGGCGGCAGGCGGGGTCGCGGGGCTGGTCGCCGGTGGCCCATCGGCCGGTTCGGCCGCACGCCGCGGCCCGAGCTCGTCGACTTCGTCGCCGAGCCGCGCCACCCGGATGTGCACCTGGGCCACGAGCCGCGCGTACACGTCGTCGGACAGATAGCCGCGCTCGCGCGACTGGTCGAGACTCTGGGCTTCCATGCGCAGCATCTCGCGCAGCACGCCGGTCAACTCGTCCTGGCGCAGCGCGTCGCGTTCTTCGTAGGCCGCGCCGAGGTTGCGTTCCATGACCGCGATCTTGTGGTCGTAGGCACGGGCCAGCAGATCGTAGCTGCGCGGGGTCACGGCGTGTTCGGCGCGCAGCCGGTCGAGGTGCGCGCGGGCGCGCACGGCGGCGAGCACGCGGCCGCGCAACCGTTCGACCTCGCCGTCGCCGTGGCTCGGGCCGCTGGCGATGAGCCCGAGCCGGCGCAGGAGCGCCGCGAGCGGCAGACCCTGGGCGGCCAGCCCGATGAGCGCCGCGCCGAGCACCGTGGCCGCGACCGGCAGGCTTTGGGGCACGTCGGCCGGTAGCGCGAGCAGCAGCACGAGCGGCACGGCCCCGTGCAACCCGCCCACGACGAGCCCGGAAGCCACGCCGCGTTCGAGCCGCTCGCCAAACGGGCGCAGCACCCAGGTGGTGGCATGCACCACCCCGGCGCGCACGAGGAGCAGCACCGCGAACGCCAGGAGCGCGAGCGGCGCGTGGCGCAGCAACTCGGCCCCGCCAACCGCGCTGCCGGCGAGCAGGAAGGCCAGCAGCGTCAGGCCCTGCGCCAGGCTATCGAACAGCCCGGTGCTCGTGGGCGCCGGCAGGGCCGGTGGGCCGCCGTCGGCTGCCTTGCCCGCGCGACTCGCGAAGCCGGCGGCGATGACGGCCGCCACCCCCGCCGTTTGCAGCGCGTGGGCCGCGAAGTAGGCGCCGTAGGCGAGCGCGAGCGCGAGCAACGCTTCGAGCCGGCGGTCGTCGCTGCGCCCCGTGAGCGCCCGCACGAAGAACCCGAGCAGCAACCCGATGGCCACCCCGGCCGCCACCTTGAGCACGAACTCGCGCAGAATCCAGAAGAACGTGGGCGGCGCCGGCAGCCGCTCGATGAGCGCGTGCGAGCGGGGCACGCCGACGCGCTCGGCGGCGTCGCGCAGCGCCTGCAAGCCCGCGGGCGGGGCGGTGGTCCCGCGGAACGTGACGTGCAGACCGCCTGTCTCGGGCGCGGGGTCGGCGTGGGCGACGCCGGGCAGCGTCGCCGCTTCGCTCGCGAGGCGGCCGACGAGAGCCGCATCGCTCTCGTAGGGCTCGACGATGCGCAGCTGCACGACGGAGCCGGCCGCCCCGACGAGCGCCGCCAGGATGCCCACCATCACGACGCCGGCCACGGCGCCGAGCAGGGCCTCGAGCCGCAGGATCTGGGCGAGCCGCGCGTGCAGGCGGGGCAGCGGCACGGCCCCGAGCGCGAGGGGCGCGTCGACGAGCACGAGCAGCCCGGCCAAGAGCAGCGACCAGCGCGCGCTGAGCCCCGTGAGCCCGCCCGCGCCGAGCCAAAGCGCCATGCCGGCCAGCCCGGCGGCCAGCACGAAGCCCGGCACCCCGAGCGCCACGCCCGTCAGCATGGCGCGGCGGCCTTCGGCGGCCGTGCGGGCCTGCTGCGCGAGGCCGTAGAGCAGGCCCGGCAGAAAGAGCCCCGCCACGAGCTCGGGGCTCAGCGGCGCAAACCCGCCCGGCGCGAGCAGCGCCCCGGCGATGCCCGCCGCGAGCGCCAGCAGCGGCAGCGAGGCGAGGCCGCGCTGGGCGACGGCCACGAGCGCGACGGCCAGCGAGACGAGCAGCAGCAGGTGGGTGTCGGTGCTCATCGCGGGAGGTCCTCTTTCCCGGCGCCGGGGGCCGGAACGTGCGCATCGCGCGGGGACACCGCGCCGGCCGTCGGCGCCTGGCCGAGCTGCGCGCGCACGGCCTTCATGTCTTCCCAGACGGGGCGTTTGAGCGATTCGTCGCGCAGAACGGCACTCGGGTGGTACGTGGGCCGGACGGGGATGCCCGCGAAGTCGTAGAAACGGCCGCGCAGCCGGTTGAGACTCCCCGAGGCCGGGATGAGGGCCGCGGCCGCGAAGCGTCCGAGCGCCACGATGAGCTCGGGCCGGACGATCTCGATTTGCCGTACGAGAAATGGCTTGCAGATGGCGATTTCGGGCGGCTGCGGGTCGCGGTTGCGCGGCGGGCGGCATTTGAGCACGTTGGCGATGTAGACGTCGTCGCGGCTGAGCCCGATGGCACCGAGGATGCGCATGAGCAATTCGCCGGCCGCTCCCACGAAGGGTTCGCCCGTCTCGTCTTCCTGTTGTCCGGGCGCCTCGCCGACGAGCAGGACGCGCGCGTGTTCGGGGCCCGCGCCGAACACGATGTGCTTGCGCCCCTCATGCAACGGGCAGCGCGTGCACGCGCCGAGTTCGGCGCGCAGTTCGGCGAGCGTGCGCGCGCTCAGTGCGGGCGTGGCCGCCGGCCCGGCTGCGGCGGCGTCGGCCGGCGGGGGCACGACGTGCAGCCGCCGCGGCCCGGCCGGGGGCGGGC
>CAYRCM010000147.1:0-15142 GCA_964422715.1 uncultured Myxococcales bacterium | reverse complement strand
TTCTGGGGCTGGCGGCGATCGCCTGGAGTGCCGCGTGCAACCCCGAGGCGGCGCCCTGCGCCGACGTCCCGGGTGCGGGCAACGACTGCACGGGCCCAGGGGCCGACGCCGGGCCGGGCGACACGGCCGGCGCCGACACGCCGCGGGCCGGCGATACGCTGGCCGACGGCGGCCCGGGCGACGCGCAGGCGCCCGATGCACCCGCGGGAGACGGACTCCTCGGGGACAGTGCGGCGCCCGACGGCCGCGTGGCCGACGCGCCCGAGGGCGACACCGCCCCCGTGCCGCCCACCTACTGGTCGGCCGCGGCAACGCGCACCGTCGACGACCTCGTCTTCGTGAAGGGGGCCGGGACGCCCATCTTCGCGATCGGCGTGCACCCCTCGCGCACGGGCGCCTGGGATGGCATCACGGGCCCCGGCGGTTGCCACGAGGACCCCGAAACGGGCCGCTTCGTCGGCACGACGAACGACGGCAAGGAGCAGCTGCACAAGGCGGTCGCGGCCGGCGCCAACTTCGTGTTTCTCTGGGGCTACGGCAGCGAGCCCGACTACATCCCGACCGACCCGCGGCCCTATGGGCGCTGGTACCCGGGCTACGGCAGCGAGCGGCCCGTCGAACAGGACGTCACCCCCATCCTCGTCAACGAGCACGGCGAAACCGACATGGAAGGCTACAGCCCGACGCGGCTCGCCGAACTCTCGGCCGACTTCGAGGCGTTCCGCACGCGCACCGGACGCTGGGCCCCCGAAAACGCCCCCAACCTGCCGCCGTACGAGGACATGCCCTACTTCGCCTGGCACCCCACCTTCCGCATGAAGGGCGGCGGCGACGGCAGCGGCGAGACGTTCACCGATGCCGAGGTCGAGGACTACGCGCGCGCCACGAACATGATGATCGGCGACACGTATTCGTACGTGTGCAACCGCTGGGACAGCCGGCTCAACTGGCTCACCGGTCAGGTCGGCGAGACGGGCGAGTGCTACGACGACTGGCTGTCCCGCGACGACCCGGAGCACCGCGGCTACTTCAGTGCAGCCTGGGATCTGGCCTACTCGCTGCGCAGGCACGCCAACCCCGACGCCGTGGTCTGGATGTGGATGCAGGGCCACGCGTTCGACGACGACATCGGCGGCGGCGAGTGCTGGAACGGCGAGTCCGACCTCTGGGCGAACGGCCCGTTCCCCACCCTGCGCTACCTGCGCAAGGAAATCGCATCGACCATCGCGGCGGGCGGCACGGGCATCATCTTCTTCGGCTACGGCTACAACCGCGAGGCGACGGCGGAGAAGGTGCGCAGCCTCATCCGCGCGCTGGCCTTCGACGAGGTCTATGGCCCGGCGCTGCTCTCGCCGCGGCTCGACCTCGGCCAGGACACCGCGTTTCTCGGACCCGAGGGCCGCGCCCACGTGATCGTGAAATGGGATGCCGCGGGCCGCCGCGCGTTCGTCATCGGCGCCAACCCGGGCGGCCAGCGCACGCGGTTCAGCCTCGAATTCCCGTGGACGCTCGCTGGGGTCGAACGGCTCGACTGGAACACGCCGAAGTTCATCGCCGCCGCCGACGCCACGCTCGCCGACCGCCGCCTCACATACGTCGCCCCGGAAGACGAGGGCTTCGTGCTGCGCGTGACCCCGCTCTTCGAGTAGTCCGCGGGCCCCCCCATCGAAGTCAGCGGGGCGCGCTCCAACGCACCACGAGGTCGCGGTCGGGCAGGAAGTCGACGCGATCGAGGCTGCGCCACGTCTCGCCGGCAACCGTGAAGTCGACCCCGGGGTAGTTGACGTGCGCGGGCGCGGCCGTGATGGGCCAGCGCACCTCGTAGTGGGCACGTGCAAATGGGGTGCCCCAGTGCGCGGTGGTGGTGAGGATGTAGCGGCCCAGGGGCACGCGACACTGCTGGGCGTAGCGCACGACGACCGTCTTCTCGGCATGGGCCTCGACGGCGAGGCGCCAGACGATGCCGTTTGGATGCGGGACAAACGGGGCCCCGGCGACCTCGATAAGGTCGGGGTAGGGATGGTCGGCGTCGAGCGGAAACGGGTAGAGCATGGGCACCGTATGCGCCACGGCGGAGCGGTTCTCGAAGGTGTAGTGGCCCTCGACGAGCAAGTAGGGCGGCTCGACCACGAGGCGCACGTCTTCCTCGCGAAAGGCGATGGGGGAATCGGCAGCGCGCGGCCGGGCCAGGGGCGTGGGGCGGACCTGGCCGAGCGGGGGCACGGGGCCCTCGTAGCGGTCGGCGAAGGCCCAGTGGGCGGCCGGAATGGCGGGCGGCAGCGGCGGCCGGCCCTCGGGCTGCGGGGTGGCGCGGCCGAGTGCGTAGCGCAGGCGCACCGCTTCGCCCGGCGCGAGGCGCACGCCGGTGTAACCCACGTTGAAGGCCGTGGGGCTCCGGTTGTCGAGCGGGCGCGTGGGGTCGACTTCTTCGGCAGCGTGCGCGAAGCCGTTTGCGACGAGCCCGTGCTGCGGCGCGGGTTGGCCGGGGTCGAAGAGCAGCACGTCGGCGACGTTCGAGAAGGCGCCGGCCGGCTCACCCGTGAGCACGTTGCCGAGGTCGAGCATGCCGACGTAGCCGAACGTGCGCGGGTCGAGCACCGTCTCGCGCGGCAACAGGCCCGGGGCGGCGAAGCCGACGTCGCCTTCGGACGAGGCGTAGCGGCCGATCCAGGGGTCGTCGCCGGTCCAGAACGCGAAGCGCACGGGGCGCGCGCAGACGTTCTCGACGACCGTCGAGAAGACCAGATAGCCAGCCCCGCGCGGCCAGAGCACGTGGCGGGTCAGCGCGTAGCAGCCGCCGGCGTTGACGGCGCGGAGCACGACGTCGCCGCCACGGGAGCCGTCTTCGACGACCGCGCCCGCAAGGTACGGCAACGGTTCACCGTCGTTGCCGAAGCCGAAGTTCTCGGACCAGCCGCCGTCGTATTCGACGCCCGTGTCCTCGTCAAAGAGGCTCTCGTCCTGGGCACAGAACAGGTTCAGCGTGGCAAAGCCCGGTGGCGGGTCGACCGGCACGTAGAGAAAACCCGAGCCGTTGAAGCTGCCGAGCCAGAGGCCACCCGTGTAGCCGGGGTACTGACAGTGGAAGCAGGCAATGTAGAGGTCGCCGTTTTCGAGCCGCTGCGAGACGGGCCCGCGCCCCGTTTGCGGGTCCCAGTTGACGCGGAAGCCGGGGGGGCGGACAAACGGGGCGCCCGCGGCCGGGGCGACGGAGGCCCGGGGCGCGGCCAGGGCGGGCAGCGCCGCGAGCGCGGCGACCAACGGCAGCAGCCAAACACGGGGGTGCGCGGGGTCGGCCGCGGCCGGCCGGCGCACACGGCGAGCGGGGGAATTCACCGGGCGGCTGGCCGTCGGGTGCGCCGGCGCGCGAGCGCGAGGCCGAGGATGGCCAACGCGAACAGCGCCGAGCCGCCCGGGGCGCCGGCGCTGCTGCAGCCGTCCGATTCGGGCACCACGGCCGGGGGCGGGTCGGCAATGCCGCCGCCGGACGTGTCGGTGCTGCTGCCGCAGTCGCACCAGTAGTCGATTTCGTTGCCGTTGTCGCTGACGAGCGCCGTGTCGGGCGCCGGAACGGGCTCGTCGCCCCAGAGCGTGCCCTCGTAGGCGACGCCGTCGGGCCTGGGGAACACGACATCCGGGAACGGCGAGTGGGTGTCGGACGGTGGGGGCGGCGGCTGTAGGCTGTCGCCGCCGAGCCCGTCGTTGGGGGTGACGACGTCGGTCGGCGGCGGCGTGATGGCGTCGGGCGGCGGCGGCGTGATGGCGTCGGGCGGCGGCGGCGAAATGGTGTCGCCGACTCGCTCAACGATTTCGACCTGGTGGTCTTCGGGCGGGGTTTCGGGCTGCGTTTCGGGGTTGGTCAACCCCTCGCAGAACGCGACGCAGTCGGCGCCCTTCGGCCACGGCGGCGCGGGCATGTCCCAGGGGTGGTCTTCGTAGTCGGCCGGGTCGGGGGCGACGTAGGGGTCGGGCTGGGGGGGCGGCGGGTCGGTCACGATGACGGACGCCCGGCCATCGGAGCACATCTCGCCGCCCGGCGGCACCTCGAATTCGTAGAGATGCTGGCCGACGGTGACGTCGCAGTCGCAGACTTGCAGCGCCAGATAGCCCCCGAGCCCGCTGCCGCCGTTGATGGTGACGCTCGTCGGGCCCAGCAGTTCGACGTCGAGCGGCTCCCCGTCGCGGGAAATGGCGGTGGGAAAGGCGCACCAGTCGGCTTCCAGGGTCAGGAACGACACCTGCACGTGGAAGCGCTCGGGAACCTGGACCGCAACCGTCTCGCCCATGATGAACGGATTGGCCCTGGCGAACGGGGTGGGGCCAAGCCACAGGAGTACGGCCGCCGCGCCGAAGAACACCCTGCCCTGCCGTCCCATCGTCGACCTCCGTGCAGCACCTCGTCCGGTGGGTGCGTCACGAGATAGCCTGCTCCCGACGACCAGGCGAAGTCAACGGGCCCGGCACACGCGGCGCGGGCCCGGGGCGGACGCGCCGTCAGCGGGCGGTCGGGGCGGCGCCGCAGGCCACGTAGGCGTGGTCGAGCATGAGGGGGGATTGGCCCTCGTCGGCAAACGCCACGTGACACGTGGCCGTCGTGGCGGCCGGCCAACCACGTACGAGCACGAGGTCGAGGTCGGCCTGATAGAGGCGGTGGGTGTTGCCGTCGTCGGCGAGCCGCGTGAGGCCGACGGCCTGCACCAAGGTGTCGAACGCGTCGCGGTCGGCGCCCTGCTCGGCTACGGGGTCGAAGTTGAAGTCGCCGGCCATGAAGATGGCCGTGTCGGCGGGTTCGGCGAGCAGGACGGCCTCGATGGCCTGGAGCTGCTGGGCGCGGCAGTCGCGGTCGGTGCCGGCGTTCGTGTGCACGACGACGAGCACGGTTCGGCCGTGGGCCGTGCGCCCGCGCAGGTAGGCGAGGCGGCCGTCACGCCCGCACGGCGCCGGGTTGGAGACGACCAGCGCCGAGCAGTCGCGGCCCGCACAGGCCGCATCGGCGCCGCCCGCGTCGACCGGCACGAAGACGGCCGGGCGAAAGGCGATGCAGTTGTCGGGATAGCCGGCGGCGCAGCCCCAGGCGTAGTCCGGGGGCAGAACCCGTTCGAGCTGCGGGGTGGCGCCGGCGCTGCACGCGAAGGGCGCGGCCGAGGCTTCCGGGGGCCAGTCGGTTTCGGCGCAGCGGCGCTGGTCGAAGACTTCCTCGAACATCTGGATGTCGGGCGCAAAGGCGGCGACGGTGGCCCCGAGCGCGGCCTCGGTGTCGACGGTGCAGAGGTTGTTGGAGTACGTCTCCTCGCAGGTCGGCCGCAGCGGCGTGCGTTCGAGCAGATCGAGGAAACGCGACGTGCCGGCGTTCTGCGTAGCCACGCGCGCGACCGGGTGCAGGCTGCCCGCGGCCGTGTCGCCGGCCGTGCCGTCGGCGCGGGCCGGCGCATCGCCGAGGTCGAAGCGGGCCGCCGCGTCGCCCGGGGCCGCGTCGGCCGCGGGCGCGTCGCCCGGGGCCGCGTCGGCCGCGGGAGAATCTTCGGCCGCGAGGGCGTCGGGCGCACCGGCCGCCTCGCCCGAGCCGCAGCCCGCCAGCACGGGCCCGGCAAACCCGGCCCACCAGAGCAGCGCCCAGAGCCCAGACGACGAACGACGCGCTGTACGCAGAGGTTTCATGCGGCCGAGTGTGGCCGTGTTGCCGGGTAGGGTCAAGGCTCTCTGCGGGCCGGCGCGTTGCGCCGCGCCGGGCGTCGGGGGACCCGGCGCCGTCCGCAGCGTCGCGCGCCCCGCGGGCTGGTCTCTCGTTTGGGAAAGCCGCTACAATCCGCAGGGCGCTGCGGGGCCTTGCGGCGGGGGCGCGTCCGCCGCACAGCCCACCCGGCGGCGGCGAGGAGGGCGGCTTGGTGAACCGGGTCGACGTGGAACGTGAACTGCGCGAGCAAGCCCGGGTGCTGGCCGAGCGCGTCAAGGAACTGAACTGCCTCTACGCCATCGCCAAACTCGTCGAGCGGGTCGAGCTCGACCTGCACCACGTGCTGGCCGAGACCGTCGAGATCGTGCCGCACGCCTGGCTCCACGCTGAAGTTGCCGGCGCGCGCATCACGCTCGGCGACCGCACGCACGTCTCGCGCCAATGGCGGCCGAGCCCCTGGGTGCAACATGCGCCCATCATCGCGCACGGCCAGATCGTGGGCGCCATCGAGGTCGGCTACCCCACGGCGTGCCCCGAGCAGGACGAAGGGCCGTTTCTCACGGAGGAACGCGCGCTGCTCAACGTGGTCGCCCAGCGGCTCGGCGAAATCGTCGAGCGCAAGGAGGCCGAGCAACAGCTGCTCGACCATCAGCAGCGGCTGCGCTCGCTCGCGCGCCAACTCGTGTGCACCGAGGATCGCGAACGCCGCCGCATCGCGCGCGACCTGCACGACCGCATCGGCCAGACGCTCGCGACGGCGCGCATCCAACTCGGCATGTTGGCGACCGAACACGCGGAGGGGCCGCTCGGGGAGGCGCTCAGCCAGGTGCGCGAGCACATCGCCACGGCCATCCAGGATACGCGCACGCTCATCTTCGACCTGAGCCCGCCGGTGCTGCACGAATTCGGGCTCGGCGCGGCGCTCGAATGGCTCACCGAGGAAGCGCGTCGGGCCTACGGTCTCACGCTGCGGCTCGAAGGCCCGAGCCGCAGCCTCGAACTCAGCGAGGAGCTGCGCTCGGCGCTCTTCCGCTCGGCGCGCGAGCTCGTGGCCAACGTGGCCCGACACGCCCAGGTCGCCGAAGCGCGCATCACGCTGACGGCCACGCGCCGCGAAGTCCGGCTGAGCGTCGCCGACGAAGGCGTCGGCTTCGAGCCCGAACGCGTGCGCGAACGCATGCTGCAGACGGGCAGTTTCGGGCTGTTCGGGCTGCGCGAACGGCTCGAACAGCTCGGCGGCCAGGTCGACATCGAGACGGCGCCGGGCCGCGGCACGCGCGTGACGCTGCGTGTGCCCCGCGAACCCGCCGAACGGACGAGGAGGCGGCGATGACCACGCGCGTCCTGCTGGCCGACGACCATCGCATCGTGCTCGATGGGCTGCGGATGGTGCTCGAACGACTGCCCGGCCTCGAGGTCGCGGGCACGGCCGGCGACGGCGAAGAGGCCGTTCGCCTGGCGCGCCGGCTCGGGCCCGACATCGTCATCCTCGACATCGTCATGCCGCGCCTGAACGGCATCGAGGCGACCCGGCAGATTCTCGCCGAGCGGCCCGAAACGCGCGTCATCGCGCTCTCGATGCACGCCGACCGGCGCTACGTGCGCGAGATGTTGGCGGCCGGCGCCCGCGGCTATCTCCTGAAGGACTGCGCAGCCGAGGAACTGGCACGTGCCGTCCAGGCCGTGCAGAGCGGTCACGTCTGGCTCAGCCCGGCCGTCGCCGGCGTCGTCGTCGAGGAGTACGCCCGGGGCACGCCGCGTGGCGCGGCGGGGGCCTTCGACGTGCTCACCGGCCGCGAACGCGAGGTGCTGCAACTGCTCGCCGAGGGGTGCACGGCGCGCGACATCGGGCAGCGGCTCTGCCTCAGCGTCAAGACCGTCGAGACCCACCGCCGCCAGATCATGAGCAAACTCGGGCTGCGCAGCCTGGCCGAACTCACGAAGTACGCCATTCGCGAAGGCCTGACGAGCCTCGATTCCTGATTCATCCGATCCCGCGGCAGCCTGCGCCTTTGGCGCGCCCCGCCTGAGCCCCCGGCGCATCCGGAAGGCGCCGCACCCGACCGCCGATTCCACTTCCGCCCGATACCGCACGCCCCGCGTTTGCGCTGCAATCGGCTCCTGCGTGCCGGACGGTGGCGCGCCGACGAGCGCCGCGCCGCCCGCACGAACCTGACCGAGGAGGCTCACGCCATGATGAACGACCGATTCGGCAACCTGTTGGAGTGGGGCCAAGTCCGTGCGGACATCGACGATCTCCGAGGGCGCGGAGCGCTCGACGAGCACCAGCCCGGACTGGCCCGCATCTTGCGCTTCACCGGCAACTGGCGGCTCGTCGAGTACGTGCTGCAGGTCCTGCCGGACATTCGGCAGTCGGCCGACATCCTCATCGCCGAGGTGACGAACATCCTCGTGCGCGACGACCTGGGTCTCGAACTGCGGGTGTTGGCGGCGCGGGCCCTCGGCCACCTGCTGGCCATCCGCCCGCCCCAGCCGGCCTCGACCTTCGACCCGGCGCGCGTCTTGCGCACCATGACCGACCTGGCGGCCCGGCCGGCCCCCCCACTGCTCACGAATGCCCTGCGGGCCGCCCTTGCCGCCGCGCGCGGCGGAGCGAACTGACGGCCGGCGCCGGCCAGCGCCTCGTCCGGCGGACAAACGACCCGCGGGCCGCTGCGCGGCAGCGCGGCCCGCGATTGCGAGGAACCCCATGCGCATCGCCATCCCGAAAGAGATCATGGCCAACGAACGTCGCGTCGCCGCGACCCCCGAGACCGTGGCGGCCCTCGTGGCGGCGGGCTTCGAGGTCGGCGTCGAACGCGGCGCCGGAGCGGGCATCTTCGTGGCCGACGACGACTACGCGAAGGCCGGGGCCAGACTCACGGCCGACGTGGCCGCGCTGTACGCCCAGGCCGACCTCGTGCTGAAGGTCAAGCAGCCCTGCCCCCACCCGACGCTCAACCGGCACGAGGTCGAGCTCTTCCGGCCGGGCTCGGTGCTCGTCACCTTCCTGCACCCGGCGACCCCGAGCCATCACCCCATCGTCGAGGGTCTGGCCCGACGCCGCATCACGGCCTTCACGATGGACAGCGTGCCCCGCACGAGCCGCGCGCAGGCCATGGATGCGCTGACCTCGATGAGCACCGTGACGGGCTACAAGGCCGTGCTGCTCGCGGCGGGCCGGCTGCCCGGCTTCGTTCCGATGGTCGCCACGGCCGGCGGCATGCTGGGGCCCGCGAAGGCCCTGGTCGTCGGCGCCGGTGTCGTCGGCTTGCAGGCGCTCGCAACGGCGAGGCGCCTCGGAGCCAGCACCCTGGCGGTCGACGTGCGCCGCGAGGCCCGCGAACAGGCGCGCAGCGTGGGGGCCAAGGACGTCGGCTTCGACGTGCCGCCCGAGGTGGCCTGCGGCGACGGCGGCTACGCCCGCGCGCTGCCGGCCGACTGGCTCGCCAAGGAACGGGCGTTGCTCGCCCCGCTCGTGGCCGACGCCGACATCGTCGTGCTGTCGGCCCTCGTGCCGGGCGAGGTGGCGCCCGTCCTCGTCACGGAAGACATGATCGCCCGCATGCGGCCCGGTTCCGTGATCGTCGATGTCTCCATCGACCAGGGCGGCAACTGCGCGGCCACGCAGGCCGGCGGCGAGGCCGTCTGCCACCACACGCTCGTCATCGGCACCCAGAACATTCCAGGCAGCGTGCCGGTCGATGCCACCCGCCTCTACGCCCGCAACATGCTGAACTTCGTGAAGAACCTGTTCAAGCAGGGCCCCGGCCCGGTCGACTGGGACGACGACATCGTGCGCGCCACGCTGGTCACCCACGAGGGCACCATCCGGCACGCGGGGGCGCGCAAGGCGATGAGGCTCGCGTAACGGACGACCGGTCCGCGGAGGGACCCGATGAGCGAGTTGCTCGTGCTGTTCAGCGTTTTCGGGGGGGTCCTCGTGATCGGCTACTGGATCGTCTCCAGGGTGCCGCCGCTGCTGCATACCCCGCTCATGTCGCTCACGAACGCCGTCTCGGCGGTGACGCTGCTCGGCGCCTTCCTGCTGTTCGCCGAACCCGTGACCCCGGCAGAGGCCGTGCTCGGTGGCTGCGCCATTGCGGCCGCGGCCTTCAACGTCGTCGGCGGGTTCGCCATCACCGACCGCATGTTGCGGCTGTTCCGCCGGAGGTGAGACGCCGATGGACCTGCTGGCACTCGTCGTCGATCTGGCGATTCTGGCCATTCTGCTGAGCGGCTTCGCGCTCTTCCGCACGCCGCGGGGCGCGCGGCTCGGCAACGGGGTCGCGGCCCTCGGGTTTGCAGCCGCGGCCGGGGTCGTCGTGCTGCGGGGCACCGTCGGAGCGCCGGCCGTCGTGTTGCCGCTGCTCGTCCTCGGCAGCGCGCTCGGCGCCGCCGTCGCGGCCCGCGTCTCGATGCTGCAAATCCCGGCCATGGTGGCCTTTCAGCACGGGGCCGGCGGCGTCGCGGCGTTCCTCGTGTCGCTCGTCGAGCTGTGGCGCGACCCGAGCGGCGGCCTCAGCGTGCTGCGCGTGTCGGCGCTGCTCGGCATCGCTATCGGGGCCGGCACCTTCTCGGCGAGTCTCATCGCGGCCGGCAAGCTGACCGGCCGCCTGCGGGGCGCGCCGACCCGCCTGCCCCACCACAGCCTCTTCGTACTCGGCGCCCTGGCCGTGACCCTCGCGGCGGCCATCGTGACGCTGCTCGGCGGCCCGCGCACCGCGGAGCCCGGCGGCCTCGTGAGCCTGATTGCGGCCGCGGCGCTCGGTGTGCTCGTGGCCGTCCGCGTCGGGGGCGCCGACATGCCGGTGCTCATTTCCTTTCTCAACGCCACCGCCGGGCTGGCGGCCGCGTTCTGCGGCGTCGTGACCCAGAGCCGACTGCTCGTGGCCTGCGGCGCCGTGGTGGCGGCATCGGGTAGCATCCTCACGCACGTCATGTGTCGCGCGATGAACCGCGGGCTGCGCGGGATCTTTGCCGGTAGCCTCGCGTCCACGGCCACGCCGAATTGGCTGCCCCCCGTGACGGCGGGCGACGAACCCTCCATGTCGCCCGCCGTCACGCCCTCCTCGCCGCCCGCGGCCGGAGCCCCCGCATCGGCGGCCCCCCTTGCCGAGACGGCTCCCGCCGCGGTCGGCGAGCCCTTCGATGCGCTCGTCGCGGCGGCCAGCGCGGCCCGCACGGTGGTCATCGTGCCCGGCTACGGCATGGCGCTCGCCCAGGCCCAGTGCGACGTGGTGGCGTTTGCCACGGCGCTCGTCGCGAACGGTGCCTCGGTGAAGTACGCCATCCATCCGGTGGCCGGGCGCATGCCCGGGCACATGAACGTGCTCTTGGCCGAGGCCGAGGCCTCCTACGAAGACCTGCTCGAACTCGATGAAGGCAATCGGCTCCTGGCCGAGGCGGACCTCGCCATCGTCGTCGGCGCCTCCGATGTCGTGAACCCGGCAGCCGTCGAGACCCAGGGGACGCCGATCTCCGGCATGCCCATTCTGCGCGTGCAGGACGCGCGCCGCGTGGCGCTCTGCAACCTCGACGAGCGCCCCGGCTACTCGGGGGTGCCAAACCCGCTCTACGCGCGGCCCGGCGTCATCGCGCTCTTTGGCGACGCCAAGGAGACGTTCGCGCGCCTCGTGACGGCGCTTGCCGACCGCCCGGCCCCGCCTGCCGCCGCCTGAGCCTCCGCCACGACCGCCCGCCCGTTGTGCCGGCGCCGCCCCCCACGCGCGTCGAGACACCCGGGAACCGCTCCGACACGATGGCTTGCCCGTTGTGGCGTGAAGGCGCTACAACGGGAGCACCGGGCCGCGGAACCTGCGCGGGGAGACCGCGCCACGCCCTGTTCGCACCGGGCACGTGCAGGGGTGTCGGCCCGCCGAGCGGTCCGGATCGCTCCGCGGAGGCGCAGCACGATGTTCACCCGCCGAGACCCCCCAACCGTCGAGGACGCCCGCCGCGGGCCCGACACCGTGCGCGACACGGTGGCCGAAGCCGTCGGACTCGCCCCCACCGCCCTCGGCCCAGCCCCGGCTCCCCCCGCCGGACAGCGCGCACCCGCCGCCCCCGCGGCCGACGGGCCGACGCCGGGCGGCGTGCCGGCCATCGAGCGGCCGCTGCCGACGCTTGCGGGCGCCCGCTACGAGGCACGGTCGATACTCGGCGCCGGCGGCATGGGCGAGGTGTGGCTGTCGCACGACGCGCTCATCGGCCGCGACGTGGCGCTGAAACGGCTGCGGGCGGCGCAGGCCCCGTCCGAGGCCGCGCGCCGCCGCTTCCTGCGCGAGGCGCGCATCCAGGCGCTCATGGAGCACCCGACGGTCGTGCCGGTCTACGACCTCAACACGGCCCCCGACGGCAGTGCCTACTTCACCATGCGCCGCGTGCGCGGCCGGCCGCTCGACGAGGTCCTGCAGGCGCTCGCGAGCGGCGACGGCGCCGCCGAGCGCCAGTACTCGCGCCGCAAACTGCTGACCGCGCTCGTGAATGTCTGCCTGGCGGTGCACTACGCACACACGCACGGCATCGTGCACCGCGACTTGAAGCCCGGCAACATCATGCTCGGCGAGTTCGGCGAGGTGTACCTGCTCGACTGGGGCGTCGCCAAGATCGGCGCCCCGGCCCCGCGCCCGAACGAGGCCGAGGCGCCCGAGGCCCCCACCCGCGCCATGGCGTTCGCGACCGCCGACCTGAGCGCGAACGACGCCGGGGCCCTCGCGGGCGGCTTGCCTGCCGGGAACGCCGGGGCGCGCGATTCGGGCCTGACCCAGTCGGGCCAGACCATCGGCACGCTCGGCTACATGGCGCCGGAGCAACTGCGCGGCGAAGAGGTCGACACGCGCGCCGACGTCTACGCGTTGGGGGCCATCCTCTACGAGATCGTCGCCTTGCGACCGCTCCACGCGGGTGCGAACGTCGTCGAGATGCACGAACAGATGGCGGCCGGCACCGCCATCGATCCGGCCGCGGCAGAAGGCGTGGCGCCCGAACTGCTGGCCGCCTGCCGACGCGCCACGGCGTTCGCGCCCGCCGACCGCTTCGCCAGGGCGCGCGAACTCGCCGACGCCATCGAACGCTACCTCGACGGCGACCGTGACCTCGAAGCCCGGCGCACGGCCGCCGCCGAACTCACCGAGCGCGCGCGGGCGGCCACCGAGCGCGCCTACGCCCCGGAGAGCACGCCCGAGGCGTCGAGCGCGGCGCACACCGAGGCCATGGACGCGGCCATGCGCGCGCTCGCGTTCGCCCCCGAGGACGCCGCGGCGCGCAACACGCTCGCGCGCCTGCTCGTCGAGGTGCCCGAAAAACTGCCGCAGGCGGCCAAGGCGGCCCAGCGCCAGGCCACCGAAAACGCGCGGCTGGCGGCCATTCGCTTCGCCGTGTACGGGTTCCTGTCGTGGGTGCTGGTCGTGCCGTTCGTGGCCTGGCTCGGGGTGCGCGACTGGTGGCCGGTGGTGCTCTCGGCGGCGTCGCAGGTGGCCGGGCTCGGCCTGTCGGTCCACCTGATGCGGCGGCGCAACCCGGGTGCGCCGGCCATCCTCGGCCTGGCGCTGCTCGCGTTCGTGCCCGTGTCGCTGTTCTCGGTGTGGCTCGGGCCGTTCGTGCTCGTACCGGTCGGCGCGGCCGTCACGACGTTCATCTTCGCCTCGCAGGCCCTGCCGCGCGAACGCCTGGTCGTCATGGGTCTCGGCATGCTGGCCGCGGCGGCGCCGTTTCTCGCGGAGTGGCTCGGCCTCGTGGCCCCCTCGTACGCGTTCGTCGACGGCACCGTCGTGCTCTACGGCCGCGCCATCGAACTGCCGCCGACGGGCACGAACATCGGCCTCATCTACACCAGCGTCGCGTTCTCGCTCGGGCCCACGCTCTTCTTCGCCGGGGTGCGCGACAAGCTCGCGCGCGCCGAACGCCGCCTGTTCTTGCAGGCCTGGCAGTTGCGCCGGCTCAGCGGCGAGCCGGACGACCAGGCATAGGAGACCGCGCCCATGACCCTGCTCCCGTCGTTGCCCGTCGACCGCGCGCCGCACCGCGCCCGATGCCGGTCCCCGCGCGGCTGGCTCGCACTCGCACTCGCGTTGGCGCTCGGCGCCAGCCGCTGCGACGGGGACGGTGCCGCTGCCGACGCCGCGGCCGCCGATGCCGTGCCGGCTGCCGACGCCGCCACGCCCGGCGATACCGGCCCCGATGGCGCCGCCCCGACCGACAGCCTGGCGCCGGGCGACGCCCGCCCCGGCGCCGATTCCCCCGACGCGGGGCCGGCGAGCCTCGCCGAGCGGCTCTGCGCCTGGCACGACGACCCGCGCAACCCGCTCATCGAGCCGCCCGAGCCCGAATTCCTGCTCGGCGACCCCACGCTCGTGGCCCCGGCCGACGCGCCCGACGGCCGCTATCACCTGTTCGCCAATTCGCTGCTCGGCATCCACCACCACGTGTCCGACGACGGCATTCTCTGGGAGCGGCTCACCCCGGCGCTCATCGGGGCCGGCGCGTTTCGCCCCTACGTGTTTGTCGAGGACGGGGTCTACCACCTGTTCTACGAGCAGTTCCGTTCGCTCGAATCCTCCGAAATCCGAGGGGTCCAGAGCCCCGACCTCGAAACGTGGAGCGAACCGACCCTCGTGCTCACGGCCGACCTGCCCTGGGAACGGACGCGCCAGGCCACGGTCAGCAACCCCTATGTCACGCGGCAGGGTGGCGAATACTGGCTCTATTACAGCGCCGACGGCGTCTGGCTCGACGACACCCAGTTCAGCGAACCGCGCGTCATCGGCCGCGCGCGCGCCGCCAGCCTGGCCGGGCCCTGGGTCAAGGACCCCGAGCCCATTCTCGAACCCGACCCGGCGCTGCCCACCCGCAACCTCGGCGCCGGCTGCCTGAAGTTCTGGGACGAGCCGGTCGACGGGCTTTTCATCGCCTTCCAGAACGGCATCTACCGCGATCCGGCAGGGGCGAGCCGCAGCGCCATCCACGTGCTGTCGAGCCCCGATGGGGTCGCCTGGCAGGACGTCTGCGGGGGGCCGGTCATCGCCCCCGAGGGCGAAGGCTGGAAGCGTGCATTCGTGTACGCCTTCGACACGCTGCGGGTCGGCGATGAAATCTGGGCCTACTACAACGCGCGCGACGGCTGGCAGCAAGGCACCGAGCGCATCGGCCGCGCCACCTTGGCGCTGCCGCCTGCCGTGCGGTAGCCTGCGGCTCGCCGCCCGAGCGCGGGGGGCGCGCCCGCTCAGCAGTCGGCGGCTCCGGGGAGCGGCCGGAGGGGGACGACAGATGACAGCGAGAGCACTCTGGCCGTGGGTCTTCGTGGCACTTCTGGGGTGTGCCGAAACCTCGGTCGGTCCGGGCGCCGGCGACACCGAGGTCGCGCCGCCGCCGGCGGACATGAGCTTCCGCGGCGGCGACGGCGACGGCGGGGCGCCGGGGCGCGACGCGCAGGGCGACGGCCCGCCTATGCCCGGCGATGCGGTCCCG
>CAYRCM010000146.1:0-15174 GCA_964422715.1 uncultured Myxococcales bacterium | reverse complement strand
GGCCGCACTCGCCGCGCGGTTTGCCGCCGCGCTCGAGCCGCCCCCGCCCGCCGAGGTGACCGCACTGTGCGCCGATGTCGCCGCGGCGTGGGGCCTGCCGGCTGTCGCCGGGGCGCCGCCGGGGGATGACAGCCGACCCCGGGGCTCGTAGGATAGCCGCGTAGGCTTCACCTCCGAGAGGCCGCCAGGCCCCGGGGCCGGCGCCGATTCTCGCAGGCGGGGCGTGCGTTGCGGCGTTTGCCGCGGGCCGGCGGCCCGGGGGGAAGCGCCCGGCGCACGGAGGATGGGCATGCGCGATCCGGTCGAAGCCTTGCTGCGCGGATACAACCCGCTCGTCCAGGACATGGCGCTGCGGCTGCGCGAACTCGTGCGCACGGCGCTGCCCGAAGCCGACGAACGGGTGCTCGCCGGCCTGCGGGCCATCCACTACGCGACCCCGAGCGGGCTGCAGGTCTGCGCCATCGCCCCGTTTCGCCGCACGGTGCACCTGTACGTGCCGCTCGGCCTGCAACTCGTCGAACCCGAACTGACGGTCTTCATCGGCGGCAACGGCCTGCCGGTCCTGCCGTTCGTCGACCCCGAGCAGATCCGCCGCGAGGCGCTGGCCCGGCTCCTGCGCGCGGCGCTGGCTGTGCTGCTCGGCCCCTGAACGCTACATCCCGCCCGGGCGGTTCTGCGCGAAGCGGCTCTCGGCGTCGATGGCCGCGACCCGGTAGCATTCGGCCAACGTCGGGTAGTTGAAGACGTTTTCGGTGAAGTAGGCCAGCCCGCCGCCAAACGCCATGACGGCCTGACCGATGTGGACCGATTCGGTGGCCCCCTGCCCGAGCGCGTGAACCCCGAGCAGTCGCCGGTCGTCGGCCGCGAACAGCAGTTTCAGCATGCCGGTCTGGTCGCCGAGGATGACGCCGCGGGCGATTTCGCGGTAGCGCGCGATGCCGACCTCGTACGGGATGGCGGCCGCCGTGAGTTGCGCCTCGGTCCGACCCACCATGCTGATTTCGGGAATGGTGTAGATGCCGATGGGAAACGTGGGCGGCATGGGCGGGGCATCGACCCCAAACGCGTGACAGGCGGCGCGGCGGCCCTGCTCGAGCGCGGTCGAGGCGAGCGACGGAAAGCCGATGACGTCGCCGGCCGCGAAGATGTGGGGCACGGCCGTCTGGAAGCGTTCGTTGACGGCAATGCGGCCGCTGCCATCGGTCGGGATGCCGACGCGGTCGAGTTGCAGGTCGGCCGTGGCGCCGACGCGGCCCGCGGCGTAGAGCAGGCAGTCGCTGGTGACGCGCTTGCCGCTTTCGAGCTCGGCCACGACCGGGCTCTGCTCGTCGCGCGGGCAGGCCACGGCGGCCACGCGTTCGCCGAGCCGCAACGTGCCGCCGTTGTTGCGAAAGTGGTACTGGAGCGCCTCGACGATCTCGTCGTCGACGAAGTCGAGCAGCCGCGGGCGGCCATCGATGAGCGTGACCTGCGCGCCGAGCGCCGCGAAGATCGTGGCGTACTCCGCCCCGATGACCCCCCCGCCCACGACCGTCAGGGCCGCCGGGACCTGCCGCAGCTGCAACAACCCGTCGGAGTCGATGATCTTCTGCGCCATGAAGCACACGCTCGCCGGCCGCGACGGCCGGGTGCCGACCGCAATGACGACGGCGTCGGCGCTGACGGGCTGCACCCCGCCCGACGTGTGGATGTCGATCGTGTGCGCGTCGCGGAAGCGCGCGATGCCGCGCAGCACGTCGATGCGGTGGCGCGCCATCTGGCTGCCGACGACCTCGATTTCCTTGCGCATGACGTAGTGCGCGTGGCGCAGCAGGTCGTCCATCGTGATGCCGTGCTTCACCGCGTAGCCCGCGCCGTAGACGTGGCGTTGGTGGTAGCCCGTCAGAAACAGCACGGCCTCGCGCAGCGTCTTCGAGGGGATGGTGCCCGTGTTGATGCACACCCCGCCGACGACGTCGCGCTGCTCGACGATGGCGGCGCGCTTCTGGAGTTTGGCGGCCTGGATCGCGGCCTGCTGGCCGGCCGGGCCGGTGCCCATGACGAGCAGATCGTAGTGCGGGGTGTCCATCGCGGCGCCGAGCCTCCCGGGCCGTCGCCTGCGCCGCCGGCCGCTGCCGGGCGGCTTCAGGGCTGGAGTGCCGCGCCCGTGACCACGTGGTCCATCGGGAGGTCGTGCGCTTCGGTGGGCACGGCGGCCACGAGCTGCACCCCGAGCGCAAGCCCGACGCGCGGCGGGCGATGCGGCAACGCCGCGAGGAAGCGGTCGTAGAAACCGAGCCCATAGCCGAGCCGGTGGCCCGCGGCGTCGAAGGCCACGCCCGGCACGAGCACGAGGTCGATGTCGGCCGGATCGCACGGCGGCTGCTCGGGGGCAGGCTCGGGGATGCCGCGTGGCCCCGCCACGAGCGGTACCGCGGGGTCGCTGACGGTGCGCGGCTCGAGCGCGCGCGTGGCCCAGTGCGTAACCGGCAGCACGAGCCGCCGGCCGCTTTCGACGATGGCTTTGAGCAGCGGGCCCGTCGGCAGTTCGTCGCCAAACGCCGCGTACGCCATGACGGTGCGCGCGCGGCGATAGGCGGGGAGCGCCAACACGCGCGCGACCACGGCCTCGGCCTCGGCGTGGCGGGCGGCCGCCGGCAATTTGGCCCGCGCCGCCAGGACTTCCCGTCTGAGGGCCTTTTTCTCCACGATCGGCCTGCTATCCGTGTGCACCGCCACGCGCGGCGCTTCGGCCTATTTGCGCCGCCCGCCCGCGTCCGTCAAGTCACGGCCAACCCGCTCCGCACCGCCGGCCGACCGGCCCCGCGCATGGCGCGCGGGGTTCGTGGCGAGGCCGCGGCCGGACGCGGCGGGCGCGGCGGCACATGGGGTTTCCCTTGGGAACTGGGTATGATGCCCGCCGGACGACCGCACGGAGGTGCCCTGTGGCTCTGAAAACTTCTCCGGTTCTGGGCGTGCTCTGCGTCCTTGGCTTCGGGCTCGGAGCCTGCGGCGGCGGCGGGCAACCCGCGGCCGACGCGGCCCGCGAGGTTGCGCCCACCGATGGCCCCTACGACGAACGCCTGTCCGACGTCGTGGCCGAAGTACCGCCGGCCGAGCTGCCGCCCGATGCCGACCCTCCCGACGTTCCCCCCGCCGCCGACGCGCCGGCCGACGCGGGGCGCGACGTCTTCGTGCCGCCGCCCGACGGGACGGCTCCGCCCGGCGACGCGGTGCATGACGGGGCCCCCGATGGGTCCGTGAGCGACGCTCCGGCCGGCGACGCGGCGGGCGACAGCGATGTCCCGCCCGGCCCGCCGCCTGGCACGCGCGTGCGCTACGACCTGGCGGTGACGCCCCGGGCCCTTCCCTATCCCTACGATTTCTATACCGTACCCGATGCCGCAAGCCCCACCGCCCAGCGCGTGAGCGCCGACGCGGCCGACCACTCCAACGCGCTCGTCGACGGCGTCTTCCGTTTCCTGCCGCGCTACCGCGACCTGCTCCTGTCGCTCGATGGGTTCGGGCCCTACGGCTGGATTTCGGCCGAACTCGTCGGCGCGGCGCCGCTCGACTATCACCTCAGCCCGGCCGACGGTCCGCCCGAGGCCGCGCCCGTGCGGCTCCACCTCTGGGACGGCCACACACTCGGCGCGGCCGTGCCCATCACGGCCGAGGTGGCCACGTTTTCCGACCGGGCGCACCACGAATACGCCACCCTCGACCTCCTGCCCGTCACCCCGCTTCCCGACGGGGCGCGCGCCCTGGTCGTCGTCACGCGCGACTTCCTCGATGCCACGGGCGCCTCGGTCCTGCCCGATGAGCACTTCCGTATCGTGGCGGGGCTCGAACCCGTGCCGGCCGAGGCCGATCCGGCGTTGCGCGCGCGGCTCGCGGCCGAGGCCGAACGGCTCGGCCCGGCCTTCGCGGCTCTTGCCGCCGCCGGCACCGCGCCCGACCGTCTGGCGGTGGCCTTCGACTTCACGGTGGCCCACGCGCGCGCCGAACTGCTGGCGCTCGGGGCCCGCTTCCGCGACGAGCCGGACTTCGGGCGGGTGGCCTACACGCTCGACCCCGACGGCGACGGCCTGCCCGATGCCGTTTCTCCCGGCGCGCCGGGCTTCCCCGGGCGGCTCACCCCGGCCCACACGGCGCTCTTTCTGCGCGGGCAGTTCGAACGGCGCGATTTTCGCGACCCGACGCGGCTCGAAGGCACGTTCCGCCCGGGGGCCGACGGCGTCCCCGAGCAGGTCGCCGCCGAACCGGTCGATTTCTGGCTCGTGCTGCCCGCCGCGCCGCTCGGCGGCGTGGCGCCGGTCACGTTGCTCGTGCATGGCGTCGACGCGTCGTCCGGGCAGATGCTGGGCGTGGCCGACACGCTCGCCGCCGTCGGCATCGCCAGCCTCGGCTTCGACCTGCCGGAACACGGCCAGAACGGCTCGGGCGGCGCGGCCTTCCTGCGCATCGACGCCCCGGGGGCGCTGCGCGACAACTTCCGGCAGGCCGGCATCGACGTCGTCACGGCGCTGCACCTCATTCGCGCGCTCGCGGCCGACGGCCTCGACCTGGTGCCGGCCGGCGGCGACGGGCGGCCCGACCTCGACGCCAAGCGCATCGGCTACGTCGGCAACTCGCTCGGCACCATGGTCGGCATGATCGGCGCCGCCCTCGACGAGGCCCCCGGCGCCGCCGTCTTCGGCGTCGGCGGGGCCGGGCTCGTGCACTTCGTGTACGCCTTCCTCGAACAGTACGGGCTCACGGCCGTCCTCGACGGCACGGTCGTGCACGCGGTCAAGGTGCTTGCCGGCCACGTGTTCGCCGCGGGCGACCCCGTGCTCTACGCGCCCTACTATCGGCCGGCGGGCAGCCCCTGGGCCGGTCCGGCGCGCGAGGCACTGCTCGTGCAGGCCGGCGAAGACATCGTCATGCCGCACGCCTGCCTGCGCACGGCGGCGATCGCCCTCGACGTGCCGCTGCTCGGGCCGGTCGCGGTCGAAGCCCCCGGCGTCCGGCTGGCCGGAGCGGGCCCGCGCCCGAGCGCGCTCGTGCAGTACCCGGGCGTGAGCCACGACATCCTGGTCGCCCGCGGCGCCAACCCCGAGGCGCTCGAAGCGGCCCTCCAGGCCCAACTCCAGCACTATCTGCACGGGTATTTTCGGTCGGGCCGCCCCGAGATCCTGCACCCGTTCCCGAATGGCCCCACGCCCGGGCGTGCGCCGTAGCCGTTCGTCCACCAAGCGATTTCGTCGGGATCGCCCGCCGCGCCGGCTACGACCCGGGTACGACCCAGATGCGCGGCCCGCCGCGGGCCGGCACGTCGAGCCGGCGCACGAGGGCGTCGAGCCGGCGATAGGCGTCCGGCGTGGCAACGACAATCCATTGTTCGGTGGCGGGGTCAGGGGTCAGCGTCAGGATGCCGCCGAGCGCCTGGGCGAGGGGCGTGACCGCGGCGGCGAGTTCGGCCGCCGCCCGGTGTCGGATGGGCCGCACGTAGATGCGGTAGCTCTCCCCGTCGGGCCGGTCGAGCGCCCGCAGCAGCACCAGGAGCCGCTCCAGGCGCTCGGGCCGGTCGCTCACGACGAGCCGGCGCGTGCGCGGTTCGGCCACGACGGCGGCCTCGGGGCCGGCGAGCCGCAGGTACAGGTCCTGGAAGCGGGTCACGTCGCCATGCCGCACATCGAACACGTGGGTGACGCGCGCGGGCGGGACCGGGGCGGCGTGGAGTCCCCCCGGCCGAGCGCAGACGCCGAGCAGGACGGCGCCGGCGAGGACGTTCAGCGCCGCCCGCCGCATGGCCGCAGCCGTTCGCGCCCGCCCATGTAGGGCCGCAGCACCTCGGGCACGGTGACGCTGCCGTCGGCGTTCTGGTAGTGCTCGAGGAGTGGAATGAGGATGCGCGGCGACGCGATGGCCGTGTTGTTGAGCGTGTGGCAGTAGCGCAGCTCGCCGGCCTTCGTGCGGTAGCGGATACGCAGCCGACGCGCCTGGAAATCGTGCAGCGTGGAGCAGGAGTGGGTCTCGCAGTAGGCCCCGCGGCTCGGCATCCAGGTCTCGATTTCGTGTTTGCGCACCTGCCCGAGCCCGATTTCGGCGCCGCAGGCGAGCGCCACGCGGTACGGCAGGCCGAGCGCCTGCACGATCTCTTCGGCGTTTTGCAGCAGCTCGTGGTGCAGTTCGAGCGACCGGGCGGGGTCGGCCGGGCCGATGACGACCTGTTCGACCTTCTGGAACTGGTGCACCCGGTAGACGCCGTGCGTGTCGCGGCCGTGCGTGCCCGCCTCGCGCCGGAAGCAGGTCGAGTAGCCCACGAGCCGGCGCGGCAAGTCGTCTTCTTCGAGCGTTTCGTCGGCGTGCAGCGACACGAGCGACACCTCGGACGTGCCCACGAGAAAGAGCTCGTCCTCGGGCACCTGGTAGGTGTCTTCGCGGCCAAACGGGAAGAAGCCCGTGCCCACCATGGCGCTTTCGCGCACGAGCACCGGGGCCATGATGGGTTCGTAGCCTTTGTTCGAGAGCCGTTCGAGCACGAAACGCAGCACGGCCTGTTCGAGCAGCATGCCGTCGCCGCGCAGCACGAAATTGCGCGTGCCGGCGATCTTGACCCCGCGCGCCACGTCGAGGATGCCGAGCCCCTCGCCGAGCGCCACGTGGTCGCGCGGTTCGAAGTCGAAGCTGCGCGGCGTGCCGACGCGCCGCAGTTCGAGGTTGTCGGCGTCGGACTGGCCGTCGGGCACCTCGGGCGCCGGGATGCTCGGCACGCGCAGCAGCAGGTCGTCGAGTTCCTGTTCGATGGGTTTCAGCGATTCTTCGAGGGTCGTGAGTTCGGCCTTCATGGCCTTGACCTCGGCGCCCGCGCGCCCCCGTTCGGTTGGAGGCAACTGTCCGATTTCTTTGGCCTTCAGATTGAGAATGCGCCGGAGTTCTTCGACCTGACGGGTGACGTTGCGGCGCGCTTCGTCGCGGGCCAGGAGGCGGTCGAGGTCGGTGTCGATGTGCTTCTTGCGCAGCGCCGCCCGTACCTCGTCGGTGTGTTCACGGATGAATTTGATGTCGAGCATGGTGAGCCCTTCCCGGCTTTGCCTTCGGGGGGCCCGTGGCCGCCCCGTGGGCCGAAACGGTAGCCCAATTCGGGCTGGACCGAAAGCCCTGTGCCGGCCCGGCTACTCGGCCGCAGCGGCGGCCGCGGCGGCCGGCCGGCGCACCGTCCAGCGCGCCTCCGTGGCCTCGAGCCAGGCCCCGAGAAACTCGGCAAACGTCGCGAATTCGGCGGGCCAAACGACCCGCTCGGGCAGCGTCACGTGGCGCGTGACGCGCAACACGTCGTCGGCGAACGCGACCGACTGGCTCGCGACGCCGAACGGGCCCTTCAGCACGACGTCCTTCGGGCCCTCCGTGATGAGTCCGCCGGGCGGCAGCGCGAGTTCGACCGTGAGACTCTCGCCATAGGCCTGCACGAGCAGCGGCGTCGCCCGGCGCGCCACCCCGAGGTAGGCCGGCGCGTCCGGGCCGGCCGAGAGGAAACTCGCGGCGAAGCCCGGTGCCACCTGCCCGACGCTCAGGCTGCCGCGGCCCGCGTCCATGAAGGCCGGCAGGCTGAGCCGGCCCCGCAGCACGACGTCCTGTTCCGGGTCGGCGAGCCCCGCGATGGTCAGGTCGTCGACGGCCACGTTGCCGAGGAGCGGCGAGAGCCAGCGCTCGACGATCTGGCGCCGCTGTTCGGCGGGCAGCGGCGGCAGGGCGCGCCGGAATTCGGCCGTGATGAGGCCCGAACCGGTGGCCGCCAGTTCGCCCGTGGCCGCCCCGGTCGGCGCCACCGTGAGGCGCACGTCGACCCGCCACGACTCGGGCCGGGTGCCCTGGTCGGGCAGGACGAGGTCGGGGCCCGCGGCGTGGCCGCCGAGCGACACGCAGGGCGCCCCGCGGGCGTGCGGCGGCAGGTGGTCGTACGGGGTGAAGCGGTCGTTCAAGTCGAGGTGGCGCACGTCCCCGCTGCCGTCGGCGACGCGCACGAGCGGGTAGCCGAACGCCTCGGCCGACGGGTGCGCGGGCTCGAGAACCCCGAACCGCAGCGGGCGGCACAGCAGCACCTCGGGCTCACGCCCGAGCGCCCGCAGCAGCGCCACGAGCAGCGCGAGCGGGCTGCCCTTGCGCACGAGCAGGGTCTCGGTCGCCGAGGTGGCGAACGGGCCGTCGGCCCCCTCGCTCGGCGCGATCTCATCGCGGACGAACAGGAACGCGAGGCGCACGGCCAGCGCCGGGCTGCCCGCGCGGGCGAGTTCGGCGGCCCACTCGCGGACGGCGAGGCGCGGCACGGCGGCCGTCTCGAGCCGTTCGCGGGTGGCCTCCCGCACGGCCTGCCAGGCGGCGGCGTCGGCCGGGCCGGCGACGAGGTCGATGTGCGGCACGAAGGTGCCCGGCGGGGCCGCGAGGGGCTCGGGGCGAATGGCCGGCAGGGCATCGACCGACCAGCGATACACCGTCTGTTCCCCTTCGCGGCTCACCGCGGGGGCCGGCGCGCCATGGCGCCGCAGAACGGTGAGCGGCCGGTCGGCCGGCGTGCGGAGGGTGAAGCGCGACGCGAAGACCGGCACGGCCCAGGCCCCGAACGACAGCACCCCCAGATGCCCGCCCTCGGCCCGTGGCGAGCCGCGCACGCTGCGCACCCGCAGGTCGATGTAGTCGCCCGGCGTCAGCCCGGAGAAACTGATATCGGCCTTCTGCTGGCTGCGATCGGGTTCGAGTTCGCTGCCGTCGGGCCGGAGCGTGCGCATCTCGAGGATCTCGGCGCCCCGCGGCAGGCTCACATCGCCGAGGCTGTCGGCCATCTCCTTCGACTGGATGCGATGGATCTTGCGCTCGATGTGCACCGTCGTGCCGTCGGCGAGCACCTCGGCATCGGCCTCGTCGAGTACCACGACCCCGGCGTGGCGCTCCCAGCCGGCGAGTTCAGGCCGTTCGCGTTGCGCCTGCTCGTAGGCGCGGGCCCACTCGCGCAGACTCGGGCGGGCGCGCGGGACGGCCCGGCGAGCCGCCAGGGTCGCCAGGAGGTCGCGCGCCGCCACGCGCCCCGGAAAGCGCGTGCGCACCTCGCCGAGCAGGCGCTCGGCCTCCCCCGGCTGGCCGTCGAGCAGCGCGCGCTCGGCCCCGGTCTCCAGCGGCCAAACATGTTCAGGGTAGCGCCGGCGCCATCCGTCGAGCAGCGCCCGCTCGCGCGCCGCGTCGCCGAGCCAGCCGGCGACGAAGACGCGCTGCTGGTCGGCGCGGGCGTTTTCGGGCTCGAAGCGCAGCAGTTCGTCGAGGGCCGCGAGGGCCGCCGGCCCGTCGCCGAGCCGTTCGGCAACGAGCGCCCAGGCGGCCCGCAGGCTGCCGGGCGAGCGTTCGCGCCAATCGAGCGCCCGCAGCCGGGCCTGCGGCCAGCGCTCGCGGTCGAGGGCGTGGCGCAGCAGCGCGTCGGCATTGGCCGGCGACCAGGGCAGGGCCGCCAGCCGTTCCGCCTCGAGGTCGGCCTCGGCCGCGAAGCCGCGCGCCGTCAGGAACTGGAGCCGGGTGCGCCGCACCGCCGCCGAATCGGGCCGCAGCGCCACGGCCCGTTCGATGCGTTCGAGCGCGGCGTCTCCCCGGCCGGACTCGTGTTCGACGCGCGCCAGCCGGGTGAGCGCCGCCGCGTCGCGCGGCGTGCATTCGACCGCGCGCGCAAACGCCGCCGAGGCCTGTTCGAGCCGTACCCGCGCGTTGACCTGCGGCAGCCCGAGCGCCGTCAGCCCCGCGACGGTGTGGGCCACGGCGGCCTCCGGCAGGTCGGTCGTGAGGCGTTTGGCCACCCGTTCGCCGAGATCCGTGTGACCAAAGACCCGCGAGCGGGCGAGCAGCCACGCGCCGAGCCGGCTCAGGTCGGCGTCGACACCCCGTTCGACGGCCGCGGCGGCAAACAGGGCCTCGGCCGGGTTGGGGGCCGGATCGGGGCCCGCTTCGAGCCGCGCGGCCGGGGGGGCCTCGCCCGCGCGGGCGGGGTCGAGCCGCTGCGGCGCCGGCCCCCCGCCGGGCCCGGAGAGGCGCACCCGGAACGAGCCGAACCCGTTTCCGCTCGCGAACTTGACGAACAGCCGGTGCACGCCCGCGTCGAGGCGCACGACGGCCGCCAGCGTGTGCGGGCCATCCTGGCGCACCCGGTCGAGGGCGAGCAGCGGGACGCCGTCGAGGGCCAGGCGGGCGGCCTGGTCGGTTTCGAGCGCCACGCGCACGGCCCCCGGTTCGGCCGTCGCGAACGCCGTTTCGGCGTAGAAAGTGCCCGTGTCGTTCTGGAGCTCGGCGAAGAACACGTTGCCGTCGAGGAACGTGCGCTCGATCGTCTCGGCCGGGCGGGCGACGCCATCGCGCGTCCGCGCGAAGCGGGCTGCGAGCGGCCCCGGCTCCGGCGGAAAGGCTGTGTCGAGGTCGAGCAGCGGCCGTTCGCCCCAGGGCCCGCTGATGCGCCAGCGGCTCGGCACGCCGAGTTCACCGAGCGTGGCCTCCATCTCGGCCGCGTCGCCGTCAAGCGTGCGCGAACGGTAGACGGTCCAGAGGGCCTGTTCGCGGGCTGCCGGCAAGAGATCGGTGCGCGCCGCGAGCGCCCGCGCCACGGGCTCGACGGCGGCGCCGAATGCCGGCAGCTCCAGGGCCGAGCCTTCGAGCAGCGCCAGCACGACGACGCGTTCGAGCGCGTCCGGCGGCAGGTCGCGGGCCGCCCGCAGCCCCGCCTCGGTGAGCCGTTCGGGCTGCTCGTCGAACCAGGCCATGAGCGCCGCCGCGTACGCCGCGCGCGCCGCCGCGGGGGCCGCGGCATCGGCCTCGGCGCGGCGCAGCCAATCGTCGGCGTTCCGGACGGCGCCCTCGTCGAGCCATGCGAGCGCCGCCGCCCGACGCAGCACCGCCGGGTCGCGGCTGCCCGCCGTCGCCTGTGCCGCGAGGTCTCGGCGCTCGGCGTCGCGCCCGCTGCCGGCGCACGAGAGCAGTCCCGCGACCCCCACGAGCAGCGTCGCGCGCAATAGCCCTGTGCAGCGGTTTGTTCGGTGCATCGTCGTTCGCCGCCTTCCCGGCCCGGGCCAGCCCATGGGCCGCGCGAAACGCCGGGCGGACGTCATCCCCGCGTGGTCCCGCGGCGCCGGACGGCGCGGGACCGCTTCGGGCCGCCGCAGCCCAGCCTGGCGCTGTGGTACCATGGCGCCGCGCGGCGTGAAAGGGGGCGGCGCCGCGCCCCGAAGCCACCCCGCGCCCCTGCCGGCCGGCCAAGGATCGCGCCGTGGCAGCAGCCCTACCCAACCGCGCCGCCGTTTGGCGCCCCGTGTCCCGGCTTCGCCTCGCGGCCCTGTGCATGGCGGCTGCGCTCTGCGCCCGCGTCCCGCTCGCCGGCGCCGCCCCGGCGCCGCCCCCGCCGCCGCCCCCCGTCCTGCACGAGCCGTTGCCCGAAGACCTGCCCGACACCCTCGCTCCGCCCACTTTCGTGTTTCGCGCGGGCCGCGGCAGCCAGTTTCCCGCCGCCCTGCGCCGCGAGGGGGTCACCCTGGAGGCGCCCGCCCCCGCGCCTGCGCCGCCCGCCGCCCCCGATGACCCGGTCTACCGCGCGCTGCCGGCCCCCGCGGCTCCGGCCGGCGCCGACCCGGGGGCGCTTTCGCGCGGGGTTTTCGTGCCCGACGAGCGCACGGGCCGCGAGGGGCTGTTGCGCTACCACGTCGTCTTCGAGCCGAGCGTCGTGCCGTTCAAGCGTGCCTATGCCTTCGACCGCGTCATGCCCGATGGGCGGCTGCTCGTCGGCGAACCGACCTCCACGCCCGTCCCGGTGCTCGGGCCGCTCCAACGCGCGGGGCGCGAGCTCTTCTGGGCGACGCTGGTCGTCGATTTCGAGGTGAACCGGCCGGTCACCATCCCCTCGCTCGCACCGGACATGGGCATCCTGGCGGTCGAAAGCACGTCGCGTGCGCCTTTGCAGTTCGTGCGAGATGGGGCCGACAACTTCGCCGTGCAGAGTGCCGAGGCCGGCGCGGTGCGCCTGAACCTGCTCGTTGACGCGCCGAGCACGTACTTCGCCCGGGAGTTGCCCGCCACCGTGAACCCCGACGACATTCCCGCGTCCTTGCGGCCGATCCTGCCCCCCGAGTTCCAGCGCCGGGCCGAGCGGCTCTGGCCTCTCGTGGGGCTGCCGGCGCGCCGCGGTGTGGCGCTCGCCGCCGCGTTGCGCACGCTCGTCGGCTACTTCCGCGCCTTCGAGCCGGGCGAGTTTCGCTCGGACAGCGGCAACACCTACGAAGACCTCGTGCGCTCGCGTCGCGGGGTGTGCCGCCACCGCTCCTACGCCTTCGTCATCACGGCGCAGAGCCTCGGGCTGCCGGCGCGCCTGGTCGGCAACGAAGCGCACGTCTTCGTCGAGGTGTGGCTGCCCGACGCAGGGTGGCTGCGCATCGACCTTGGCGGCGGCGCCCTTGGCCTCGAAGCGCTCGGCCGGGGTGCGGGCGAACGCGTGCGCCACGTGCCCGCGGCGCCCGACCCGTTCCCGCGTCCGCCGGCGTTCACGTCCACCTACTCGGCCGAATCGTTGGCCCCGAGCCGAGCCTCGGGACCGGGTGCGGGCCGTACGAACGTGCAGGGGCTCGGGCCGACGCTCGCCGAGCGCCGGGCCGCTGCACGGGCCGCGGCGCGCGTCGCAACGTCCGTGCCGAGCCTGCCGCCGGACACGGCAGCGAGTCCGCCGCCTCCCGATCGCGGCGCCGACCCGGTGCCGGCCCCGGCCGTCACCGGCGGCCGCGCGGCGGTCCTCGAATTGCGCCTCGCCGAGGCCGTCGCCTTCCGCGGCGACCCCGTGCACCTGAGCGGGCGGCTCGCCGACGTCGCGGGCAGCGGCCTGCCGGGGCGCCCCGTGCGCCTGCTGCTGCTCGCTCAGCGCGGCCAGCGGGCCGACGTGCTCGGCCTGGTGCTGACCGACGCCAACGGCCGCTTCGCCGTGTCGGTGCGCATCCCGGCCACGGCGCCCCCCGGCGACTACGTCGTGCGCGCCGACTTCGCTGGCGACGAGCGCTATGCGCCCGCGCGTTCGGCGCCGAGCGCCCCGCTGCGCGCCCCCTGAGGCTCCGGCACAACAACGGATGCGGCTGGATTCGCGTCTTCGGCGAGACCCGAGACTACTTGCCGGGGGTGCGTCCGTCGGCGGCGGGGGCATCGGTTGGGGCGAGGCGCGGCGGCAACTTGGTGTCGCCTTCGGTCGTCAGCTTGGGCAGGCGGATGCCGTCGAGCTGCGCCACCACCTTGCCCACCGGCGAGTCGAGGTCGACGCGCGCGAGCAGCCGGTGGCGGCCGTCTTCCACGTAGAACGTGAGCGCCTGCTTCCAGTCGGGCCGCGAGTTGTCGGCGCGCCGGATCTCCGCGTTGATGACCCACGCCTCGTAGGTGGCGACCGGCGTCCAGACCGACTGCTTCTTGCCGACGCGCGCCGTGATGACGTACAGCCGCCGCCCGCTGTGGATGAGTTGGCGCACGATCATCTTCGGTTTCAAATCGAGCGTGCGCAGGAAGTAGGTGAACGAAATGGCGTCGAGGCTGCCCCGCGGGGCCGGGTCGTTGACCTTTTTCTTCGCCCCCTCGAACGCGCGCTTGCCGACGATGCGCAGTTTCTTGTCGTCGAAGCGCAGGCTCGCCGTGAAGCGCTTGCGCGCCTGTTCGAAGTCGTACTGCAACTTTTCGGCCCAGGGCTTGTACGGGTTCCAGACCACGGCGCCGCGGTTGTGCAGCGGAAACACGTTGTCGAAGAAACCGTTCGTGTCGGCCGTGCCGCGCAGCGAGAAGACGGGCTGGCCGTCGACCGTGCGCACCGACGCCACGTCGAGCTGCGCGCGGCCGGCGTCGGTGCCGAGGACCTTCACCGCGTACTGCAGCCGCTCCCCCTTCGCGAACGGCAGGTAGGTCGGCAGAATGCGCGCCGGCCCGTCGTCTCGGCCGGCTCCCGTGAGCAGCCCGAGTGCGAGCGCGCCGCCGACGAGCCCGTAGAGCAACCGCGAAGTCGCCGAACCGCCGTGCCGCACCTTCTTCATGCTTGACATGGGTAACCACCCTTCCGCGGGTCTGCACCGGCCGCATTATGCGGTGGCCCGCCGTCGGGCCGCAAGGTTCCGCTGCCGCCGCGACCCGCGGGTGGGGACTGCGTCCCTGCGGCGCATATTCACCGGCGCCGCCCCGCGAGCCCCCCGCCCGGCATCGATCCGGGCTACAATGCGCGCCCGGATGCGGCGTCGGGCTCTTCGCCGCAAAGGGGTGCGCGCGATGGATTCTGTGCGCCGGGCGCCCGGGCCCGTCTTCACCGTCACGACCCTCGCCGAGCACGTGCGCGATCTCCTCGACACGGCGTTTCCGCTCGTGACCGTCGACGGCGAACTGTCGCGCGTGACCTACCATCGCTCGGGCCACGTCTACTTCACGCTCAAGGACGAGGGCGCGCGGCTCGACGCGGCGCTCTTCCGCCGTCAGGCGCAGGCTTGCGCGTTTCCGCTGACCGAGGGGCTGCTCGTACGGGTGCGCGCCCGCGTCACGGTGTACCCGCCTCAGGGGCGGCTCCAACTCGTCATCGAGGAGATCGAACAGCAGGGCACCGGCGCGCTGCTCGCGCGCTTCGAGGCGCTCAAGGCGCGGCTGCTGGCCGAGGGGCTGTTTGCGCCCGAACGCAAGCGCCCCCTGCCGTTTCTGCCGCGCGTCGTCGGGGTCGTCACCTCGCCCGGCGGCGCGGCGCTGCGCGACATTCTGCGGGTGTTGCACGAGCGCTTCCCGGTGCGCGTGCTGCTCGCCCCGGCGGCCGTCCAGGGGGCCGGGGCCGCCGCCGAACTGCGCGCCGCCCTCGCGCTCATCGGCGCCGAGCCCGGCGTCGACGTCGTCATCCTGGGGCGCGGCGGCGGCTCGGTCGAAGACCTCTGGGCCTTCAACGACGAAGGGCTCGCGCGCGCGGTCGCCGCGGCACCGGTGCCCGTCGTGTCGGCCGTCGGCCACGAAGTCGACGTCGTGCTCACCGACTTTGCGGCCGACTGGCGCGCGCCGACTCCCTCCGCGGCGGCCGAGCGCGTCGTGCCGCGGCTTGTCGACCTTGCGGCGCGGCTCGGCGAGCAACGCGCCCGGCTCGCCGCCGCGACGGGGCGGCAGTTCGCCTTCCTGACGCAGCGGCTCGGCGCCGCACGCGGCCGG
>CAYRCM010000145.1:0-15287 GCA_964422715.1 uncultured Myxococcales bacterium | reverse complement strand
CCCGCCGGCCGCCGTCCCGGAGGCCACGGCTCCCGCCGCGCCGGCCGCGGCCCTCGCGTCCGCACCGGCCGCCCCCCTGCCGTGCGCGGGCGAGCTCATCGCCGCCGTGCAGGTCGTCGGCTGCGTCTCCACGGCGTGCACGAGCGAAAGTGAACAGATCCTGACCCTTACGGGGTTGCGCACGGGCATGACCGTGGCCCCGGCCCAGGTCGAACTCGCCGTCGCGCGGCTCGTGCAGACCGGCCTGTTCGCCCATGCCGTGGTGAGCTGCGAGGCCGCGGGCGCCGACGAGGCGCGCCTCGTCGTGGCGGTGCTCGAAAACTGGCAAGTGCGCGATGTCGACGTCGAGGGGGCCGAACAGGTCTACGAGGACGAGGTCCTGAAACGCGTGTTCATCCGTCCGGGAGCCGCCCTCGACCCGCGTCCCGAGCGGCTCGCCGAGACGCTCGAGCGCCAGTCCGAGAGCATCCGCCGCCAGTACGCCCGCGAGGGCTTCGACAGCGCCACCGTGCAGTGCACCGCCGAACCGCTCGGCGGTGGCCGGGCGCGCGTGCGCATCCGCATCGACGAGGGCCCGAAACGCCGCATCCAGGACATCCGGGTCACCGTCGAGCGGCGCGCCTCGGCGCCGCCTCGGGGCGACTGCGCCGAGCTCAAGGCCCCGCTCGTGCGTCGGCTCAGCGGTCTGCGCACGGGCCAGATCTACACGCCCGGGGCGCGCCGACGCGCCGAACAGGAATTGCGCGCGGCGTTGAAGCGCGGCGGCTTCGTGCGTCCGAGCGCCAAGTTGGAATGGCAAGAGGCCGAGGGGCGGGTCGACATCGCCATCGTGGCCGACGTGTGCGTCGACGTGCGCATCTTCGTGCGCGACACGTCACCGACCGAGGGCGAAGGGCTGTTTGCCCTGCGCGCCACACAGGACCAGGGCGAGGGTTTCGAGCCGAGCGAAGATCCCGAGGCGCTCGCCGTGCTGCCCTTCTCGGAATCGGGCACCTTCGACTTCGACGAAGCCGACCTCGGCCGCCAGACGCTGCTCGAACACTACCAGCGCAAGGGCTACCTGTTTGCCGAAGTCGACCTCGAACAGCGGTCGTTCGACGAGCATCCGCGCCCGCCCAAGGTCGCCGACGATGTCGTCGGCACGGTCCACTACTTCGTGACACTGAGCCAGATCGCCGAGATTCGCGAGATTCGCTTCAGCGGCAACCGCGCCTTCTCGCGCGAGACCATCGAGTCGTGGATCGAGACGCGCCCCTACGACTTCTTCGACAGCGGTGGCTACCTGCTCGCCGAGCCGCTCATGTGGGACCTCGAACGCATCGCGCGCGAATACCAGGACGCCGGCTACCTGCACTTCCGCTTCGTCGGCTGTCGCCGCACCGAGCGGCTCACGCGGGCCGTGCGCGCATTTCCGGACCGCGTGCGTCACCGCTACCACCTCGGCGGCATGTGTTTCGACGTGTCGCGCTACACGGGCGAGCCGCCCATCTACATCGACGTGGCGTTCGACGAGGGGCCGCGCTCCGAGGTCTCGGCGCTCCTCGTCGGGCAGCACCGCGGGCTCACCGAAGAGCAGGTGCGCGAAGCGTTCGGCCTCAAAGCCGGCGACGCGTTCAGCAAGAAACGCGTGCTCGACGCCATCGACAGCCTGAAGCGGCGCTACTACCGCGACGGCTTCGGCGGCGTCGAAATCGGCGTCGAAGCCACCGAGTGCCAGGATGCCGCCAGCGCCGCGTTGCAGCCGTGCAACTGGCGCGACACCACGGCGCAGCGGGTCGCGTTACGGGTCGACATCCGGGCCGGGCGCAAGCACAGCGTCGGCGAGGTCTTCGTCACCGGCAATTTCCGCACGAAGAAGAGCCTCATCCTGCGCGACTTGCCCAACACCGGTGAGGTCTTCGACCCGAGCCGCATCCAGGACGGGCTGCGGAAACTGAGGAACCTCGGCATCTTCAACAGCATCGAGGTGCGCTACATCGGGCTCGACGAGAAGCCGAGCCGCGAGCAGGTGGCGCTCGTCGTGGCCGTCGAAGAACGCACGGCGCGCTTTGTCGACCTCGCCGTGGGCTTCGAAACCCTGAACCGCCAGGAGAACATGCCCGAGGCGGTCACGCAGAGCCTCAGCGCCGGCGTCGGGGTCGCCGACCTGGCCTACCAGGGCCATGGCGAATCGCTGCTCATCAACCTGCCCGACCTGCTCTTCACGTTCGAGGTGCAGTACGTCGACAAGAACGTCTTCGGCCGCGCCAAGGAACTCTACCTACCCGTCAAGTATGGCTTTTCGACCACCGCGTGGGACCGTCACGCCTCGTTCAGTCCGACCCTCTACGATTCGCGTTTCTTCGGCGTCGACTTGCAGTTCCGGCTCATGCCGTACGTGCTCTACGACCGCGCCCAGTGGGCCGACGACCGTTTCAAGACCGGCGTGCAGTTCGAACTCTCGAAGATGCTCGCCGACCGACTGTATTCGAGCCTCCAGTACGAGGTCGGCTGGGTGAAGTTCCGCCGCCCGGGCGAGAGCGACTACCAGGCCGGGCAGTTGCAGAACACGCTGAGTCCGCGCATCTCCTGGGACCGCCGCGACAACCCGGTCAACCCGACGGCCGGTTGGCTGTTGAGCGGAACACTCTCGTACATCAACGCGCTCGACGTCGACCTCAACCTCAACAACTTCCTGAAGACCGACGTCAATGCGAAATTCTTCTTCTCGATCCGAAAGTTGCTCGTCTTTGGCTTCCATGTGCGCTATGGCGACAGCGTGCCCATCGGCGGCGGCGACCTGCCCGACAACGAGCGCTTCCGGCTCGGCGGCTCAGCGGGCCTGCGCGGCTTCGACGACGACTCGGTCAACCAATACGACGCCCAGGGCAACCTCGTCACGGTCGAGCGCTCGGTCGAGGCCGCGTGCCCCGCGGGCCGGGACGGTCCGTGCACCACGACGCGCTACGAGAAACGGCTCTACGGCGACACCGTGCTGAGCGGCAGCCTCGAAGCGCGCTTCCCGATTCTGCGCAAACTCGGCATCTGGGGGGGGCTGTTCTTCGATTTCGGGGCGCTCTCGGAGAGCCTGCTCGAACTGCACTGGAAGAGCTTCCGCACGTCGGCCGGCGTCGGCGTGCGCTACCTCGTCGGCGGCCAGATTCCCATCCGTTTCGACTACGGCATCGTGCTCGACCGGCGCTGCAAGAACATCGCGCCCGACACCGGGGCCTGCGTCGAGAAGGAAGAAGTCGGCAGCCTGCACTTCGGCCTGCTCTACACGTTCTGACCGGCAGTCGCCGTTTCCCGCGGAAACCCCTGGTGGCCGGCGGCGCCCCCGCCGCGGCGTACCCGAGGAACGCCTCGGGGGATCGCTCCTCGACGCCTCGGTGGCCTGTGGCATGCAACGTCGTTCCGGGCCCCGGATTGCGGCACCGCCGCGGCCGGTCAGGGGGCGGGCGGCTCGTTGTGGGCGGCGGCCGGCGCTGCCGGAGGCTGCCCAGGCTGGCCCTGCGCACCCGGACCGGCGGACTCGGCGCTCGGGCCAGGTTCGCCCGGCCGGCGGCCGTTGTGCGCCCGGCCGGCCGCGACGTCGGCATGTTCGGGGGCGATGCCCGCGGGGCCGCTGGGTTGGGGCGGCGGCTCGGGCACGTCGCCGCTGAACGCGCGCAGCAGGTTGAGCGCGTGGGCGTGATACTGCTGGCTCACGAGTTCGATGGGGACCTGGTTCACGCGCAACGCGGCCCCCCACCACAGACCCTGTTCGAGCAGGGCCAGCGTCACCGTCTCGGTGCGTGACACCTGCCGCAGCGTCCGGAGCGCGCTGCGCAGCGGGTGCATGAAGGCGGTCACGATGAGCACGCCAAGCCCGAGGCCGCCAAGCACGACGGGCAGGGTGGGCTCGCGGGTCGTCCAGGCCGTCACGGCCGCGACCGCGAGCAGGCTGGGTGCCGCCAACACGAAGGCCACGGCGGCCACCAGAACGACGCCGGCGGCAGCCCGCGCACAGACCACGTCGGCTCGCAGGCTTGCGTGCGTTTCGCGCTCGAAATCGGCCATTTCCTTCTGGGTGCGTTCGATGTTGGCGAGCTGCCCCTCCTGCCACTGCCGCGTGCGGTTCCTCGTCTGCGCAAACAAGTCGACGAGGCGGTCGTAGCGCTCTGCGGCCTCCATGAGGCGCTGGATTTCGGGGGGGCTGAGGTCGAGGCCCAGGCGCGCAAGGGCTTCGTCGCTGCCGCTCTTCACGCGTTGCTGGAACTCGGGGTCGACCTGCATGCGGCCGAGCGTGCTCCAGAGGGCTTCCTGACTCATGCGACTCGCGTCTCCTGTGGGTGGGCCGGCCGAGGCGCGGCGAGCCGGCCGGGCGCGCCTGCCAACGGCATGTCCCGGGGGCTCACCACGCCTCCATGAACGCGTAGAAGTCGTCGTCTTCCATGGGGGTCGGCAGCGGCACCGCGGCGGTCTGGATGGCGCGCACGTCGGCGGCCAGTTTGCGGAACACCTGGGCCGGTGCCGATTCGGGCGCGTATTCGACGACGGTTTTGCGTTTGCGTTCGGCCTCTTGGATGAGTTCGTCGCGGGGGACGTAGGCCAGGATGCGCGTGTTGAGCCGCGCGGCAAAGCGTTCGAGTTTGTCGCGGCTGGCCCCCGCGGAGCGCAGGTTGGCGATGAGCCCCGCCAAGACGACGCCGTTTTGCGCATAGACCTGCACGGCGCGCGAAATGTTGTTGGCCGCGTAGAGCGCCATGGGCTCTTCGGACATGACGATCAGGATCTTTTCGGCGAAGCGCTGGCGTAGCGGGGCGGCAAACCCGCCGCACACGACGTCGCCGAGCACGTCGAAGACGACCGTGTCGTAGCCGCCGGTCTCGAGCACTTCCATTTCGTCGAGGAACTCGAGCGTGCGCGCCACTCCGCGACCGCCGCAGCCGAGCCCGGGACGTGGGCCGCCGGCCTCGCAGCAATGGATGCCGAGCCGGCCCTGGTTGATGACCGCCGCGGTGGAGTTGGCGGTGGGCTCGTCGCCGAGCACGTCGAGCACCGTGCGGATCTTGGCGCCTCCGTCCATGAGCCGCACGGCCGAGTCGTGCTTGGGGTCGCAGCCAACGTGCAACACCTTGGCGCCGGCCTGTGCGAAGGTGGCGGAAAGGGCGGTTGCAACGACCGACTTGCCGATGCCGCCCTTGCCGTAGATTGCGATTTTTTCCATGGATGAGGCTCTTTGCGACCCAGAGCCGACGCTGGGCCCGCGCTTGGGGTTGCGGGGGAGGGCCCGCGGGCCCAACCGGTCGGCACCCTAGCACGCGGCTCGCGCCGTGCGCAAGCCGGGCCGCGACCCCGAGCGCCGGCGCCTAGTGCCTGCGCGCGCGCCGTTCGGCGCTGAGCCAGCCGCGCAACGCTTGCTCGAAGCGGGCGGCCAGGGCCCGGCGGCCGGCGCTGTCGAGCGGCCGGTCGGTGGGGTGGCTGAACGCAAACGGCCCGGCGCGAAACAGACAGGGCGCCCCGGCCTGGGCCTCGGCGACCTGGAATTCGACCGCATCGGGCCCGCTGCCGAGCCAGAGTCGCAGACCGCCCCGCTCGTCGGTGTCTACCCGCCAGGTGGACGGCTCGCCGAAGCGCACACCGGCGGCGTCGAGCACGCCGAGCGCCCGTTCGAGCACCCGCCGCATGGCGTCGTGCCGCGGCTGCGCGGGCGGCGGGGCCGGCGTTGCGCTCTCGCTCGCACGCGTCGGCGTCGCCTTGCGATGGGCCCGGATGGCCAAGATGCGAGACCAGAACGGTTGCTGGAACGCCCGTTCGTGCCACCACACGAAGGCCCGGGCGCTGAGGTCGAGCAGCGGCCGGCCCGCCCGCAGGAGCAGCAGCCGTTCGGCTTCGAGTTGCAGCGTGTCGGCCGCGGCGGCGAGGGCGAACTCGCGCGCGGCCCCGACCGCGAGCCCCGCCCGGAAGCGGAACCGTTCGCCCGGCGGGTCGTCGGGGATGAGTTCGAGGGCCAGGCCCTGACCGCGCAACACGACGAGCCACGGATGGCGCAGGCGCTGGTCGAGCGCGGCGCCGGCGTCGGCGGCGAGCAGCCTCCGCGCGACGTCCTCGGCGGCCGCGGCGCGCCGCAGCGACTCGGCGCAGTCGAGGCCGCAAGGCACGTAGTGGCTCGCGAACGGCCCGGCCCAGGGGTGCAGCAGCGGCGACACGGCCCCGGGGGCTTCGAGCCGCCGCGCGAGGTGCAGCCACGCGTAGGATTCGCGCGCCGCGGCGCTCTCTTGAGTGACGAAGCGGTCGGAGCAGCACGCCGGATAGCCGAGCAGCGCCCCGATGGCTTGCGTGGCCTCGCCCCAGGCCTTCGCATCGTGCTGCTCTTGGATCTCGCCGGCGAGCGCGGCCGCACGCTGCACATCGGCGGCGCGCGCGCCGAGGAATGCCTCGAAGACGGGCTCGCCGCCGGGCGCGCCCCGGCCCGACCCGCGCCGGGCCCGCACGGCCACGTGCGCAGCGCCGAACTGGGCCTGCAACGCCTCGGCCTCGGCGCGGTGCAGCGGTTCGAGTTTGGACACGGGCTTGATGCCGGCTTCGGACAGCGCCCAGAGGAAGGCGTGCTCGAAGCGCCGCTCGGCCGTCGGTTCGCGGAAGGCTTCTTCGGCGGTGGGGGCGAGTGCGGGCGGCAGCGCCTGCAGGCCCGCCAGGGTGGAGGCGACGAGCGCCTCAGGGCTGGGCCGCGCCCCGCCGGCCGCCGCGAGCGCGGCTTCGTCGACGAGGGCCGCGCCCACGTCGACGGCCGACCAGCCGCGCCCGTGGGCTGCCGCGCGCAGTTCGCGGACGGCGTCGAAGAGCGGGTCGTCTTCAAACGGCGTGTCGGTCGAGAGCCGGATGAGCGGCCGGCAGACGGCTTCGACCCGCTCGTCCGCGAAGCGCCAGGGCAGTTCTTCGCCGTAGAGGTTGCGCGCGGCCGTGTCGAGCGCGGCGTCGTCGTAGCGCGGGACGAGCAGGTCGGCGTGGCGCGCGAGCGCCGTGATGGGCAGCCCGGGTTCGAGGCGTAGCCGCGCCGAGAGCAACTTGCCGCACAGGGCTTCGAGGCCTGCGGCGCGCACGACGTGGAGGTTCAGCGCGACGTCTTCGAGCGTGCTCCAGGGCGTGAACAGAATCATGCTGAGGCCGCCGTGCTGGCGGAATTGGAACGTCTCCGGGTGGGCGGCTTCGAGTTCGAGCAGGGTCGCCACGGCGTCGAGGTTCTCCAGCGGGTCGACGCCCTTGTTCATGCGCAGCAGTTCGGCGCGCGAGAAGTTCTCGATGCCGATCAACGCGAGCTGCAGGCAGTGGCCCGTGCCCGCGAAGCCCGCCGCCGCGGCCGCCAGGGCCGGCCGCCGCCGCACGAGGCGGTCGGCCCGCGCATCGAGCAGCCAGTCGGCCGGCGGCAGCCCGAGTTCGAGAATGAATGCACACAGTTCTTCGATGTGGCGCAGGGCCGGCTCGCCGAGCAGCCGCACGGCCAGTCGTCCTGCGTAGGGCGGCAGCGTCTCGCTGAGCGTCTGGAGCTGGCGCCGGGCCGACGCCGGGTCGAAGCGCGGCACGGGCCGGTCGAACGGCGGCCGGGCGCAGAACGTGCAACCGTCCTGGCGGATGCAGCCCGACAGATCGACCCCGGCATAGTCCGGATGCGCGTCGAGCGGCGCGGCATACGTGCATTCGGTGCCGAGCACGAGGAAGGGCAGCGGCTGCAGGTTTTGCGCCGCGGCGTTGGCCGGCTCGTAGCCGAAGTCGGGGACGGGCAGCCCTTCGGCCGCCGCCGGGACATCGAGCGCCAGGCCCAGGAAGGCTGCCCAGGCCTGCGGCCGGTCGGCCAGGATGGCAACGGCCCCGCGCACGTCGGCCGGTGTGGCGTACGTGTCCCCGAGCACGGCCAGGCGCAGGTCCGGCGACGATGCGGCAAGCTGCCGGACGAGTTCGTCGGCCGGCCTGCGGTTGAAGACCACGTGCGTCGGCTCGAACTCGGCGACGACCTGGCGCAGTCGGCGTGCGTCTGTCGCCTCGAAGCCAACGCCTTCGCCCTGCTGCGCGAAGCGAATGGCCGCCGGCACGGCGAACCGCAGCCAGCGCGCCTGCACCGCGTGCAGCCGTGCAAAGCCGAGGAGATACGGGAAGGTCACCGCGCGGTGGAAGCGGTCGGTGGCGGCAACTTCGACGAGAAGCAGGCGCGTCATGGGCGCGGATTATGGCATGCGCCTTCGAGGGCCCGCAAGCCGCCCTGGTGCCGGCCGTCCTGCGAGGCTTGCCTCGGAGGTCCGATAGCCGTAGGGTCGGGTCGGCATTCCCGCAGCGCCGTCGTCCGGACAACCGCACGGCTGGGTGTGCTTCCCGCCTACCCCTGGAGGACCGCCATGGATCGTCGCTCCGCTCATCGTTGGGCCACATTGCTGGGTGCCGTGGTGCTCTGCGGTTGTGCGTCGGATGGCGACCCCGCCCCACGGCGCGCGCTCGGCCGCGCGTCGAGCGGCGCGGCGCCGACGCGTCCGGCCACCTTGTCCGCCCAAGCCGGCGGCGTGGTCCGCCCGGCCGCCGCCAAGGACGATCCCTGCACGCACGGCGGCGACGTCAACGGCGATGGACTCTGGTCCACGGGCGACGCGCAGCTCGCCTTCCAGTACTCGCTCGAAATCCTCACGCCCAACGAAGCCGAAGCGTGCGCCGCCGACTGCAACGGCGACAACGTCATCTCGTCCGGCGACGCGTTGCTCATCTTCCTCGCCGGGCTCGGCAACGGGTCGTGTCCGGCCGAACTCGTGGACGGCCACGAATGCACGGCCGGCACGACGTGCCGCAACCGCCACTGCCAGAACGGCTTCTGCTGTGCCGCGGGCGATTGCTGCGACGGTACGGCCGCCAGCTGTCCGGCGGGCTACGACACGCTGGGCTGTGACGACGCCGTCCTGTGCCAGGGCACCCGGCGCGATACCGTCTGCACCGGTTTCGCCTGTGCCTCCGGCGCGCCCGTCGCCGACGACAGTGCCTGCGGCCCCGGCATTCTCGCCGCCGACTGCGCGGCCCCCCAGGGCGACATCTACTGCACCGGCGCTGCCGACCAGACGCCGCGCGCCTGCGGCACGGGTGCCACCTGCGCCGCCCCCCTCGACGTGTCGCGGGCGGCCTTCCCCGCACGGTTCACCGGTTCGTTCACCGACGACCCGGCCGCGGGCGGTTCCTGCGGCGGCATCCCCTGGAATGCCGTGTGGTTTCGATATGTAGCGCCGGCCACCGGAAGCTACCGCATCTTCTTGTACGACCACGCCTCGACCTCCGTGCAGACGCGCGCCGCGGTGTTTGCGGGCACGGGCTGCGCCCCGCCGGGGCCTGAGGTCGCCTGCGCCACGTCGTCGAGCAAGAGCCTCTCGCTCACCGCCGAATTCGTGGCCGGCACGAGCTACCTCATCCTCTTCCACAGCGACGGCAGCTACCGGCCCATGGTCGACCCCGAAATCACGGTCGCGTTCGGCTATACCGATTGCGGCACGAGCTGCGCCGAAGGCTGCGACGTGACAGGTGCCGATTTTCCGGTGCGGCTCGTCGGCTCGTTCACCGAGGAGCCGCCGCTCGGCGATTCCTGCGGCGACGGCTTCTACAATGCGGCGCATTTCCTGTTCACGCCGCCGACCACGGCGCCCTACGAGATCGTGCTCACCGACAACCTCGCGGGCGGCATCGTCGAGCAGGTGGTCTTCGCCGTTTTCGAGGGCGCGGGCTGCGACCCCTACGGTCCGGAAGTGAGCTGCGCGGCCCACTCCTGGCCTGATGTCATGAGCATCCCGCGGCTCACGGCCGGCACCCCCTACCGCATCCTGTTCCACGCCGAGCAGGACGATCTCCCGATGATCGACCCGGCCATCGACATCCACATCGTCGGCGACGACCCGGGCGAGATCTGCGACGTGGCCGTCGACGTTTCGGGCGAAACGTTCCCGTTCGCGCTCGCGGGCGACTTCGGCTACGAAATCGACCCCGGCCCGGGCTGCGACAGTTCCCTCACGAATGCCGTCTGGTTCCGCTACACGCCGCCGGCCGACGACCTCTATCAGATCGTTGCAACCAACCCGAACCAGCCCTACGGCACGGTGCGCCTCGCCATCCAGGAATCGGCCGCCTGCGCGCCGCTCGGGCCCGACATCGGCTGCGTGAACGGCACCGGCACGGCAAGCCTGGCGCGTCACCTCCGCGCCGGCACCGAATACCTCATCGTGTTCTTCGCGGCGGTCGAAGGCACGCCCATGCAGAACCCGACGATCTCGATTGCGCCCCTCACGCCGGGCCCCGGTCAGTTCTGCGTCTCGCCCATCGACGTGACGGGCGCCACCTTCCCCTACGTCGCCACGGGCTCGTTCAGCGACGACCCGCAGGAACACAGCACGTGCAGCACGTCGCCGCAGAATGCCGCCTGGTTCACGTACACGGCGCCGACGACCGACCTCTACCGCTTCACGGCCCAGAACGGCGCGACCGGCAACGGGGTGGTCCTGGCCCTGTTCGACGGCGATGCGTGTGCGCCGCTCGGCTTCGAGCTCGACTGCGTCTACCGCTCGGCGACGAATGCCAACCTCACCGTCGATCTTGCCGCCGGCCAGACCATCCTCGTCCTCTTCCACACGAGCCAGAGCTACCAGAGCATGACCAACCCGCAACTCACCGTCGAGGCTCTCGGAGCCGCGCCGGGCGCGAGCTGCCGCGGCGCCTACGACGTCACCGGCGCCACGTTCCCCGTCACGCTCACCGGTACGTTTGCCTTCGATCCACCCTACGGCGGCCCGTGCGATACCGTCCCGACGAACGCCGTGTTCTTCCGCTACACGGCCCCGACGAGCGGCACCTACGCCCTTACGGGCAGCAACGCCAATGTCTTGGCCGACTCGCGGCTTGTCGTCTTTGCGGGCGTCGACTGCGACCCGTACGACGCCGCGGCCGTCTGCTCTACCGAGGACGCGCCCGCGGTCACGGCACTGGCCACGTTCGAGGCAGCCGAAACCTACCTCATCCTGATGCACACGGGGGCCGATGGCGATGCGCTCACCGACCCCACGCTCGCCATTGCGCTCATCGACGACGTGCCCGGGGCGCTCTGCGAAACGCCTTTCGACCTCTCGCGCAGCGAATTCCCCGCGCAAGTCGACGGCGATTTCGACGACGACCCGCTCGTCGGCAGCACCTGCGACCCCTACCCGACGAACGCCGCCTGGTTCACGTACACGCCGCCGTCCACGGGCGACTACGAGGTCCTGGCAACCAACGCCAATCCCGCGGCCACGTCCACGACCGTCGCGCTCTTCGAGGGCGACGGCTGCAACCCGCGCGGCGCGCAACTCGCCTGCGAATGGACGAGCGGCGCGGAGAGCTACGTGGCGGCCACGCTCGTCGGCGGCACGTCCTATCTCCTGCTCGTACACGCGGGCAGCGAGGCGACACCGCTCGTCGACCCGACCGTGACCGTCCAGCCGCGCATCATCGACCCCGGCGAGGCCTGTACGAGCCCCTCCGATCTGACGGGCGCCGACCTGCCGCTCATGCTTCCGGGACTCTTCAACGAAGACGACGGTCCGCAGCCCTCGTGCACGTGGGGGTTGTCGAACGCCGTCTTCTACACCTTCACGCCGGACGTGAGCGGAACCTACTGGATCCTGGCCGAAAACGGCGAGCCGGGCGCCACGCTGGCGCGCCTCGCCGTCTACGAAGGCGCCGGCTGCGCCCCGCCCGGCGCCGAACTCGCCTGCGCCGACCCCGACACGCCGTGGGTCACGACCGACGTCGCGCTCTCGGCCGGCACGACCTACCTCATCGTTTTCAGCTCGTCGGCGCCCTGGACCCCCATGCGCGACCCGCAGATCGACCTCGGGCGGCTCGGCGATGAACCCGGCGAAACGTGTGCCGACCCGGCCGACGTCACCGGCGCGAGCTTCCCGGTAGCCGGCGCCGGGCTCTTCATCGACGACCCCATCGACGGCCACAGCTGCGACGATGTCCCGGCCAATGCCGCGTACTACACGTTCACCCCGCCCACGGCCGGCGCATATCACATCGCGGCGCAAAACGGCCACCCCGACGGCGACGCGGTCTACCTGGCGCTGTTCGCAGGCACGTCCTGCGCGCCCTTCGACGCCGAAGTGGCCTGCCGCTGGGGAGGCCTCGGCTACGCGGCGTTGACGAGCACCCTCACGGCCGACACGCCGTACCTCATCCTGTTCCACACGTCGTACGGTTCGCTGCCCATGGCCGGCCCGCAACTCTGGGTCGACCTCGTCGGCGACGCGCCCGGAGAGGCTTGCACGAATCCCTACGACGTCAGTGGCGCGAGTTTCCCGGTGACGCTCGACGGCGGCTTCGGCGACGCGCCGCCGACCGGCACCAGCTGCGACAGCGCCCCCGACAATGCCGTCTGGTTCACGTTCACGCCGCCGACGAGCGCTTCCTACACGCTCACCGCCACGAATGCCGGGCTGCCGAACACCTGGTCGCGACTGGCCGTGTTCGCAGGCACGGGTTGCGCTCCGTACGGCACCGAGTTGGCCTGCGTGCGCACGTACACGGCGTCGGCTTCGGCGACGCTTTGGCTGGCCGCCGACGAGCCGTACCTCGTCCTGTTCCACACGCAGGGCTCGCAGTACCCGATGGTCGACCCCACCCTCGACGTCCAGTAGGGCGCCGCCGGTCCGGGTCGGGCGGCGCGCTCGCGCGCCTCGACCGGACGCGGGCGCTTCGTTATACTCCGGCCGGCGCGGCGCGCGGTGCCGGCGTCCCGCCTCCGCCCGTCGCCCCGAAACACGAGAGGCCCCCATGCCGAGCCGGCGCCGAGCGCCCGCCGCGTCCGCAGTCCAGGCAGCCCCGGCGCCGCGCGTGCTGCTCGTCGAATTCATCAATGCCGACCAGTTTCCCGGCCAGGTCAGCCGCGCCATGCCCTTCGTCCACGGCTATCTCGGGGCCCGCGGCATCCCCGTCCGTTGGCTGCGCTTCGGCATCCGCACCGACAACCTGTTTCGCCACGGCCGCGACGAGGTGACCCTCGACGCGGCCGAGTTCACCCGCCTCGCGGAGGCCAGCGCGGAGCTGGCCGCCACCGTCGTCTTGACCACGCATCCGCTGGCTGCCGAACACGTCGGCGCGCTCGGGGCGGCTCGCGCCGGCCTGCCCGTGCTCCCCTTGCGGCACGACCTGCCCGACCTCGGCCTCATGGCCTGGCTGCCCGCCAGCGCCGACGTGCCGCCGTTCGCTTTTCCCGCCATCCTCGACGACCCGCGCTTCGGGGTCGCCGACTACCGCTTCCTGGCCGGCAATGCGGCCGCCGCCCGCAAAGACCGCCACAACGTCTACCTCGTCCAGCCCGACGAGTGCGGCTACCACCGCCCGGTTGCCCTGAACCCCTGCTACGCCGATGTCGACCTCTCGACCACGCGCCGCGACCACGGCTGCGCGTTTTGCGGCCACGCGCGGCCGTCGGACCCCGCCGCCCCCGACGGGGCCGCCGACGGCCGCACCGAACGCTGGATCGCGAGGCAGATCCAAGACATCCAGCGCACGCTCGGCCCTGCTCAGGCGCCCGGCGCGGTCATGCTCGAAAGCATCCAACTCGTGGGGCTGCTCGACCTCACCGTCGACACGCTCCGCGCTTGCGGGCTCGGCCGCACGGCGGTGCTGTTCGGCGCGCGGGTCGACCAACTGCTGGCGGCCCGCGCAGCGTTGCGCGCTCGGCTCGCCGCCGCGCGGCCCGACGACCCCGTGCTGCATCTCGCCACGATCGGGCTCGAAAACTTCGTCGACGCCGAGCTGCTGCGGCTACACAAAGGCCACACCGGGCTCGCCGTCTGTCGCGTCGTCAACCTGCTGAAAGACCTCACGGCCGAGTACCCGCTGGCCTTCCACTACGCCGGCTACATGGCCCTCTCGCTCATCCTGTTCACCCCGTGGACCACGCTCGCCGACCTCAGACGCAACCTGCGCCTCATTCAACACTTCGAACTCGAAGAAGAAATCGGCAACCTTTTCATGTCTCGGTTGCGGCTGCACCCCGACCTCGCCATCACGGCGCTCGCGCGCAACGACGGGTTGCTCGTCGCCGCCGCCCCCGACGATCTCCGGCTCAACCGCCGCAAACTCTTCCAACACGAGTACCCCTGGCGTTTCCAGGACCCGCGGGTCGAGCCCGTCAACCGCATCGCCGTGCGCCTCGAAGGGGGCCAATCGTTTGCCGGCGACGCGCTGCACGACCGGCTGCACGAGCGGCTTCGCGCCTGGCCCGGCGACGGCCGCAGCGTGCGCAAGCGGCTCGTCGCGACCTTGCTGGCCGTCGTCGAAGCTGCCGCCCAGGCCGACGACCCGCTCGACCCGGCCGTCCTCGTCGACCGGGCCTGTGCCGCCCTCCGGCCGGCAGCGCCACCCGCGGCGGCCGCAAGCCCGGCCCGCTTTCGCCTCGGCCTGGCATCGCTCACGGCGGCCGAGTGGCTCGCGCGGCTCGCCCCGCTCGTCGCCGCGGGCCTCAAACCCGCGGCATCCCTCGATGGGCTCAGCGCGGGTGAACTGGCCGCCCTCGATGGCGCCGCCCTCGACCGGCTCGGGCTGCCCTTCGCGGTCGTCACCGCCCCCGGGCCGGCGACCCTCTACGTCGCCAAAGCCGCGCCAGCCCTCGCGCGGCTCGTCGCCCTGCACCCCGTCTTGCGGGCCGGCGGCCCCGCGGCCGACGATGCGCGCGCCGAAGCCGGCCGGCTCTTCGGCTACCCCGATTGCTGCGTGGCCGCGTGGCTTCGCAACCCGTGGCGCGAGGCGGGCGCGTCCAACTACGCGTACGGGCTCGCCCGGCTCGCCGCCGCGGGCCCGGCCCCCGCCGCCGCCTTGCCGCTCGTCGCGCCCGAACTGGCCTTCGTGCCTTGCGGACCGCACTGCGATGCGGCCCATGAGCGGCTCGCCGCGTGGCAGGCGGCCCTCGACCCCTCCCTCGCCGCGCTCTTTGCCGCCGTCCATCTCTGGCTCTTCCCGCTTGGCGAAGCGCCGGACGAGCTCGCGGGCGTCGTGGCGCTCGAACGCGGCGAGCGCACGGTCCGCTACGATCCCCGCGCCATCCGGGCGACGGCCGGGCCCATCGCCGCCGCGCTGCGCCAGGGCGACCGGCTGCGCTTCGAGCCGGGCGAGTTGCAGGTGCTGCAGGGTACGCGGCTCGTCGCCCAGTGGGTGGCCGACGTGGGCTGCATCGACCCGGCGGCCGCCCCCGACGCGCCGTTCTGGCGCGAACTGGCGACGGCCGCGCTGCGTCGCCTCGACCCCGCGCGGCGCGCGGCCGAGCGCCG
>CAYRCM010000144.1:7211-15450 GCA_964422715.1 uncultured Myxococcales bacterium | reverse complement strand
CGTCGGGCCCGGCCGCCTCCGGCTCGGGCGCGGTCGCGTCTCCCGGGGCCGTTTCGCCGACGCCGTCTTGCAGTCGCGCCTGGTCGGCCGGCCCGGTGTCCCCGGCCGGCGCGCCGGCCCCGTCCGCACCCGGCCCGGCGTCGTCTGAGCCGGCGCAGCCCGCCGTCGTGCCAAGGAGCAGCCCCAGAAGTATGGCCAACCGCCAGGCCGCGCGTTTGAGTTTCAGGCGTGTGTGCATGCGACGCTCCTGCGGGCGCGCGCCGCGCTCCATCGGGAAGCCGGCGGCGCTGCCCGGCGCGGGCCAATCGTAACGAGTTTTCATCCCGAACGCCCGTCTTGCTGCGCGCGACGAATCGTCCTTTCGTCTCTGCATTCGCGTGGCGTTTTCGGCCCCATGGCCATGTCACCGGCGCCGATTCGGTCCTCAACGTCGTGTTGCTGCACTCCCGGCCCAATCGGCGCGGTTCCTTGCACGGGAGCCAATCTCCGTCCGCTCGCCGCGACCCACACCGGACGGTCAGGGGTGCCAGCCCGACGTTGATCGCGACCCGCCTGCCGGGGTACCTTGCGCAACCGAGTCGATGGGCCGCTCGCGTGCAGGGCCACGCCCGGCTTGGCCGCGGGCGCGCTGAACCGACCTTTGCGATGGTGCGGGGCCCTCGATTGGCCGGGCTTCTTTGCGAACTCCGAAGACGCGCGGGATGCCGTCGTCCGGCAGGTCGTGGCGTTGCTCGCCGGCGCGCCGCCAAGAGGCTCCTGGCACCGCGGGACGCTTGCAGGAGGGGACGATGCAGAACCTCGGCATCCTTCTGACGTTCGCCGGTGGCCTGGCGGCGGCCCTGCTGTTGGGCTATCTGGCCCACTGGGTCCGACTCCCGCGCATCGTCGGCTATCTCCTGGCAGGGGTGCTCGTCGGGCCTTTCACGCCCGGCTTCGTGGCCGACCACGCCGTTGCCGAACAGTTCGCCGAGCTGGGCGTCATCCTGCTCCTCTTCGGCGTCGGGCTGCGTTTCCACCTGCGCGAGCTCATCGCCGTCTGGCGGCTGGCCGTCCCCGGGGCCCTCATCCAGAGCACGGCATCCACCTTCGTGCTGGCGGCGTTGCTGACGCTGTTCGGCTGGAGTTGGACATCGGGCATCATCCTGGGCATGGGCATCTCGGTCGCAAGTACGGTTGTCATGGCCATGGTGCTGAACGAACGCCATGACTTGCACGCACCGATCGGCCACATCGCCATCGGCTGGACCGTGGTGGAGGACCTCCTGACGGTCGTCTTGCTGCTGCTGCTGCCGATCCTGTTCGGCAAGCGCGGCGACGAGCTCGGGGCCGGACCCGCGCTCGGGCTCGCCGGGCTGAAACTGCTCGGGCTCGTCGCCGTCGTCGTCGTTCTCGGCAAGTGGGTCATTCCCTGGGCGCTCGAACGCATCGAGAAGACCCGGCAAAGCGAACTCTTCACCCTGGCCGTGCTGGTGCTCGCGGTCGGCATCGCGGTCGGCTCGGCCAAGCTGTTCGGCGTGTCGATGGCCCTGGGCGCGTTTCTCGCGGGGCTGGCGGTGGGGCGTTCCGACTTCGCGGCGCGGGCCGCGAGCGACGCCGTGCCCATGCGCGACGCGTTCGCCGTACTCTTCTTCGTCTCGGTGGGCATGCTCTTCGACCCGCGCAGCCTCGTGCAGGTGCCCCACCTGATCGGCGTCGTGTTCGCCGTGGTGGTCGTCGTGAAGCCGCTGGCGGCTCTGGCAACGGTGCGGCTGCTCGGCGTGCCGTTCGCCACCGCCCTGCCCGTCGGGGCCGTGTTCTCCCAAGTGGGCGAGTTCAGCTTCGTGCTCGGCACCGTGGCGCGACAGTTGGGGCTGCTCAACGACGCGGGCTGGAACGCGCTCGTCGCGACGGCCATCCTCTCGATAGCGCTCAACCCCACGATCTACCGCTGGGCGCGCAATCTCTCGTCCTCGGTGCCGCGGCGGACGTCGGCGAGTGCTGGCGAACGGCCCTCGGTCGACCCGAATCGCTGCATACTCGTCGGCTACGGGCCGGTCGGGCGCATCGTCCACCGCCTCCTCACCGACCGCGGGGCGTCCGTCATCGTCATCGACCTCAACCTCGACACCGTGCGCAAGATGAAGGCCGAGGGGCTCGCGGCCCTCTATGGCGACGTGCTGCGGCCGGGGACGCTCGAGAAGGCCGGCATCGCGACGGCCGGCAGCCTCATCCTGAGCGCCCCCGTCGAAGACGCGGCCGAGATCATCCGCCAGGCACGCATCCGAAACCCGGAGTTGCGCGTCCTCGCGCGCTGCACGCACCTACGCGACGTGCCGGCGCTCAAACGCGCGGGCGCCAGTGTCGTGGCCGCGGGCGAGGCCGAGGTCGGCGTGGCGCTCGTCGAGGCGATGACCGCCGGGAACGTGACTGATGGCGGGGCCCTGGCCGACCAACGCCGGGAAATCCGGGCGCGGCTCTACGGCGAGGATTCCCCCGGGTAGCCGCCCGCGCGCCGAACGGCGATTTCACCGCACCCCCCGAAGGGCCCGTCCGCCGACCGTCAGCGCCGGACGCACAGGGCAGAAACGTCGCGGACGTCGGGGGCCGCGTCGATCTCGTGATAGCCGTAGTCGGCGTAGTAGTGGCTGGAACTCGAACCGTAGGGATCGACGGCCGGGGACGCCGAGGCGAAGTGCTCGCTCCCGCCGGCGGCGCAGGCATAGACGACGCCGTAGAGTTCATCCACCATGCAGCGCCCCATGCAGTTGCATGTACGGGAGCCGCAGGCGATCCCGTCGCGGCAAAGCGCGTAGTCCAGGCAATCGTCGGTGATCCCGCACTCTCCACCCGTTTCGAGCGCCGGGCAGCCGAGGAACAGCGTGCGCAACTCGGAGATGGTCGGCAGGCGCCAGTCGCCAAACCCGCCCGCGTCGAGCGCCTCGCAGAAAGCCACCGCCCCTGGGTGATCGACATCTTGGGCGCAGTCGGCCCACCACGTCAGCCCGCTCGACGGGTCGGTCCAGACCTCGGATATCGCAACCACCATCCGACGACTCAGGACCTCGCGCGCGGTCACTCGTTCCAGCACGGGGGTGTACGACTGGAACCGATGGCTGCGCACATACGAAAGCCCCGACTCGTGCGTGCCCACCCGGACCATGGCGACGTAGCCCTGCGCGGTGCGGCGGAAGAAGTCCAGGCCGACGAAGCGCACTTCTCCCCCCTGGGCGCGCAAGGGCAGCAGCACATCCCGCCGCAAGTCACTGAAGCCGCCGTGGTCTGCGTTCACCAGGATGTGGAGCGCACCGAGATACGGCTGTTCGCGGTCGAGATAGGGGTGTTCGAGCACCGTGTCGGTGGCCGTTCCGTCGACCAGGTAGGGGCCGCGCACCTCGAGCGGGCGGAAGGGGCCGTCGTAGGGGGCGGCGTAGATGACCGGCAGGTTGCCGTAGTTCGACCGGACGTGGACGACCTGCCCCCTGCCGGCGGGCTCGAGCCAGAGCCAGATGGTCTCGTCGGGGGGGCCGACCGCGTGCGGCCCGAGATCCCCGGGTTCAAAGAACGAGGAGCCCAGGTATTCGGCCGTGTCGCGCTCGACCACCTTGACCATGAAGACCGGTTGGTCCGATGGGGCGATCAGTTCCCAGCCGATCGGCAGCGGCGCGGATTCGGCATCGCCGTGGAGCACCTGGGCGTACTGGCCGGTTCCGAGCGGGCGAAACGGCGTACCGTTCGACAGGGCCGAGCCGCGCGTCAGAAAGACCCACTCTCCGAGGCTCTTGAAGAGGCCGGGTTCTTCTTCGAGCCCGTACAGGGAAGACACGGACTCGGCCGGCAGCGCGGCATGCGGCGGAAAGCGGAGCAACGGGGCCGCGCCCTGCTCCGAAGCTGCGACGAACAGGCACGGACGCTCTTGCCCGGCGACGCGGAGCGAGACCCGCACGTGCTGGATGACGGTCGCCTCGGAGACCTGCGGCGCCTGGGCGGCGGGCCCGGCCTCGATGCGCAGCTCGACCGCGCCGTCGAGCGCGCTCTCGTCCCCGGGCAGGACGGCCGTCCCGGCCGGCAGTTGCAGATGGACCCCGCCCGGGCCCCCGAGCAGCACGTCCTGCGTCAAGACCCCGTCGGCGCTCAGGGTCAACGCCACCATCCCGTCGCGGATGACGACATCCGGCGCGTCGGCAACGTCGCCGCGACCCTCGGTCTCGGCCGCGCCGTCGGGCCCGGCCAACTCCGGCTCGGGCGCGGTCGCGTCTCCCGGGGCCGTCTCGCCGACGCTGTCTTGCAGTCGCGCCTGGTCGGCCGGCCCGGTGTCCCCGGCCGGCGCAGCGTTGCTCCCGCAACGCGCCAGAAACAGGCAGCAGACGACCGTGGTGCGCCACCCGGTCTGGCGCCGCGGGATTCCGGTCGGGTCTTCGCGCACGGTGAGCCCCTAGTTCCGGTCAGAAGGTGCTTGCAGACATAGCATGCTCCCCGCCGCGGGACAACGCGGGGTCCGCGGGCGCGCGCATTCGGCATGCCCCGGTGCCCGGGGCTTCGGCCGCGGGCGCGGTGCCGCGGCGCGGGCGGGCTGGCGGCGGGCGGTGGCTGCGGCAGGGCGGACGGGGCGGCGGGACGGGGCGGGGCGGGGCGGTGGGGCGGTGGGGCTACTCGACCGGCGCGTTCTCGATGTCGGTCATCTCGGCGGGTTCGTCGACCGCCGGGCCGGGGACTTCGCCCGTGCTGTCTTCGGGCACCGTCGTGTCCTCTTCGGTGGGTACCTCGGACGGCGGCAGCGGCAGCGCGTCGTCGGCCGGGCAGGCGGCCGGATCCCAGGGCGACGCTTCTTCGCCCGTGAGCACGGCGCGGAGGTCTTCGAAGGTCACGCGGTTGTCGGCCTTCCAGCACTGGCGCACGAACACGCACTGGCCTTCGCCGACGGAGCCGCCGCAGACCCGCGCGGTCGCCCGGGCACCGATGCCGCGCGCCCAGTCGAGACCGGCCCGCGCGAGTTCGATGATGCCGTCTTCGCCCATCACGAAGCCGTTGCCCTCGGGTTTGACCACGTCGTCGTCGACCACGAAGCGCAGGTGGCCGCCCTTGCCGATGACGTGCGCGAAGCGGTAGAGCGCCGAGCGCGGGGTGGTCTGGCCCTCGGGCAGGAGGTCGCGCAGCCCGACGTGGAGCTGGCGTAGCCGGCCCGCCGCGCGGTAGCCGATGGCGGCCTTGCCCGTGGGGCCCTGGCCCGTGAGCGCGTTCCAGTTGTCGAAGTTGTAGCCGATGCGGCCCGCGCCGCGCCGCTTGCCGTCGAAGCGCGGCAGGATGCGGCCTTCGCCGGCGAGGACCAGCATCTTGTCGGCCTCGGTGCCCGTGAGCGGCCAGCCGTAGAGCGAGAAGAAGTAGCGCTTGGCCGCGAGGTCGCGTTCGCAGACCGCGAGCCGCCAGTGGTTGGCGTCGATATCCTTCTCCCACACGCGGCAGAGGAAGCGGCCGACGGTGGTCTCGGTGGGCGTGACGCCCTCGATGTTGGCGTCGATGATGGCCTGCGTCTCTTCGACGGCGGCGTTGACGCGGTCGGCGATTTCCTGGGCGCGGGCCTGGATCTGCGACGGGTCGTTGACGAGCGCCGCCTGGTAGATGCCCTCGGTGAGGGCCTGCTGCTGGGCCTCGTCTTCGGTGAGCGACATCATGAGCATCTGCTGGTCGGGCAGCGCCTCGGTGTACTCGTCGACCGCGGGCTCACCGCTGCCGCCGTCGCTGTCGCACCCGAGGGGGGCGAACCCCAAGAGACCGACGACGGAGAACACAAGGGTCCAGTTCCTGCTGCGCATGGCGTGACCTCCCTGTTGCTGGGGCTGGCGGGCGCCGCGTCGTTGCCGGTTCCCGCGTGGCCTGACAACCCAGAGAAAAACCGGCCCCCCAAAAAGGTTTCACGGAGGGCATCGATTTTTTCACGGGACGGCGTCGACAATAGCGCAACCCGCGAAAACGGCAAGCGTCATCTGCGGCGCGCGGGGGGGGGCCGGGGCGGCTATTCGAAGGTGACCGTCAGCGTATAGGGGCCGGCGTAGACGTTGCCGTCCTCGGCGTAGCTGTCGGCCACGATCCAGTAGCGTCCGGGGCTGAGATCGTAGTCGAACGACCAATGGTCGCGGGCGAGGCAGGCGCGGGCGTCGGCGCCGTCGAGCAGGTGTACGTCGATGTCGACGACCGGGTCGGCGCAGTCGACGGCCACGCTCAACGTGCCCGCGCGGTCGGTGGTGAACACGTAGACCACCTCGGGCCCCGATTCGTCGGCCGGCGAACAGTTGTAGCCGTCGAAGTTCGACGTGGCGGCGAGGCTCGTGTCGTCGTGCGCCGTGAACGGGAAGGCGGCGATGGGGAAGGGGCACGCGGGGCTGCCGTCGGGCGTACAGGGCGCGAAGACCTCGGGCGCGATGTCGCGCACATCGATCAGGAAGTAGTCGACCGAGGCGCCCGTGTTGGTCCAGGCGGCCGTGATGAAGGCGAGCCAGTTCGCGCTGCCCGGGATGACCTGGCAGCCCGCCGACCAGGTGTCGATGGGCGCCGTGCCGAGGGGCGCGTCGACCGCGCCCATGTGGATGTTGTGTTCGCTGCCGGCGCGATCGTGGTCGGCGACGTTCGTCGGCGGCAGCCAGCCGTTGCGGTCGCTGTCCCAGTGGCCATTGTGGTTCGTGTCGTCGCGCACCCGGTAGCCCGACTCGACGATGGCGAGCGCGTTGTAGTCGCGGTGCCAGCCGTTCTCGTAGCGGTAGCGGCGGTTCGGGCGCAGGCTCGAAGACGAATCGACCCCGAAGTCGTAGGCACCCGTGTCCGTATTGGCCGGGAATTCGCGCACGTGCGGGGTGAGATCGGCGTCGCGCCAGAGCAGCACGAGCGTGTCGTTGAAGCGGTTCGGCAGGTTGCCGTGCCACGCGAACGTGCCGGGGTAGGCGCCGCGCAGCCCGACCATGGAGCGCACGCCGGCGCGCTGGTCGAGCGCCACCCCCGTCGTGGCCGTGGCGATGTGCGCGTAGAGCGCGTAGGCCTCGCCTTCGTGAAGCCAGCGGCCGCCGGTAGGCGTCTCGTAGCAGCGCGTGGGCGTCTGCCAGGCCGTGGCGCGCTCGAAGCGCGGGAGATTGTCGTCGTAGCCGGGCAGCACGATGTCGCGGCCGTCCTTCGGCTGGGCGGGGCGCGCGCCGTAGAGGTAGCGCGGCGCCGGCTCGGCGTGGGCGACGGCGGCCACGGGCGCCGGGCCGCCCAGATCGACGTCGGGGGGCGGCGGGGGGCCGCCGGCCGGCAGCGCGCGGTCGTAGACGAACTCGGACGCGTAAGTGAAGTCGCAGCCGACGGGCGGCGGGCCCGTGTCGGGCGCGGGGACGTCGGGCGTTGCCGCGTCGGGCACGGGGAGGTCGGGCGTTGGGGCGTCGGGCGGGGGGAGGGCGTCGGGGGCTGACACGGCGTCGCCCGGGGCGTCGGTGGGCCCGCCGAGATCGGGGGCGGGGGCGTCGGGGGCCTGGGCGTCGGCCGGGGCATCGGTTGGCGGGCCGAGATCGGGGGCCGGGGCGTCGGCCGGGGCATCGGTTGGCGGGCCGAGATCGGGGGCCGGGGCGTCCGGCGCGGCGGCGTCGGGGGGGCCCGATGCCCCGTCGGCATCGGCGAGGGGGACGTCGCGGTCGCCGCCGTCGGGGGCCGGGGCGTCGGCGCGCCGCGCGCCGACGCCGTCGACCCCTCGCGTGAACCCGTCGCCGGGATGGCGGATGCCGCCGTCGAGGCCCGCGCCAAACCCGTCGCCCGGTCCGGCCGCGTCGGCCCCGCCCGTGCTCACGATGCCGCAGCCACAGAGCGCCGCGGCGAGCGCCAGCGCGCCGAGAACGCCGATTGTGGGTTGGCCGTGCATGACGCGCTTCCTCTGCCCGCGCGCCGGGACGTTCAGTGTTCGAAGACCATGCGCTGCACCTGGAGCCCGTCGATGGCGCCGAGTTGCGTCATGAGGGCCGCCCCGTCGTCCGGCGTGCCGACGAGTTCGAGCAGCAGCAGCCCGCCGGGGGCGCAGAGCGCGCCCTGCACATCGTGCAGCCCGATGCGCGTCTTGATGTGGCAGCCGTTCTCGGTGAGGATGCGTTGCACGTCGGCGGCGCGGGTCAGGCGGTTGAGGACGTGCACACCCAGGATGACATGGCGTTCGATCATGGAAACCTTCCTCCCCGGGCCGCCGATGGACGTGGGGCCCGGCAGCGGCCCCTACCTTGCCCCGGGACGCCGCAAATTGCTACCGGGC
>CAYRCM010000144.1:0-7111 GCA_964422715.1 uncultured Myxococcales bacterium | reverse complement strand
GTGGCCCGTGGTGGGCGGCGGCGCGGGCGCGGCTTGACCCTGCGCGGGCCCTCTGCCTAGACTGCGCCGCGCCCCCCCGTGGGGCTGCCGGCCGCGCGACTCCGCGGCGCGAAAGAGGGACCATGAGCGCCCGCATTCTCGACGGCGCCGCGTTGGCGCGCACCATCCATTCCGAAATTGCGGCCGACGTGGCGGCACTCGTCGCCGCCACGGGCCGCGCGCCGGGTCTGGCGGTCGTGCAGGTCGGCGACGACCCCGCCTCGAGCGTGTACGTGCGCAACAAGGTGCGCGCCTGCGCCAAGGTCGGCATTCGCTCGTCGGCCCTGCACCTGCCCGAGAGCACGGGGGCCGCCGAACTTGGCGCGGCCGTTCGGCGGCTCAACGCCGACCCCGACGTTCACGGCATCCTCGTGCAGCTGCCGCTGCCGCGGCCCCTCGACCCCGACCGGGTGCTCGCCGACCTGCGCCCCGACAAGGACGTCGACGGCTTCCACCCGCTGAACCTGGGCCGCCTGCTCGCGGGGCGCGCGAATTTCGTGCCGTGCACGCCGCTTGGCTGCCTCACGCTGCTCCAGCGCGCGGGCATCGCGACCGACGGCGCGCACGTCGTGGTCGTCGGCCGTTCGCTGCTCGTCGGCCGCCCGCTCGCGGCTCTCCTCGCCGCCAAGCGCCCCGGCCCGAACGCCACGGTGACCCTCTGCCACACGGGTACCCGCGACCTCGGCGCGCACTGCCGGCAGGCCGACATCCTGGTGGTCGCCGCCGGGGCGCCGCGCACCGTCACCGCCGACATGGTGAAGCCGGGCGCCACGGTGCTCGACGTGGGCATCAATCGCGTGGGCCAGACCCCGGCCGGGCGCGACATCCTGGTCGGCGACGTCGACTACGAGCCGGTTTGCGCCGTGGCGGGCGCCATCTCGCCGGTGCCGGGCGGCATCGGCCCCCTGACCATCGCCATGCTGCTCGCCAACACGGTGCGCGCCTTTCGGCGGCAGGCTGAGGGGCCGCCGCGCAGCCGAGAGGAGGATCCCCATGCGTGAACGCCGCCTCGGCTGCGCTGCCGTGGCCCCGGCCGCGGTGGCTGTGGCTGCTGCCCGACCGAACGTGCCCGACCTCGCCGAGCCGCTCGCCGACGTGCAGTCTCTGCCCGACCACCGCAACGTCGAGCTCATGAAGGTGGGCATCCGTTCCATCCGCTACCCCATTCGCGTGCTCGACCGCAGTCGCGGCCGCCAATCGACGGTCGCGAGCGTGCACATGTACGTGAACCTGCCCCGCGAGGCCAAAGGCACGCACATGAGCCGGTTCGTGGAATTGCTGAACGAACACGCCGGCGAAATCGCCATCGAACAGGTGCCGCACATCCTGCGCCAGATGCGGGCGCGGCTCGAAGCCGAGCGCGCCTACGTCGAGATCGCCTTTCCGTACTTCATCCGCAAGCGGGCCCCCGTGTCCGGCGCCGAGGGGCTCATGGAATACGAGTGCACGCTGCGCGGCGAGGCCACCGACAAGGTCGACATCGGCCTCGAAGTGAAGGTGCCCGTCACCACCCTGTGTCCCTGCTCGAAAGAGATCTCGGACGTCGGGGCGCACAACCAGCGGGCGCTCGTGCGCGTGGCGCTGCGCTTTCGCGAACTCGTGTGGATCGAGGACGTCGTGACGCTCGTCGAGGCGTGCGCGTCGAGCGAGGTGTACTCGGTGCTGAAGCGCGTCGACGAGAAGTACGTCACCGAGCGCGCCTACGCCCATCCGGTGTTCGTCGAGGATCTCGTGCGCGAAGTGGCCGTGCGGCTCCGCGCCGACGACAACATCCGCTGGTTTGCCGTCGAGAGCGAGAGCCTCGAATCCATCCACAACCACAACGCCTACGCCTACGTCGAGTGGACGCGCCCCGCGCCGGGCGAGAGCGCCGGCTGAGGCCCGCGGCCGGTTCGCCGAACGGGCAGGGCACGACCCCTGCGGGTGCGCCGTGCGCCCCCTCGGGTTGACATGCGCCCGCAGCCGCTGTTTGGTGTAGGCGTGTTTTGGGGGGCGCGTCGCCACACCAGAGAGGAGGGAAGCCATGATCGCCCGAATCGTCATCGCCGCAACCTTCGTGCTCAGCGTGGGCTCGCTCCGGGCCGATCCGCTCGACGGCAAACTCGACGATTGCCAGAAACTCATGGACGATGCCGCCCAGGCGTTGCGCGACAAGAACTACGCCCCGGCCATCGACGGGGCCTCCGATGCGAGCGCCTGCTTCCGGGGCAAGGTGAGCCTGCTCACCGATCTGGCACCCGAGTGGGTGGCGATTCTCCAGGGGCTTGCCGACTACGCCATGGCCTGGTCGCATCTCGCGCGTTTCGAGGAAACCCGCCGTTGCGAGCACCTCGATCAGGCCGAAGACCAAGTGGTGTCGGCGCGCGAACTGATCACGGCGGCGGCCGCCGGGCCCCGGCTCGTGAAGTTGCAGAACGATCTCAAGGCGCTCGACAAGAGCATCCAACTCGGCCGCAAGAAATGTGACGAGTAGCCGCGGCCGGCCCCGGGTCGGGCCCTCGCACGGGGGAAGTCTCGCATGATTCGCGTGCTGGTCGTCGACGACCACACCCTCGTTCGCGAGGGCCTCTGCCGCCTGCTCCAAGGCGAAGACGACATCGACGTGGTGGCCGAAACCGGCTCGGGGCGCGAGGCCGTGCGGCTCTGCCAGCAGCACCGGCCCGACGTCGTGCTGCTCGACTACGGCCTGCCCGACCAGGACGGCCTCGAAACGACGCGTCAACTCGTCGAACTGAAAGTGAGCGCGCGCGTGCTCATCTTGACCATGCACGCCAACGAGGAATACGCCATTCGCCTCATTCGCGCGGGGGCGGCCGGCTTCATCGTCAAGGTGGCGGCCACCGACGAGCTGCTGCAGGCCGTGCGTAAGGTGGCCCGCGGCGGCATCTACGTCACCCCGTCCATCATGGAAGGCATGATCGGGCGCATGGGCACGGCCGACGAGGGGGCGCCGGAATCGACGCTCTCGAACCGCGAAATGCAGGTGCTCGTCCGCCTCGCGCGCGGCAGTACGACCCGCGAAGTGTCGCAGGAACTGCACCTGAGCCTCAGCACCATCGAAACGTACCGCAGCCGCATCCTCGAAAAACTCAATCTGCGCAACAACTCCGATCTGACGCGCTTCGCCGTGCGGCGGGGGCTCATCGCGGCCGATTGAGCGGTTCGCCGGCGCCGGCGCGAATGCGCTCGGCCACCTCTTCGAAGACGTCGCTCAGGCGCAAGATGCCGATGACTCGCCCGTCGCGGGCCACCAGGATGGACTGCGCGCGCGAGTCGACGAACGCGCGGATGGCCTCGGTGAGCGGCGCGTCGGGGGCGATGCGCTCGCCGAGCGGCTCCATGACGTCGCCGACCCGCAGCCCGGCCGCCGCGGCACACAGGCGGCCGAGTGCCGCGGGCGCGGCCGCGAGCGTGCGCGCAAGCCCGTCGATGACGTCGGCGGGCACTCCCGCGCGGGAGAGGGTCACGACATCGCCGGCGTTGAGCCCCTCGGGCCGCAGGCTGCGCAGCACGGCCCAGTGCGAGAGTTTGCCGACGACGAGGCCGGCGTCGGACAGCACCAGCACGGCACGATGGTGGTGGCGGTCGTACGTGAGCCCGAGCTGCGCCTTGCTCAAGGCCTGGAGGGCTTCCTGGACGGTGCAATCGGCCGAGATCGTGGCGTACTCGTCGATGGACAGCATCAGGTCGGAGACGTGGCGGGTCGTCACGGCAACTCCTCGTCAGGACAGCCCGAGCAGGGGCCACAGGCCCGCGAGGCCGACGATACTGAACAGCACGAGCGCCAACGCCGTCACGGCCGCGCCGTGCACGAGGAAGTCGCGCGCGCTCAAGAGCGGGGCGCCGCTTTCGGGGTGCTTGGCCAGCGAGTAGGCCACGGCGTTGTTGGGCGTGCCGAAGCGCAGGACGTTGCCGCAAGCGGCCGCCATCGCGATGGCGAGGCCCAGCAGCCCCGGGGAACTGCCCCCGGCCGCGGCCAGCGGGGCGGTCAGCGGGCCGAGCAGCGCGATGGTGGCGCCATCGCCGAGCACATTCGTGAGCAGGCCGGCACAGAGGGCCCCGAGGACGCCGAGCCCGATGCCGCCCGCGAGCGGCTCCGGGAGCACGCTCGTGAGCCCTTCGGCGGCCCAAATTGCGCCGCCCGTCAACGAGAGCCCGCTGCTGAGCGCGCAGGCCGTGGCGATGAGCGCCACGACGTCCCAGGGCAGGCGTGCGAGATCGCGCCAGCCGATGACGCGCAACACGGACAGTGCCACGACCCCGAGCAGCGCCGGTCCGCCGAGCCCCAGGGTGTCGCTCGCCGTGACGAGCAGGACCAGCACGCCGGCCAGTACGGTCGCAACGGCCGCCTCGGCACGGCCGAAGCGGCCGAGCCCGCGTGCCTGCGCCCGGGCGGCTTGGGCGGCCTGCCCGCTCGTGCGGCTGGCGAGGCCGCGGCGAAACACCAGGCTGAAGTAGAGCGCCACGGCGAGCCCGAAGAGCGGCGCGAGCGGCAGGCCGAGGCTCAGCCACTCGGCGAAGCCCGGGGCCGCTCCGTGCTCGCCGAGCACCCCCAGCATGAGCGCGTTGCGGCCCGCGGCAGCCGGGGAACCGGCACTGCCCAAGTTGGCCGCGAAGCACGTGGCCAGCACCGGGGCAACGACGAACGCGCGGGCCGGGCCCGCGCTGCCGCTGGCCGTCGCGGCGAGCCCGAGCCCCGCGCCGATGGGCGCCACGAGCGCCACGACGCCGTGCAGCGGCAGCAGGGCCGCGAGCGTGGCGACCAGCGGACACACGACGAAGAGGAACGCGGGCCGGGCGCCCCCGACGCGCAGCAGCCATTGGCCGAGGCGACGCCCGAGGCCGCTGCGCGTGAGGCCGCCCGCGAGCGCCAACATGCCGATGACGAAGACCACGGCGTCGCGCGCGTACGCGCGGGCCACGAGGTCGGGTGGGAAGATGCGAAAGCCGTACATCAGCAGCCCGACGAGCAGCGCCGTGACGGGGATGGGCAAGGCCCCCGTCGCAAAGCACGCCACGGCCACGAGCACGAACGCCCACATCAGCAGCGCCTTGCGTCCCGTGTCGTGCGGGCTCGGGGCGGCCTCGGAGGCGGCAGCGCCGGCCGCGCGTTCGCCGTAGAGCAGACGGCCATAGTGCTCGGCGATGGTGGCCCCGGGGGCGAGCTCCCGGTAGGCGGGGTAGCCCGTCAGCAGCTCGCCCGGCGTACCCTGCTTCGGGGTCGCGGCCAGTCGTTCGAGGCTCTGGGGCACGGGCAGAAACGCCGCGGCCGCCACGACGAGCGCGCAGCCGACGAGAACGCCGGGCCGCGACCCGTGCCGGCCCCGGAGCCAGGCGCGCAGGGCTGCCTTGGGGGGGGGCCCGTCGGCCACGCGGCTGCGGGTGCGCAGGCGCTCGCGCCCGGCCGCGAGAACGGCGTCGACGATGGCCTCGGAGGAGCAGGGCTTTTCAAGGTAGGCGAAGGCTTCGAGGCGCCCGTTGCCCGCGGGGGACTCCTCGTGGGCGAAACCGGTCAGCACGATGACCGGCACGTCGGGCACGAGGCGCTTGATGTCGAGCAGCAGGCCTTCGCCGGCCGGGCCCTGCAACTCGCCGTCGAGCAGCACCACGTCGATGCGATGCCAGCGCAGCAGCGCGAGCGCCGTGCGTCCGTCGCTCGTGTCGACCACACGGAACCCGTGCGCTTCGAGGCCCTGTAGCACGCTGTGGCGGAAGCGTTCCTCGCTCTCGATGAGCAAGACCCGCAGACCGGCCATCAAGCCCGCGGGCGGCCGGGCGTCGCGTTTCGCCGGGGTCGATGGGGGCGCCATGGGCGACCGGATTCCGCTTTCCGTGTCGGGCGATGCGGCGCGCACCGCCATGAGCGAAGAGCTTGCCGGCGCGCGGCGCCGCTCCCATCGGCGAAGCGGCGATTTCTCCATGGCGAGAACCGCGCTTTGGCGTTCCCGGTATTTGCTACAACGTCTCGGTCGGCGGGGCCTCGGTGGCCGCGGGGGCGGCGACCGGGCCGGCGGGCGCACGCGGGTCGTCGTCGAGGGCCTCGAACGGGGCGCGGAATACGATGCGCGTGCCCTCCCCACGGGCCGAGCGGACGTCGAGCGTGCCGCCGACGAGGCTGGCGCGCTCCCGCATGCCGATCAACCCGAAGCCGCGCGAATGTTCGATCTGGGCGAGGTCGAAGCCGGCGCCGTCGTCGTACACCGACAGCAGAATGTCCCGCGGGCGTGCGGCGAGCGAGACCTGCACGTGTTTCGCGCGGGCGTGGCGGCGCACATTGGTCAGCGATTCCTGGAGGATGCGGTACGCGCAGAGTGCCGCCTCGTGCGGAATGCCGCCCGGCGGCTCGTGCCACTGCACGTCGAGGGCCGCCTCGATGCCGGTGAGCGTGCGGAATTCGTCCATGAGCTGCTGCACGGCGGGCACGAGCCCGAGGTCGTCGAGCAACAGAGGCCGCAGCCCACGACACAGGCGGCGCAGTTCGTGGGCCGCGTGCTCGACGAGCCGCACGGTCTGCCCGAGGGCCCGCGCGGCCTCCGCGTTGGGCGCGGCCGTGCGCTTCTCGACGAGCCCGAGCTCGATGCGGGCGGCCGTCAGAATCTGGCCCAACTCGTCGTGCAGTTCACGGGACAGCCGCGCCCTCTCGTCTTCCTGGGCCGCGAGCACTCGGCGGGACACGAAGGCGCGGCGCCGTTCGACCTCGCCGGACGGCGTGACCTCGGCGACGTGTACGAGCCAGGCCGGCTGCCCGCCGGCCGCGATCCGGCGCCAGCGCGTGCGTACGTCGAGACTGCCGCCTGGGCGGGGCAGGGCCGCGGGCCAGGGGCGACTCCAGGCGTCGGGTGCCGCATCGCCGGCCGTGGCGACCGCCGTCCACGTGTCGCGGCCGAGCAGCCCCGCGAGCGTCGCGTGCGGCGGGCTGGTCTGCGGCAGGCCGAAGAGCCGCCGCGCGGCCGGGTTGCATTGGCGCACGTGGCCGGCGCCGTCGGCGATCAGCCAGGCGTCGGCGGCGGCTTCGATGAGTGCTTCGGCGAGCGCCTGCGCCTCGGCGAGCGCCCCGGCGGCGCTGCCCTCG
>CAYRCM010000143.1:2569-15552 GCA_964422715.1 uncultured Myxococcales bacterium | reverse complement strand
ACCGGGGGGGCGCCCACCCCGCCGAACCCCGGGGCACGTCGCGCCGCACCCGCGGCGGGGCTGCCCCCGACGCGCCAGGCCCGGCCCGCCCCGGGGCCGACCGAGCCGGCGCTGCCACCGCTCACCGACGATGACGCGGCCGACGCCGAGTCGTCCCGTTTCCGTCCGAATTCCGACGGGTTTCGCGAGCCTTCGTGACGCGCCGGGACGCGCCGGCGCGCGGCGGCGGCCGTCACGCCGGCGCGAACTGCCGGGCGATCTGGGCCACCGACTCGTCGCGGATGAGGCGCGTCGCGAGTTCGATCAGCGGGTAGAGCACGCGGTCTTCGTCGAGCGGCTCGAAGTCGTGCGCGGCAAACAGCGCCTGCAAGGCGCGACTGGCCACACCCGGGCGCAGCGGCCGGCGAAACGTCAGGCCCTGGTAGGCCGTGATGAGTTCGATGGCGACGACGCGTTCGGCGTTGCGCAGCACCTCGCGGCACTTGCGCGCGGCAAACGTGCCCATGGAAACGTGATCTTCGACGTTTTCGGCGGTGGGGATCGAATCGACCGTGGCCGGGTGCGCGAGCACCTTGTTTTCGGAAACGAGCGCCGCGGCCGTGTACTGCGGAATCATGAAGCCGCTGTTGAGCCCGCTCTTCGACACGAGCAGCGACGGCAGGCCGTTCGAACGCGCCCCGTCGACGAGCAGGGCCACGCGGCGTTCGGCGATGTTGGCGAGCTCGGCGAGCCCGATCGCGAGGTAGTCGAGCACCATGCCGCCCGGCTCGCCGTGGAAGTTGCCGCCCGACAGCACACCGTCCTTGCACCAGTCGATGTGGGCCTGCAGAAACGCGCGGTAGCGCGGCGGATCGGCTTCGAGTTCGGGCGGGGCCGGCGGCGGGAAGATGAGCGGGTTGTCGGTGGCGGCGTTCATGTCGACCGTGAGCACGTCGACCGCGTGTTCGAGCGCCCGCAGCGTGCTGCCGAGCACCTGCGGCGCGCAGCGCAGCGAGTAGTCGTCCTGCACGCTCGGGATGACCGGCACGGCCGCTTCGAGGGCGTGGAGCGCGCGGCCCAAGAGCGCCCGGGGCTTGCCGATGTCGTCTTCGGGCAGCACGGTCGCCAGCATGGCGAGCTCGCGGTAGAGCAGCGCCATTTCCTGCTGCACGGGCATGAGCGCCCGGCGAAACGCGGCCGAGTCGCGCTCGCGGCCCGTCTGCGGGCGCGCCGCCGCGGCGTCGGCGGCGTCGAGGGCCGCGCCGCGCGCGCCGAGTGGGTCTTCGGCCAGCGGGTCGAGCCGGGCCGCCACCCGGGCGACGTGCGCGGCGAGCATTTCGAGGCGCAATGCGCGCCCTTCGTCGTCGAGGGCCGCGCGCGCGGCGTGGTCGTTGAGGGTGCTCGCGAGTTCGCCGAGTGCCCGCTCGGCGGCCTGCACGTGGGCCGTGTTGAGCGTGTAGGCGAGGATCTCGCTGTCGGCGGTGAAGCGCCGCACGTGTTCGGCCACCGCCGCCTGGCCCGGCAGTGGGCGCACGCCGTGCAGCCGGGGATCGTAGGCCGCGGGGACACCCTTCGCCGCTTCGAGCGACAGCGCCAGGGCGAGTTCGGCCGAGGCGAGCAGGTTTGCGGCGTCGTAGGCCGTAAGCGCCCCGATGGACACGATGATCTGCGTGCCGTTGTTGAGGGCCAGCCCTTCCTTGTACGAGAGCTGCAGCGGTGCCACCCCGAAGCGTGCGAGCGTTTCGGCCGTGGCCGGCACGAAGCGGCGCCGTTCGGGCCGCGCCACGTATTGGCCGAGCCGTTCGCCGCATTCGCCCGGGGTCGGCGCGGCCTGCGTCTCGTAGACGAGCCCCGCCGGGTCGCCGATGAGCACCAGCACGAGGTGCGAGAGCGGCGCGAGATCGCCGCTCGCCCCGACCGAGCCCTTTTCGGGCACGAAGGGATACACGTCGCGGTTCAGGAATTCGATGAGCCGCTCGACGACTTCGAGCCGCACCCCCGAGACCCCGAGCGACAGCGTGTTGGCGCGCAGCAGCATGGCGGCGCGCACGATGTCCTCGGCGAGCGGCTGGCCGACGCCGCACGCGTGCGAGCGGATGAGGTTGCGTTGCAGCGTCAACGCGTCGGCGAAGTCGATGGGCACGTCGCGCTTCGAGCCGAACCCAGTCGTGAGGCCGTAGACCGTGGCCCGCGCTTCGACGAGCGCCTCGACGACGAGGCGGCAGCGCGCGATGCGTTCGCGCGCGGCCGGGGCGAGCCGCACGCGCGCGCGGTGGCGTGCCACGGCCACGAGCTCGGCCACCGTGAGGTCGTGGCCCGTGAGCACCACGTCGCGGATGTTCTGGGGCGGTACCTGGGGTTCGTTGCCGGCGTGCACGGTCTTCATGGGCGCGCCTCCGCTTCGGGTTCGAGCGCCGCGACGCGCGCCAGATCGAGGGCCAGGCCAATCGCCGGGCGCGCCGCGGCGGGCCCGCCGAGCGCTTCGTAGAGCCCGTCGTAGCGCCCGCCGCCGCCAAGCGCGCCGGCCGGCCCCGGGGCGCGCAGTTCGAAGAGCAGGCCCGAGTAGTACGCGATGTCGCGCGCGGCCGTGGCGTCGAGTTGGAGCGTGAGCGCAGCCTGGCCGCCGGCCGCTCGGGCGCCGGTCGCCGTCGGCGGCAGGCCGGCCGCGGCGAGCGCCTCGGCGATGGGCCGGAGCAGCCGTTCGGCCGTCTTCGGCCCCACGGCCTCACCGAGCCAGGCTTCGACGTGGCCGAAGTCGCCGCGCGCCTCGCCGCGCCGTTCGACGAGGTCGAGCGCCGCGGCCGGCACCCCGGCGGCCTGCCACTCGGCGCGCGCCACCTCGGCCTCGAAGGCGATGAGCCGCTCGGGCTCGGCCGGCGCGTCTGCCGCCGCGCCCGGCACGGCGCCGAGGGCGAAGCCGCCCCGCCGCATGCGCGCTTCGAGGCGCTGCGGCAGCACACTCGCGAGCACGGCGTCGCCGCCGCGGAGCCGGTCGCCGTGATTCTTGAGCCGCAGCAGATCGCGGCGCACGCGCGCGACGTGCGCCGGGCTCGCTCCGCGCGCGGTGAGCACGGCGCCGAAGAGCGCCGCGTGGCCGAGCGACAGGGTCAGCCCGGGGATGGCCGCCGCCTCTGCGAGCGCGGCCAGGAGCCGCAGCATCTCGGCGTCGCCGGCCGGCGCCGCGAGCCCCACGAGTTCGGCGCCGAGCTGCCGCCGCTCGTGCGGGAAGAGCCCCGTCGTGCGCTGCACGCGGTAGGTCTGGCCGCAGTAGTGCAGCCGCAACGCAGCCGCACCGGGCGGCGCGGCCTGCGGCGCCGCTTCGAGCACCAGCCGACACACCCCCGACGTGAACTCGGGCCGCAGCACGAGCTCGTCGCCGAGGACCAGCGTCAGGTACTCGGAGCGCAGGTCTTCGCCGAGCCGGTCGGCGTAGCCCGCGAGCGGGGCCAGCGTCGGCACGTAGACGCGTTCGTATCCGTGCGCTTCGAGGCACTGGAGCCACGTGCGTTCGAGGGCGGCGAGCCGCGCGAAGCGGGACAGCGACGACGGGGCGGGGGGCGACATGCGGCAACCCTTCCTGCCGGGACGGCGCCAACCCGGCGGCGCCAGCCCGTGGTGGGGCAGCTCATAAGCCGGCGCTCCCGCGCCGTCAAGCCGGCCCCCGCGCGGCCCGTTGAGGCCCACCGGCGCTTGGTGGTAAGGTCGACGGCATCGGTTCGGTGCCGTGGCTGGCGTGTACGAGTCCCTTTTTGCGTCTTCGTCCCGTTCGATTCGAGCGGGCGGGCGCAGCCCATGGCGGGGACGCCAAGGCGGCGTTCCCCTCTGCGGGCGTGCTGGCGGCGTGGGCGGTGGCACGTTCGGAACTTCGGCCGGGCCGCGCGGGCGCGGCCAATCCCACGATGGAGGCAAGGATCATGAGATCTCTCGGGCGCTGGCTCTGTCTACTCGGCGGGCTTGCCGTCATGGGCTGTCTCGGGGCCCCCGACGAGCCCGGCGCATTCCCGTCGCGCGCGGGCCCCGACGCCCGCGGCGATGCGCCCGGCGGCGGAGAAACGCTTGCGCCGGCGGCGAGTCCCGCCCCGGGGGACGACTCCCGTCCCGCCGTCCGGCAGGCGGGGCTCACGGCCGCCGCCCGGCCGGCCGGCAAGTTCGACGGACGCGAACCCTGCATCCACAACGGCGACGTGTCGCTCGACGGTCAGACCTCGGCGGGCGATGCGCAGCTGGCGTTCTACATCGCGCTTGGCCAGTACCAGCCGTCGCCCACCGAGATGTGCGCGGCCGACTGCAACGGCGACGGTCTGGTCTCGGCGGGCGATGCGCAGGCCATCTTCTACGCGGCGCTCGGCACGGGGCGTTGCCCGCAGTCGTTGCCCGACGGCAGCGACTGCCTCATCGACCTCGACTGCGAGAGCAGCCATTGCGGCAACGGCTTCTGCTGCGCCGCCGGCGACTGCTGCCCGGCCACCCCCGACGCGTGCCCCGCCGGCTACGGGCTTGCCCCGGCCTGCGACGACCCGGCGACGTGTCAGGGCAGCCGCGTCGACGCCACGTGCGTCGATTTCGGGTGCGGCTCCACCGACCCCATCGCCGACGACACGGCTTGCGACGGCGAAACCGAGGCGAGCGACTGCGGCGCCTACCCGAGCGTCTTCTGCACCGGCGAGGCCGATCAGGAAACGCCCGAATGCCCGGCGACGTGCAGCGTGCCCGAAGAATGCGACCCCGGCATGTTCTGCGTGGCGGGCGCCTGCCTGGCCCTGCTGCCCGACGGCTCGGCTTGCGGCGAGGCCGCCCAATGCCAGTCGAACCATTGCCAAAACGGCTTCTGCTGCGTGAGCGGCGACTGCTGCAACGCGGGCGGCGACTGCCCGCCGGCCTACGGGCCTGCGTTTGCTTGTGACGACCCCGGCACGTGCCAGGGCTCGCGCCGCGACCCGAGCTGCGTCTCCTTCACCTGCTTTCTCGGTTCGAGCACGCCCGACGACACGGCCTGCACGGCCGCCACGCTCGCGAGCGACTGCGGCTTCTATCCAGCGGTCTACTGCACGGGCGCGGCCGAACAGCTCGCGCCGCAGTGCCCCGCGGCGTGCTCGGGGCCCGAACAGTGCGACCCCGGCATCTACTGTGTGTTCGGCGAATGCCTGTCGCACCTGCCCGACGGCCAGGCCTGCGGCGACTCCGCCGAATGCCAGAGCGGCCACTGCCAGAACGGCTACTGCTGCGCCACGGGCGATTGCTGCGTCACGGCCGATGACTGCCCCGCGGGCTACGGCCCACTCTACGCCTGCGACGACCCGGCCACATGCCAGGGATCGCGCAGCGACGCGGTCTGCGCCGGGTTCGTGTGCGACTCCGAGCCGGCGGGCGACGACGACACGGCCTGCGACGCCGCCACGGTCGCGAGCGACTGCGGCCTCTACCCATCCGTGTTCTGCACGGGTTTGCCCGAACAGGGGGCCCCGACGTGTGCCACGAGTTGCACGCGCGACTGGCACTGCGACGAGGCCGCGCACTGCGACGACGGCGTTTGCGTGGCCGACGAGCCGCCCGGCACGGCCTGCAACGAAGACTCCGACTGCGACAGCGAATACTGCGAAAACGGTTTCTGCTGCGCCTTCGGCGACTGCTGCGGCGTGCCCGCCGACTGCCCGGCCGACTATCGCAGCCCGGCGGTCTGCGACGATGCGGCCACGTGTCAGGGCGAGCGGGTCGATGCCACCTGCGTCGACGGCACGTGCGGCTTCACGCCGGTGGCCGACGACTCGGCCTGCGGCACAACCGTCAAGGCGCTCGAATGCGCGCCGTTTGCCGACGCGTACTGCACGGGGGCGACCGAGCAGAGCCCGCCGGTCTGCGCGAGCGTCGTCCGGCCGTCCGTCGCCGGGTTCGGCGCCGGCAGCCCCGGCGGCGGCGAAGGCGGCAGCTACGTCGTGCAATTCGGGGTCGGCCTGACGGTGCCGATCGGTCTCAGCGCGCCCTACGGGGCGGGCTACACGTGCGACATGGGCTATTTCACAAGCATTCAGGAGCCTTAGCCCCCGGGCCACCGGGTTGTTGCGGCGCGCGACGCCGCATACTGAGGAGCAGCGATCATGACCACCAAACGATTGGTTTTCGCGATGTTGTTCGCCTGCATCGCCGCCCCGTCGCTCGGGGCGCGTGCCGCCGTCCCGAACTTGCTCAACGTGCAGGGCGTCATCCGCGACGCGCAGGGTGACGTCGTCTCCGGCACGCTTGCCGTGCGCTTCAGCCTGCACTCGGCCGAGCTCGGCGGCACCGAACTCTGGGCCGAAACCCTCGACAACGTCGTCGTGCGCGGCGGCGTCTACGGCGCCTACCTCGGCGCCGACGCGGGCAACCCGCTGCCCACGGCGGCGTTCGAGACGCAGCCGCAGCTCTGGCTCGGCGTGCAGGTCGGCAGCGACGATCCGCTGCCGCGCCAGCGGCTCGTGAGCGTGCCCTACGCCCACGAAAGCGTGCATGCCACGCGCGCCGACCTCGCCACGGCGCTCTCCTGCACGGGCTGCGTCGCCGCCGGGGCGCTTGGCTTCGACCCGGCCACGCAGGGCGAACTCGATGCCTTGGCCGCCGCGCCGCTCGCCGAGGTGAGCTGCGCCGCCGACGCCATCCTGGTCTTCGACGGCAGCGACTGGGCGTGCAGCGATGACTATGCGACGCCCGCCGACATTGCCGCGCTCGGCCAGACGCTCGGGCAGATGAACTGCGCCAAGGGCGACGTGCCCGAGTTCAACGGCACCGACTGGACCTGCAACGCCCCCTTGTTCGGCTTGCCGGCGAACGGCCTCGACGAGGTCTCGAACGGCATCCTCACGAACGAGTTCCAGGACGGTGCGTGCAGCGAAAACACGCCGCTCGACATCCCGAACGCCCTGCTGCTCGGCGTCTCCGACATCCTCGATTTTCCCGATGTCGGCATCGCCGAAGAGCTGCACGTCAGCGTCGACATCCTGGGCAACTCCGACCCCAACTACCTGCGCATCACGCTCGTCGGCCCCGACAGCGTCGAGTACGTGCTCTGGTGCGGCCAGAGCGTGCCGGGCTACCCCGAGGGCGAGTGCGCGGGCAACGCCGAGGGCGACTTGAACCTCAGCTTCCCCGAGCAGCCGCTTGCCGCCGGCGATCTCTCCGACTGGCTCGGCCGCAATCCGGCCGGCCTGTGGCTCATCACCGTCGTCGATCACGGCACGGGCGGCAGCGATCCCGACGGCCAACTCGCCGCCTGGTGCGTCTCGACGCTCACACTGTCGGCCGGCAGAATGGCCATTGCGGGCAACGTCGAGTTGTCCGGCGGCCTGACGCCCACGTCCGGCACCCTCGATGTCACGGGCAACACCCTCATCTCCGGCGACCTCGTCGTGGGCGGCGCGGCGACGGTCACGAGTGATTTCGAGGTCGGCGGCTCCGCGCTCGTCTCCGGCGACGCGCTCGTCGACGGCGACCTCGGCGTCAGCGGCGAGGCCAACCTTACGGGCGGCGCCATCGTCGAGGGCGGCCTCAACGTCACGGGCACCATTCGCTTCAACGGCGTCGAATACGCGCCCATCCCGACGGGCATGATCTCCATGTTCCTCGGCAACTGTCCCACGGGCTGGAGCGAGGTGCAGGCGTTGCGCGGTCGCTTCCCGCGCGGCGAGCCAACGGGCACGGCGGGCTCGCTGGGGCAGGGCGGCGACGACAACGCCGTTCTGGTCAACCACACCCACGACGTGTCGGTGAGCGTGGCGAGCGGCGGCGCCCACGGCCACGGGGTGAGCGACCCCGGGCACCTCCACACGCTCTGGAGTCACAACGACGACTTCAACTGCTCGGGCGACGGCGAAGGCAACTGGGGCATCGCGCGCTGTCCCGACAACGGCGGCTTCGGCTGGCCGACGAGCTACGCCTACGCGACGGCCAGCGCCACCGGCGTCTCCGTCCAGAGTGGCGGCGACCACGCGCACTCAGCGAGCGCCAGTGCCACGAGCACCGGCGTCTCCGGCGCCGGCGCCAACATGCCGGCCTACCAGGAAGTCATCTTCTGCGCGAAGAACTGAGGGCGAAGGGCCCCGCGGGCGGGAGTCCGCGGGGCCCGCGGCCTACTCGGTGACCGGCACGATGCGGCCCTGCGGGGCGGCATAGCGGGCTTCGAGATTCGCGATGCCGTTGCTGTCGGTGTCGGGCATGGCCATCAGGTACTCGATGAGCGCCTGCCACTCCTTGATTTCCTGCACCCCCGGGGCCACGGCGTCGGCATCGATGCGGTAGTCGGCCATGGTTTCGAGGGGGATGGGCACGCCGGCGGCGTCTTTCGGCACGATTTCGAGCAGCCCGTACGACACGTCGGTCACCGTGCCGATCATGTCGGCCAGGTACTGGCTCACCACCACCCGGTAGAGCGCGGGGTTCTCGGGGTCGGTGTCGAGCGGCGTTTCGCTGTAGCCGTCGACTTCGTTGCCGAGATAGATGTTGAGCACGCGGTTGAAGCCGCGCCCCGCCGGGTCGTACTCGAAGCGCAGCCCCGAGATCTGCAGGAAGAAGGTGTTGCCGACCAGCGCGGCGCCCGTGGTGGTGATTTCCATGCCCTGGCGCACTTCGTCGCCCGTGAGATAGAAACTGACGAGCGGATAGCCCACGTCGCCGTCGGGGCCCATGCCGAGCGGGATGACTTCGTAGGCGTCTTCGGCCCAGAACACGCCGCTCTGGCCCGCGAGCATGGGGGCGCGCAGCACGCCGCCGGCCGTGATCGCGATGAGCGGCGGGTCGTCGGGCAGCGCCGTGGCGGAGGCGACGCGCAGCGCGTCGGCCACGAGATCGCCCGTGTTGTTTTCCTGCATGCCTTCAATCGTGAGCGAGAAGTCGGATTCGACGACGGGCGTGTCCCAGGTGATGCCGAGCAGGCCGAACACGGCGTCGTTGAGCGCGGGCAGGAAGCCCTCGATCTGAGCGGCGACGGCGGCATCGCCCATGACCGTGTCGTCGACGGGCACGTGGCGGTAGGCGGCGATGGCGGCCTCATGGTCGACCGTACCGTCCTCGTTGAGCGTGAGTTCGAGCCGGCCGACGTTCTTGCCGTATTCGCCGGCCTGCACGACGAGGGCGGCGCCGACGACGAGCGGCGGGTCGATCCGCGTGTGCGAATGCGCCGAGATGACGACGTCGAGGCCGGTCACCTCGGCCGGCCAGGTTTCGTCGTCGCCGGGCGGGGCCGTCTGCGTCTCGCGCACCCCACCGTGCGACAGCGCCACGACGAGGTCGCAGCCCTCGACGTTGCGCAACGTGTCGACGACGGCCTGCGCGGCCTCGGCGGGCTCGGCAATGGTGACCGGGTCGGCTTCGGGGGCAAGGCGCAGCGCGTTCGGCCCGAGCAGCCCGAAGAGCCCCACGCGCAACCCGTTGGCGGTTTCGATGACCGTGTAGGGTTTGACGGTGCCGGCCGTGAACAGGGCTTCGAGCGTATCGTCGCGCGGGTCGTCGGCCGAAAACACGAGGTTCGCCGCCAGGACCTGGATGTTCGCGGCGGCGCCGAGCCCCACGCCGAGGATGTTGGCCGTGGCCTCGGGCCCGAACTCGAACTCGTGGTTGCCGATGGTCGTGGCGTCGTAGCCCATGGCGTCCATGAGTTTCAACTCGGGGGACTCGGTCTGCGAGAGCGCCTGGAACGACGTGCCCATCGTGAAGTCGCCGCCGTCGAGGAGCAGCACCGGGGTGTCGCCGGCCTCGGCGCGCAGCCCGTTCAGCACGGCGGCAAGCCGCGCGTAGCCGCCCGTCGTGGCGTCGTCGTCGACCGTGAGCGGGCTGTAGTCGGACACGGGGCTCGTGCCGAACAGCTGCGCGTGCATGTCGTTGGTGTGCAGGATGACGATCTGCCGCGCCGGCGGCGGGGCCACGTCGCCACCACCGTCGGGGGCGGCGTCGGGGGCGGCGTCGGGCGGATGGACCGCATCGGTGGGGTTGCCGCCGTCGGGGGCGGCGTCGGGCGGCGCGGCGTCGGGCGCCGCATCGGGTGTGGCATCGGGCGGGTTGACGGCATCGCCCCCGCCACCCTGGTCGGGCGTCGCGTCGGGCACCGTGTCGGCACCGCTGGCGTCGGGGCCGCCGGCCGTATCGCCCGCGCCGTCGGAGCCGCCACCGCACGCCGTGATGGCCCACAAGAGGGCCGCAAAGCAACCAAGCGAAAGACGTCCCATCCTCATCGTCGACACTCCTTTCGTGCCGCGCGGCACGGGGCAGAGTATGGGTGGCAGGTCGGCCGGCGTCAATGCGCGCCGCCCGCTTAGGGCGCCGAACGCAGGTCGAGCGCCGGCACGCGGCCGTAGCGGCCCATGCGTGCGCCGTAGAGCGAGAGCCCGCCGGCCGCGTCACCCGCCGCGGCAAATGTGACGGTCAGCGTGTCGCCGACCGGGCGCGCCGGGAGCGTCACGGCGGCCGTTTCGACCCAGTCGCCGAAACCGCCCTGGGGCACGGGGCCGTTCAGGCAGCTCAGGATGCCGCGGCTGTCGGCGCGGTCGGGCGGAATGGGCAGTTCGAAGGCAGGCGCGTCGCCGATGGTCACGGTCACCGCGGCAGTCGCAGCGTTTCCCGCGCGCGTCTGCGGTGCGCCGCGCACGTTGGCGGCGATTTCGAGGCCCAACGTGGCCGTGAGCACGCGCCCGGTGGGCACCTCGGGCGGCAACGCCACGGGGCAACGCAGGCTGCCGGCGCCGAGAAAGCCCGTGGCCTGGGTGGTACCGGCCACCGTGGCGCCGCTGTCGGGGTCGACGTCGCCCGTGCACGCCCCGAGGTCGAGCGGGATGCGGCACGCTGTGGCCGTGCAAGGCGCCGTCTCGGCGACCGCGGCCACGATTTCGCCGGGGAGGAAGTTGCGCGCCACGACGCGCGGCGCGGCGTCGTCGTCGGCCCAGCGGGCCGTCACCACGGCGGCGCCGGCGAGCTCGGGCGGCAGTTCGAACGTCACCGGCGCAAGCGTGGTGACCGCGTAGGCCGGGGCCACGACCGGCACGCTCGTTTGCGCGCGCGGAACCCCCGTCTCGTCCAGCAGCACGAGCGTGAGCGTCTCGGCAGCGCGCGCCGGCGCGCCGAACCGGCTCACGAACGGCGTCAGCGTGAGCGGTGCGCCGGCCTCGACCTGGAAATGCGGCTCGCGGAAGCCCACGAAGTCGGCCGCGTTCAACTCCGCCACGGTCAATTCGGCGAGATCGTAGCCGAATTCCTTGGGCAGGCGCTTGTACGTGAGCAGCCCGTTCTTCTCGAACTCGACGTCGTAGAGCTCCGTGAACACGTAGCCGACCAGGTTCTCGTGCTGGCGCAACACCCCGGTGTACCGACGCAGGCCCCAGGAGATGTCGCGGTCGCGCTTCCAGGCCGGCACGCCGTTTTCATACGAGAACGGCCCGTACTCCGTGTTGAGGAGCGGGGCGGTGCCCTGCACGTGGCCCGGCACCATGTTGAACGGCGAGCCCGGGTAGGTGTTGGCGGCGATGTCGGCCACCGTGGCCGCGAAGTCGGGGGTGGTCTCGGGGTAGAGGTGGAACGAGTTGACGTCGGAGCCGGCCACGTGGTCGAAGCGCAGCGTCGAGTGGTCCTCGATGAGGCGCGTTTCGTCGAGCGTGCGCGCGTGCGCCAGCATGGCCGAGACGAAGGCCTGCTGTTCGGCGTTTTGGGCGTACTCGTTGAGCAGGCTCGTGAGCCCCCAGCCTTCGTTGAAGAGCGTCCACCACACGATGGCCGGATGGTTGAAGTCGCGTTCCGCCATGCCGTCGAGGGTGGCCTGCCAGCGCGCGCGGGCCGCGGCCGTGTCGCCCGTCTGGAACGGAAAGGCGCCGTAGCTCGGCACGTCGGCATCGACGAGCAACCCCAGGCTGTCGGCGAGGAACAGGACGAGCGGCTCCTCGACTTTGATGTGCAGCCGCACGAGGTTGTAGCCGGCCTCCTTGGCGGCCAGCAGATCGGCCCGCAAGGCTTCGAGCGTCGGGGCCGTGTAGCCGCCGTCCGGGAAGTAGCCCTGTACGAGTACGCCGCGGATGAACACGGGCGCGCCGTTCAGGTGCACCATTTCGAACGATTTTCCGGGAACCTGGGCGCGGCCGACCGTACGCAGCCCGGCGTAGCTGCGCACGGCGTCGCCGCCCCGCGCGGCGCCGCAGTCGAGGCGGACTTCGAGGGGCAGCAGCGCCGGCGTCTGCGGGGTCCAGGCGGGCAGATCGGGCGTGGGCACTTCGGTCGCGAACGTTCCGGCCTGGACCGTCGTCTCGACGAGCGGCGCGGGCCCCGTCGTCTCGCCGTAGACCCGCAACGCGCAGCCGGCGGCGTCGCCCGCGACGCGACCGCTCAGCGCGAAGCCGCTCAGGTCGGCCTTGGCCACGAGTTTCAGGGCGGCAATGGACGCCGCGGGCACGGCTTCGAGGTACACCGTCTGCCAGAGGCCGCCCATGTTCGTGTACCAGGGCAGGCCCTGCTTGCCGTGCGGATATTCGGCGTGGTTGCCCACGTCGGCGACACGGATGGTGAGCACGTTCGGGCCGGCGCCGAGGGCATCGGTGAGATCCACGCGGAACGGCAGGTAGCCATTGTCGTTTGTGGTGAGTTCGACGCCGTTCAGGGCCACCGTGGCATGCCAGTCGGCCGCGCCGACGACGAGCACGACGCGCGCCGCGCCGAAGTCGTCGGGCCGCTCGATGGCGCGCAGGTAGCAGGCCGTGGCCCCGGCGTTGCCCGTGTCGACGGCCACGCCCGAGAGCGCCGTGGTCCAGGAAAACGGCACGACGATGCGCCGGTCGTAGGCCGCCGGGTCGGTCGGACAGGCCCCGCCCGGCGCGTCCTCGAAGCGGAAGTGCCACTCGCCGTTGAGGTTCTGCCAGCGCTCGCGGCGGAAGTCGGGCCGCGGGTGCTCGGCTCGGGGGCCCGCGCCGTCGCTTTCGGGCCAGGCCTGCCAGACGAAGGGGGCGGCGAAAAACGGGGCTGTGGCATCGGGGCCAGTGGCGGCATCGCCCGCGCCGTCGGCC
>CAYRCM010000143.1:0-2469 GCA_964422715.1 uncultured Myxococcales bacterium | reverse complement strand
GAAAAACGGGGCTGTGGCATCGGGGCCAGTGGCGGCATCGCCCGCGCCGTCGGCCGCATCGGGCCCGGCGGTGCTGGCCGATTCGCCGGTGCACGCGGCGATGAGGGCGGCCAGGGCCAGCCCGACCCCAAGGTAGCCGAGACGTGTCGTTCCGCTCATGAAGCCTCCGGGCCCGCGGAGCGCGGCGCGCCGCCCTGTCCTACCACAACCTGCGACCGCGCCGTAGCCACCGCGGCCAGCGGCCGCCGGGGGCGGCGGGCATCCCGCCGGCTTTCGCACGCTCGGGGTTGACCGCGGCCCGCCGCGCCCGAACAATGCCCGCGACTGCGCGGCGGCGCCGAACGAAGCGGCCGCGGCAGCGGGAGCACCCATGCCCATCTGGCGTGAATCCGAATCGAAACGATGGCTTGCCGCGCGCGGTCTGCCCGTCCCGGCCGGCGCCGAGGTGTCCGACGCGGCGGCGGCCGAGGCGCTGGCGGCGCGGCTCGGCTATCCGCTGGTCTGCAAGTTGAGCCTGCCCGACCTGGCCCACAAGAGCGAGCGCGGCGGGGTCGTCCTCGACGTGCGCGACCTGCCCACGCTGCGCGCGGCCGTGAGCCGGCTCTGCGCCGCCGGCGGGCCAGACGCCGGCGTGCTCGTCGAGCGCCAGGTGCCCGCGGGGGTCGAACTCATCGTGAGCGCCCGGCGCGACCCCGTGTTGGGTCCGGCGGTGCTCCTCGGGCTTGGCGGGCTCTACACCGAGGTGCTGCGCGACACCGTCGTGCGCGTGGGCCCGGTCGACCCGCCGCTCGCCCGCGCGATGCTCGCCGAACTGCGCGGTGCGGCCCTGTTGTACGGCTTTCGCGGCCAACCCGCGGTCGACCTCGCGGCGGTCGCGGCCATCGTCGCCAACGTCTCGGCGGCGCTCGCCGAGCGCCCCGATCTCACCGAAATCGAGTTGAACCCCGTCATCGCGGGCCCCGCGGGCGCGGTCATCGTCGATGCCAAGGTCACGAGCGCGCCGGCGCCGCCCCCGGTCGTGGCACGGGCCCCCGCTCCGCCGCCCGTCGCCCCGTTTTTCGAGGCGCATAGCGTGGCCGTGGTCGGCGCCTCGCCCGACCCGGGCAAGGGCGGCCACCTCATCGTCCAGAACCTGCTCGGCCACGGCTTTTCGGGCCGCATCGTGCCGGTGCACCCGCGCGCGGGCGCCATCCTCGGCCTGCCCGCGTACCCGACGCTTTCGGCCATCCCGGGCGGGGTCGAACTGGCCGTCGTCATCGTGCCGAAAGACCAGGTCGCCGGCGTCGTCCGCGACGCGGCGGCGGCGGGCGTGCACCACCTCATCGTGGCCACGGCCGGATTCGCCGATCTCGGCCCACAGGGTGCCGCCGAACAGGCGGAGTTGCTGGCCTTTGCGGCGGCCCACGGCATCCGCATCATGGGGCCGAACAGCATCGGGGTGGTCAACGCCCAAAGGGGGCTCGTGACGTCGATCGTCACCCTCGAACGGCTCCGGCCCGGCCCCATCGCGCTCTTTGGCCAGAGCGGCACGTTTGCGAGCGGCTACGCCAACTGGTTTGCCACGCGCGGCCGGCCGGCGGTCGGCAAGATCGCGTGCCTCGGCAACAAGGGGGCGGTCGACGAGGTCGACCTGCTCGACTACTTCGGCGCCGACTCCGAAACCCGCGTGCTGGCGCTCTACACCGAGGGCGTCGCCAACCCGGCGTTCGCCGAGACCCTCCTCGCGGTGGCCCGCCGCAAACCCGTTGTCGTGCTCAAGTCGGGCCGCACGGCCGCCGGGCGCGCCGCCGTGGCCTCCCATACGGGCAGCCTGGCCGGCGACGACGCGCTCTTCTCGGCGCTGCTCCGCCAGGCCGGGGCGCTGCAGGTCGCCGACCTCGACGACCTGTGGCTCACGGCCGACGCCTGCGCCACGCTGCCGCGGCCGCGCGGGCCGCGGGTCGGGGTGGTGTCCATCACGGGGCTCGGCTGCGTGCTCTCGGCCGATGCCGTGGGCGAGTTCGGGCTCGAACTGCTGCACCCCGCCCCGGCGACGCTCGTGGCCGCGGGGCGCTTCTTTCCGCCCTGGGCGCCCGTGCGCAACCCCTTCGACATCTGGGCCGCCATCGAGAAGCACGGCGCGGCCGCGGCGGTCGGCGGCATTGCGGCGGCGGTGCTCGCCGACCCGGGCTGCGACGCGCTCATCCTGAACCTGGTGCTGTTCCCCGAGTCGCGGCTCGACGTGCCGGCGTTTGCGGCCGAACTGCGCGAGCTCGCCCCCGAAAAGCCCGTGGTCGTGGTCATCTACGGCGGCGCGCTCGCCGACACGGCGGCCGTCACGCGCGAATTCGAGGCCGGCGGTATCCTCGTCGCCCCGGGGCCGCGCGCGGCTGCGCGCGTGCTGGCGCGCCTGCTGCGGCTCGGCGGCGCGCCGGCCGGGGCGTATCATCCCGCGCATCCGTGAATGGGGCAAAAAGGTTGTCTTCATCG
>CAYRCM010000142.1:0-15615 GCA_964422715.1 uncultured Myxococcales bacterium | reverse complement strand
CGCCGTGGCGCGGCCGAAGCGGGCTGCCCCGGCCCCCGCCGAAGGCCCCGTTGCGTTCGCGCGCCCGGTGGGGCCGCCGGCCGCCGGCGTCTCCCCCGGGCCTGCGCCTGCCGCCGGGTTGCCCATCCGCGCGGCCGCCGTCGACATCGTCCGGGCGGTTTCCACCCACCGCGTGGTCGTGGTCGAGAGCCCCACGGGCAGTGGCAAGACCACCCAGATCCCCCAGATTCTCTTCGATGCCGGTCTCACCGCCCCGCGGGTGCTCGGCGTGACGCAGCCGCGCCGGCTCGCCGCCATCTCCATCTGCCGGCGCATCGCCGCCGAGCGCGGCGTGGCTGTCGGCGACCTCGTCGGCTACCAGATCCGTTTCGACGACGTCACGTCGCCCGCGACCCGCATCAAGATCATGACCGACGGCATCCTGCTGCAGGAGCTCCAGTTCGACCCCGACCTCAGCCGCTACAGCCTGATCATGGTCGACGAAGCCCACGAACGCTCGCTCAACATCGACTTCGTGCTCGGTCTGCTGAAAGACCTGCTCGGGCGCCGCGCCGACCTGCGGGTCGTCGTGTCGTCGGCCACCCTCGATGCCCAGCGTTTCCTCGACTACTTTCCAGACGCCGCGCACGTCTTCGTGCCGACCCGGCCGCACCCCGTCGACACGCACTACCTGCGCCGCCCCGTGCGCGAGGGCGAGGCGCTCCTGCGCCAGATCGTCGCCACCGTCGGGCAGGTGGCCGAGGCCGGCCTGCCGGGCGACGTGCTCGTCTTCCTGCCGGGCGAAGCCGAGATCCGTGACTGCTGCGAGCGGCTGCGCGGCCTGGCTGCGACCCCGCCGCTCGCCGTCTTGCCGCTTTTCGGCCGGCTCTCGCCCCAGGAACAGGAAGCGGTCTTCGACGCCTACCCCGGGCGCCGCAAGGTCGTCGTCGCCACGAACGTGGCCGAGACGAGCCTCACCATCGACGGCGTCCGCATCGTCATCGACAGCGGCATCGCCAAGATCCAGCGTTTCGACCACCGCAGCGGCATTGCGCTGCTCGCCTCCGAACCCATCGCGCAGGCGTCGGCCGACCAGCGCCAGGGGCGCGCCGGGCGCACGGCTCCGGGCGTCTGTTTTCGGCTGTATACCCCGTATTCCTACGCGCGCCGGCCGACCTACGCGACCCCCGAAGTGCTGCGCGTCGACCTCTCCGAGGTCGTCCTGCGCATGCTGGCGCTCGGCGTGCGCAACGTGCGCGGGTTCGATTTCCTGACGCCACCCGACCGGGCCGCGCTCGCCGGCGCGCTCGAAATCCTTCAGGCGCTCGGTGCGGTCACGGCCGACCGGCGGCTCACGCCCATCGGCCGGCGCATGGCCGAACTGCCCCTCGAACCGCACATCGGGCGCATGGTCGTCGAGGCCGTCGACCAGGCCCCCGACGTGTTGACCGAAGTGCTCACGCTGGCGGCCTTTCTCTCCGTGCGCACGCCCTACGCCGTGGCCGACGGCGAGAGCGAACTCGCCCACGCCGCCCACCGCGCGCTCGGGCGGCCCGACGGCGACTTCCGGACTTTTCTGCACATCCTCAAGCAGTTCGAGTGCGCGGCCGACCCGGCGGCGTTTGCGGCCGCGCGCTACCTCGACGAGCGCACGCTCCGCGAGGTCGCCCACATCCGCGACCAACTCGCCCAACTGCTGGCCGCGTGCGGCGTGGCGGTGGGCGGCGGCGGCCCCTTCGAGGCGGCCATGCACTGCCTGCTGACGGGGCTCGGGGCGCGCGTCTGCCGCCGCAGCAAAAGCGGCGCCTACCGCACGCTGCACCGCGACGGCATCCAGATCCACCCCGGCTCCGCGCTGTTCGGCCGCAACCCCGAAGCCTTCGTGGCCGGCAGCATCGTCGAGACGTCGCGGCCCTTCGCGCGCACGGCCCAGCGCGTCGAGCCGGCCTGGGTGGCCGCCGCGCTGCCCGGCGTGCACCGGGCCCTCTGGGGCCGCCCCGGCCGTTGACGGTCCGCCGGTGCCCACTCGCCGTCCGCCAGGTCTGGACTTGCGCGGCCGGTTGCGCTCTGATAGCCGCCAATCGGTGATTCGCGCGTTGGGCCGGCGGGCCACGCGCGAACGACTCTGCCGCACTGCTGCACGGAAGGGCCCCGCCGCTCGGGCCCGACATTCGGCCGCACGGCGCGGCGCTTCGCCCGGGAGGCTCTCGTGATGAAACCGCGCATGCGTCTTCTGTGGGTCGTGTCTCTGGCTCTGCTGCCGTTGCTTGCGAGTTCCCCCGCGTTCGGGCAGCTCGACGAAGACGACCCGGTCCTCGCGCGTACGCAGTATTTCTGGACCCCCCATTTCTACGTGGGGCTGCACGGCGACTTCGTCGGCGTCCAGAGTCAGAAGGGCCAGGGCGGTCGCCCGTTCCTGAGCCATGGGGGCGGCGCCGGGCTCCTCGTCGGCAGTCGCCTCGGGCGCTACCTGGCGTTCGAGTTCGACTACACCTTCCACTTTCATCCCACGGCCGGCGGCGCGCGCGAAGACTACGTGCTCAATGGCGATCTGTTGGCCATCAACACGTTCCTCTTCTACGCCAAACTGATGCTGCCATTCGGGCGGGTGGAGCCCACCATCGCGCTCGGCGCCGGGCTCACCATCCTCGACGACTTCACGGTCGCTCACGAGGTGGCGGCAGCCTTCGGCCTCCAGGCCGGCGCGCGCTTCTGGGTGCTCGACCGCCGCCGCGGTCTTTCGGGCTACGGCAAGGCCCCGCTCACGGGGGTTTTCGTCGAGCCGGTCATGACCTACCTCTTCACAGCGGCCAGTCCCGACCTCGACACCACGGTGCGCAACGCGCCCGTGTCCCACCTCATGGGCTTCCACATCGCGATCGGTCTCGAGTTCTTCTAGGATTCTTTCGGTTCCGCTTCAGTCGAGCGTGCCCGGCACGAGCGCCTCGTGCGGCGAGACGAGGGCCCGCGCCGCCCGCAACCCGAGGACCTGCAACGCCTCGCGCGGGGTCCCACTGCGCGCGGCGGCCGCCGCGACGACGGCGCCGAGCGGGCGTTCCCCGTCGAACTCCCGCAGGATGGCCGCGAGCGCCGCGTCGTCCTCGTAGCGCAGCCCGGGCATGAAAGAAACGCTCGTCCCCTGCGGACCGATGCGCACGGTGGGACCGTAGCGTTGCACCGGGCCCGGCCGGCCGGCGTCGTCGAGGGTCACGCGATAGCGCACGGCAGGGGCCAGCACGAAATCGAGCCAGGCGGCGGCATCGGCCTCGTACGGCCGGGGCAGGGGGGGCCGCGGCCGGTCGTGCCGCTCGGCATAGAGCACGAACAGCGGAGCGAACAGCGCGTCGAGCGTGGCGTAGCGCTGCCGTTCGGACAGGGCCTGGAAGCGCGCGGCGAGCGGACCGGGATCGAGGTAGTTCGCCACATCCCAGTCGCCGGGGCGCGCCCACCCGGCGAAGCGCAACCCCGCCTGCGCGAGCAGCCGCCACAGCCCTGCGATCGAGTAGGTGCGGTAGTGCGGATGCCCGAACGTGTCCCAGAGCGCCGCCGGGTCGTGCGCGGCCTGCTCCGCGAGCGCCTCGAGCGGTTCCCGCAACGGCCCCGGGTGGCCGGCGAGGGCCTCGGCAAGTCCGACGAGGCCGGCCATGCGCTCGTCGCCACTTGCCCGGGGGCCGGCCAGCCGTGCGCCGACCCGTTCGAGCGTGCGCACGGGCTCGCGGTGCGTGGCACTGTACACCATCACCAGCAGCAGCCCGTCGGGGGTGAGCGCCTCTCGGAGATGGCGCAGCCCGGCGGCCGGATCGGCAAGGTGGTGCACGACGCCGAACGCCACGACGAGGTCGAACGGCGCGTCCTGCCGGACGGCGCGCGCATCCATGAGGTCGACCTGGCGAAACGTGACGTTGCGGACGCCGAGCGCCGTGGCGAGCCGGGCAGCTTGCGTGAGCGACGCCGCGCTGAAGTCGACGCCGTGTACCTCGGCTTCGGGGCAGGCGAGCGCCCACACGACGGCCTCCCGGGTGCCGCAGCCCGCGACGAGAATTCGCGCGTTCTGCGGGAGCGCGGCGGCGCCGCGGCGCCCGCAGACGAAGTTGGCCTGAGCGCGGGCGTGCGGCGACCAGTCGACGACGGCGCCCGCCGGGTAGGGATGCCGTTCGTAGTGCGCCCTCGTGAGGGTACCGATGTCCTGCTGCTTCGCGTTCACGCCTTCCTCCGTCCGGGGCCGGCACGGCTCGCGCGGCCCTCCGCGCCGCCCCCGGCGCGCCCTCGCGCAACGCTGGGCCGCCAGTGTAGCCCCCCGGCCGCCGGGCGAGAAGCGTCCGCGCCGAAGTCCTCCGCTCCCGTCCCGCATCGCCAGGTTTCGGCGTGGAAACCGACGCGCGGGTCGGCGCGCTGCGCCGCGCCGAGCGTCGCGCCCAGGCGCGACATTGGGCTTGACATCGCTATCCGCTTGGAGTCTTCTTGCTTTTCGGGACCGGGGGATACCCATCCCCCGAGGGGACAACACCAAGGACGCGTGTCGGCCGAGTGCGCCGCCACGTAGGTTATTGGCCGTGACGGTTACCCAACAACGGAGGGGATCATGGTCAAGAGAAGGATCGGGTATCTGGGTCTGTCCATAGCCGTGGCGCTTGGTCTCGTCGGCTGCGCCTTGCCCGACGAGCCCGGCACCAACGGCACCGCGGCCGACCCTGCCTGGACGGTGTCCAAGCAGGCCCTGACCGCGGAAAGCGCCACCATCGACAAGCAGGGCACCACCGCCACCGAGGCCACGCCGCGCCTCGACGCCGGCATCCTCGCCAAAGATGGCGAGGGCGCGAACGTCACGAAGGGCGACAGCAAGACCATCTGCCCCAAAGACGGCGACGTCAACTCCGACGGCGTGCTGTCGTCGGGCGACGCCCAGCTCGCGTTCATGATCGGGCTCGGCATGTATTCGCCCACCGCGCTCGAACTCTGCGCGGCCGACTGCAACGGCGACGGCCTGGTGTCGTCGGGCGACGCCCAGAGCATCTTCATGGTGGCCCTCGGCATGCTGCCCGGCTGCGGCCAGCCGAACGGCAGCGACTGCCGCTACAACCACGGCTGTCTCAGCGCGCACTGCCAGAACGCCTATTGTTGCGACGAAGGCGATTGCTGCAACGGCACCGCCGACGTGTGCCCCGCCGAATACACGGTCTTCGAGTGCGCCGACGAGCTGCTCTGCCAGGGCTTCCGCCACGACCCGACCTGCGTCGACTTCATGTGCGGCTCCAGCGAGTCCATCAACGACGACTCGGGCTGCACCACCGAGACGCTCAGCCAGACCTGCGGCGCCTATCCGTCGGTCTACTGCTCGGGCGAAGCCGAACAGATGCAGCCGGCCTGCCCGGTCGCATGCGAAATCGACGACGACTGCGACCCCGGCAACGTGTGCGTCAATGCCACGTGCCTCGCCGCCAACGGCAACGAGTGCAACGACAACGCAGAATGCGGCAGCGGCTACTGTGCCAACGGCTACTGCTGCGACCAGGGCGACTGCTGCAACGGCGACCCCGCCGTCTGCCCCGCCGAAACCTACGTCACCGAGCCCTGGTGCGAAACCCCGGGCGACTGCCAGGGCTTCCGCATCGACGCCGTCTGCGACGAAAACTTCCAGTGCGGCTCCACGGCGTGGGTCGACGACGACACCGCCTGCGACGAAGAAACCGAAGCCAACGACTGCGGCTACTACCCGTCGGTGTTCTGCACGGCCGAAGCCGAGCAGACCGTCGGCAGCTGCGCCGGCGTTTGCACGGTCGACGCCGACTGCGACTACGAGGCGCACTGCCAGGGCGGCGAATGCCTCTACGGCAAGCCCCCGGGATACACCTGCGCCGACGATGCCGAATGCGTCAGCCTGCACTGCCAGAACGGCTTCTGCTGCGGCAGCGGCGACTGCTGCGACGTGGCGGCGAGCTGCCCGGCGTCCTACACCGTGGCCCCGGCCTGCGACGGCCATAGCCCCGGCACGGGCGTCTACTGCCAGGGCCATCGCCAGGACGCGGTGTGTGTCTACAACATCTGCGACACCACCGACCCCATCGACGACGACACGGCCTGCGACACGAGCATCGTCGTCGACGCGTGCGGCTACTACCTCTCCGCCACGTGCAGCGGCGACATCGATCAGCCCACCACGCGGCCGCCCTGCGAGACCGCCTGCGACAACGACAACGACTGCGATCCCACGGGCCACTGCGAGTTTGCCTTCACGCCGCCGCGTTGCTTTGCCGGCGCCAACAATGGGCGTCCGTGCACGGCCAACTCCGAATGCCTGAGCAACCATTGCCAGAACGGCTTCTGCTGCGACGGCACCACGAGCGACTGCTGCGACGGCACTGCGGGCGTGTGCCCCGCGAGCTACACCACCGAGCCGCTCTGCGACAACGACGTCACCTGCCAGGGCCATCGCATCGACCCGACGTGCAACGATTTCGTCTGCGGCTCCACGGCCAACATCGACGACGACTCGGCCTGCACCACCGAGACGTGGGCGCTCGAGTGCGCGCTCTGGACCGACATCTATTGCTCGGGTGACGCCGACCAGACCCCGCCGGTGTGCCCGGTGACCTGCACCACCGATGCCGAGTGCGACGAAGAAGCGCATTGCGACAACGGCATCTGCGAAGCCGACTACGTCAACGGCATTGCCTGCGACGAAGACAGCGACTGCACGGCCGGCAACACCTGCTCCGATAACGACGGGGTGTGCTGCAACACCGAGTGCCTCGGTCTCTGCGAGAGCTGCGTCGTCGCCGGCGCCGAAGGCACCTGCACGCCGGTTCCCGTGGGCCTCGACCCGCAGGAAGAATGCGGCGCGCTCCCGTGCGAAGGCTGGTTTGTGGGCTTCCAGGGCGCCAATGCCGATGCCTGCTACACGGCGAGCCCCATTGGCGCCGAAGGCGTGGGCTGCGACGGCGCGGGTCTCTGCCAGACGGCCGGCCAGCTGTGCCCCGACACGGCGGCCAACCAGGTCCAGATCGACTGCAACGACACGTGCATGGAGCCGACCGGGGGCACCTGCCTCAACCAGATCCCGGGCGCCTGCACCAACCTGGACCTCGGCACCCAGACCTGCGGTACGGGCGGTTGCGCCCGCACGGTGCCGTTCTGCCTGAACGGCCTGCCCGTCACCTGCGTCCCGGGCGACCCGAGCGCCACCGAGGTCTGCAACGGCCAGGATGACGACTGCGACGGCTCCACTGACGAAGGTGACTCGAACGTCCTCTGCCCGCCCGGCCAGAACGTCGTCACCACGGCGTGCTCCGCCGGCGCCTGCCGCATCACGGCCTGCGCCCTTGGCTACGGCGACATCGACGGTACCTTCGTCAACGGCTGCGAGTGCTACCCTGACAGCTACGAGACGAACGACACCTGCGCCCAGTACAACGACCGCGGCGAAGAACACGACAACAGTGTCGCCGACACCAAGTCCATCATCGGGCGCATCTCGTTCACGGGCGACGAAGACTGGTACCGGGTGCGCGCTATTGACGATGTGCCGACGTCGAGCGGCTACATCAACGACTACTTCCACCTCGACGTTCGCTTCGTCTCCAACCCGAACGACCAGTACCGCTTCGACGTCTACCGCACCACCATCGGCACGTGCGCCAGCATGGCGGCCCTCTGCTACGAGAACCCGGGCAGCAGCACCAACTACTTCAGCTGGTACACCAACTTCAACGGCACCCAGCTCGGCGAGTTGTACTGCACGAACGGGTACTCGAGCGACTCCGGCGGCTCGCACCCGCTCACCACCGCCGACTACAAATGGTGCTCCGACAACACGGCGTACTACTTCGTGCGCGTGTTCCGGCGGACCGGTGCGGCGCCGAGCTGCGCCAACTACGAGTTGCGCATCATCAACGAGCACATGTAGCCGGCTTTCTGGTCCGGGGCCCGGCAGCGGTCGGGCCCCGGGTGCTCGCCGATGACAAGTTGGTCGTTGTGGTGACGGGACAGCGCGGTCGTTTGTCGCGAACTGGGCGAACCCGCGCTTGACAAGAACGGTCGACCCGCCGGGACATCCCGAGCGGGTTGCAAGAGAGGTACCCTGCCCCAGCGGACGGCATCCGCGGCGTGGGCGGGGGGGCATAGAGGAAGCCATGACGAAGGAAAGACTTCCGCAAATAAAGCGCCGCATCGGTGAATTCCTCTCGAGCGAGGAAGGCAAGATCACCCGGCGCCAGGCGGCGAAGGTGTCCACCTTCCTGCTCATCGCCGGCACGGCCTCGGGCCAGGCGCTCGCCGGTGAGCAGGCTTCTCAGGCGGGCGAACTCGAGGCCGCGGCCTCGCACTGCTCGCACGCCTCGCACGGCTCGCACGGCTCGCACGGGTCTCACGGCTCGCACGGGTCTCACGGCTCGCACGGGTCTCACGGCTCGCACGGGTCGCACGGCTCGCACGGGTCTCACGGCTCGCACGGGTCTCACGGCTCGCACGGCTCGCACGGCTCCTGGTGAGAGTGCCCGCCGCGTAGTTCCACCTGCCGAGGGGCTCTCGCCCATGCGTGGGAGCCCCGTTCTTCCCCCACCAACAGGCTCAGACCGACGACCCGCACCGGGGCGCGCACCGCGCTCGATGCGCCGCGGGCCGAACCGTCTTCGCGTGGGCCGCACCACCATTCCGGCTGCGGCGTGCGACTCCGACTCGCGTCCGCCCTCCTTGCGCCACCGGCGCGGCCGGGGTAGTGTGGGGGCGTTGCCGAACGGCGCTGCTCCCAAGCGCATCGAAACGGCCGGCGCGTGCGGGCGGCACGACAGGGAGAAGACAGCCATGACACGAGCGGGGCGCCTAGCAGCCGCGGTCGGCGTGGTCCTCTTGGCGAGCGGGCTCCGTGCCGCACCCATCGAGCCCATCGTGCCGGCGCTCAGCCCCAACGCCATCCGCGCGGTGGAGCGGGCGGCGGCCGATGGCCAGGCGGCTTACCGCGCCGGCAAGTTCGTCGAAGCGGCGCGCGCCTATCGCACGGCCTACGACCTCTACCCGACGGCCGGCATGGCCTTCAATCTGGCGCGCGCGTTGCACCGCGCCGGCAACCTGCACGAAGCAGCGGTGGCCTACCGGCTGGTCGTGGGCGGCACCCCCGAACTCATGACCAAGGCCCGCAGCTACCTTGCCGATGTCGAACGGGCGCTCGGCCAAGGCACCCTCGAACTCCAGGTCCAGCCGGCCGAAGCCAAGGCCGAAATCGACGGCCTGCCGGTCGACATCGGCCACGGCCAGGCCCTGCGCCTCAGCGCGGGGCGCCACCAGCTGCGCGTGTTTGCCGACGGCTTCGTCACGCACGTTCACGATGTCGAGATCGTCGGCGCCGGCACCCGCCGCATCAACGTCAAACTCGATCCGCTTCAGGCGCCCGGCGACAGGCCAGGGGGCGAGACACCGGCGACCGCCGCGGCCGGCAGCGCCGGCACGGCGCAGGGCGGCGTCGCACGCCCCCCCGCGGGCGGGCCGACCGGTACGGCCGTTCAGGCCGCGGGCGGCGCTACCGGCGGTCCTGGCGACGCGGTCGTGCGGGCCAAGCCGCGGCGGCTTGCGGCTGCCGGCTGGGCCACGCTCGGCACGGCCGCGGCTCTCGTGGTCACGGGCGGCGTGCTCTATGCCGTCGGCGGCAAGGGGCGCGACGCGCTGCGGGGCCAGCAAGACGACACGGCGCCCGCGGACTGCGACCCCAGGGCTGCGGGCTGCGTCGTCCAGCACAGCCAGCGCGACGCCCTCGACCGCGCGGCCAAGGCCGACCGGCTCGTCGGTTCGGCCGTCGGGCTCTGGGCGGTCGGTGGCGCGGCGCTCGCGACCGCGGTGGTGCTGCTCGTCGTCGATCGCCCCGCGACCGACGACGCCGGCACGTTGCCGCGTCCCGAAATCCGCCTCGACGCGGCGCGGGATGGGGCCGTGCTGACTTGGGAGCGAAGCTTCTGATGGGCAGAGCGTTCTCGTACGGCGAGCGGGGTCTCGGCCTCGGGCCGGTGTTCATGGCGGCCGTCCTTCTCGGCGGCCTCGGCAACGCCTGTTCCGACGACCTCGGCATTCCCGACCGGGCCTACGCGTGCCCGTGCGGCTCCGGCTACGTCTGCGTGGCCGCTACCTATTGCGCGCCGGTGGGGGCCGATGTCTGGCTCCCCGACACTGGCGGGCCGGGGCCCGACATCGACGTGGCAGCCCCCGACGGCGACGCGCCGAGCCCGCCCGACAGCCAGCCCGACGGCGTCGACACCGACGCCGGAGCCGGCGACACACCGGCCGAACTCGACCTGCCGGCCGTCGACCTCACGCCCGACACGCCCGACCCCGGGGCGCCCGACGGCGATGTCGAACCGGCCGAGCTCATCGACACCGCCGATGCGTGCGTGCCGAACTGCGTCGACCGGGAGTGCGGCCCCGATGGCTGTGGCACCTCCTGCGGTACGTGTCCGGGCGGCGATGTGTGCAGCGAGCAGGGCCGCTGCGTGCCCGACCCGCTGGCCGACGGCGACGACGACGGGCTCGACCGCCAGACCGAACTGCGCTTCGGCACCAACCCGAACGATGGCGACAGCGACGACGACGGCATCCCCGATGGCCTCGACGGGGTCCGCGACAGCGACGGCGATGGGATGCCCGACGAGGCACTGCACAGCGACGCCGATGCCATCGCCGACCCGCTCGACCCCGACAGCGACGGCGACGGGGTGCTCGACGGCACCGAAGCGGGTCTGACCAACCGCGATCTCACGCTCGGCACCAACCCTGAAAGCCCCAACTGGCGTCCCGACAGCGACAACGCGAGCACCACCGACCCGCGCGACGGCGACAGCGACGACGACGGCTGTCTCGACGGCATCGAGGATCGCAATCGCAACGGGGCCCTCGACGACGGCGAGACCGACGCGAACAACCCCTTCGACTGCACGCCGGCGCCCTGCGCCGACGGCGACGGCGACGGCTACGGCAGCGGCGCGGGGTGCCTCGGCCCCGACTGCGACGACGCGCTGCCCGCCTGCAGCGTCGACTGCGCCGACGGTGACCAGGATGCGGTGCCCGACTGCGCCGACCCGTGCATCGATCGCGACCGCGACGACTTCGGCCTCGGCAGCGGCTGCTCGGGGGCCGACTGCGACGACGAGGACGCGCGCTGCACCACCGACTGCGCCGACGGCGACGGCGACGGCACGGCCGACTGCCGGGATTCGTGCGTCGACGGCGACGGCGACAACTACGGCACCGGCCCCGAATGCTTCGGCGCCGACTGCGACGACACCGTTGCCCGCTGCACGAGCAGTTGCGTCGACATCGACCAGGACGGCACCGCCGACTGCAAAGACCCGTGCGTCGACGGCGACGGCGATGGCCATGGGGTCGGCCCCGAATGTCTCGGCCTCGACTGCGACGACCAGAACGACGCATGCGCCGCCGATTGCACCACCGACGCCGACGACGACGGCACCCCCGACTGCGCCGACCCGTGTCTCGACGCCGATGCCGACGATTTCGGGGTCGGCGACTGCCGCGGCCCCGACTGCGACGACCGGGCGCCGGGTTGCACAACCGACTGCACGACCGACCTCGACGGCGACGCCGTGCCCGATTGCGGCGACTCCTGCCTTGACGGCGACCGCGACGGCCACGGGGTGGGCGCGGGCTGCACCGCGGCCGACTGCGACGACCAGGCGGCGGGCTGCACCACCGATTGTGCGACCGACGTCGACCTCGACGGGGTGCCCGACTGCGCCGACGGCTGCCTCGACCCCGACGACGACGGCTGGGGGGTCGGCGCAGCGTGCCTCGGCGGCGACTGCGACGAAGACGAGCCCCGCTGCAACGCCGATTGCGGCTCCGACCGCGATGGCGACCAAGTGCCCGATTGCGCCGACAACTGTCCCGACCTCAGCAACCAGCTCCAGGGCGACGGCGACGGCGACGGGGTGGGCAATGCCTGCGACAACTGTCCGTCGGACGCCAACCCCGACCAGCTCGATTCCGACGACGACGGGGTGGGCGACGCCTGCGAGTCCAGGTGACCCCCCACGCCGAGCCGCCGCGTGGCCTCAAGGAACGAACCCCATGCGCGTAGCAGCCTGCCTCTGCGGACTGGGATGGGCCCTCATCATGGCAAGTCAAGCAGCTATCGCGGCACCCGACGTCAAGTCGCCCCTCGGTGCCGAGGTCGTCGAGCGCGTCGTTCAGGCGCTCGTCAAGCAACACGGCAGCGACAGCGCAGCTCGGGCGCGCCGCGGCGTCGCCCAGGTCGCCGAACGCTGGCGCGAGGGCGATGGCAGCGCCGACGACTTCGCGGCGTTCTGCGCCACGCACTTTTTGGCCGACCCGCAGCAACTGGACGTGGCCTTTGCCCGTTTTGAACGCAATCTCGAACAGATCCGCGGCCATTTCGTGGAAGTCGTGCGCTACGTCAAGGAACCCATGGACCTCGACCGCGAGCCCATGCTGCCGATCGACTTGCTGTTCGCCACGTTTGCCCCGGAAAGCCACCTCTACGAAGACCTCTTCACCACGAAGGCGGCCTTTGTGGCCCTGCTCAACTTCGCCGTGCCGACCCCCGACGACATCCTGAGCGCCGGGCCGCGCTGGAACCGCCGTCAGTGGGCCGAGGCGCGGCTGCTGCGGCGCTTCGCCCACCGCGTGCCGGCCGAAGTCGAACAGCGTGCCATCGCCGCGCTCGTGCGCGCCGACGACTACATCAACCGCTACAACTTCCACCTCGACCACATCGTCGGGGCCGACGGCCAGCGGCTCTACCCGGACAGCAAGCGCCTGATCAGCCACTGGGGGCTGCGCGACGAACTGAAGGCGCAGTACGCCCAGCCCGACGGCCTCGCCCGCCAGCGTCTCATCTACCAGGTGATGGGCCGCATCGTGCGGCAGGAACTGCCGGCCATCGTCATCGACAACCCGGCGGTCGACTGGGATGTGGAAAACAACGTGCTGCTCGCTCCCGCCGGTGCTTCACCCGTCCCGGCCGAGCGCGAACCCGACACCCGCTACGCCCGCTGGCTCGACGTGTTCCAGGCGCTCCGCGGCATCGACCCCTACTACCCCGACGCCCCGAGCCACGTGGCGCGGCGCTTCAAGATCGACCGCGAACTGTCCGAAGCCGAGGTCAAGGGCCTGCTCGAGGCCGTGCTCACGGCGCCCGTCGGCAAGCGCGTCGCCAAACTCATCCGCAAGCGGCTCGGCCGGCCGCTCCAACCCTTCGACATCTGGTACGACGGCTTCAAGGTGCGCAGCACGCTCGACGAAGCCGAACTCGACCGCAAGGTGCGCGCGCGCTACCCGAACCTCGCGGCCTTCCAGGAGGGGTTGCCGGCGTTGCTCGGGCAACTCGGCTTCGTGCCCGACACGGCGGCGTTTTTGGCGGCCCGCATCGCGGTCGACCCGGCCCGCGGCGCCGGCCACGCCTGGGGTGCCGAACGCCGTGAAGACAAGGCGCATTTGCGCACCCGCGTGCCGGCCGCGGGCATGGACTACAAGGGCTTCAACATCGCCATGCACGAGCTCGGGCACACCGTCGAACAGGTGTTCTCGCTCCACCGCATCGACCCCACGAGCCTCGCGGGCGTGCCCAACACGGCGTTCACCGAGGGGTTTGCCTTCGTTTTCCAGGGCCGCGATCTCGATGTGCTCGGGGTCACCCCGCCGCCGCAGGCCGAGCACCTGAAAGCGCTCGACGTCTACTGGGCCACCGCCGAAATCGCCGGCGTCGCGCTTGTCGACATGGCCGCCTGGAACTGGCTCTACGCCCATCCGCAGGCCACTCCGGCCCAGTTCCGCGAGGCGGTGCTGAGCATTGCCGTCGACACGTGGAACCGCTACTTCGCGCCGCTCATCGGGGTCGTCGACTCCGACGTGCTGGCCATCTACTCGCACGCCATCTCCGGCGCCCTCTACCTGCCCGACTACCCGCTCGGGCACATCATCGCCTTCCAGGTCGAAGAGCACATGAAAACCCGCGACCTGGCGAGCGAGATGGAACGCATGTGCCGGCTTGGCGCGCTCTCCCCACAAGCCTGGATGCAGGCGGCCGTGGGCGCTTCCATCTCAGCCGCGCCCCTCATCCAGGCCGCCGAACGGGCCGCGAAGGCGCTCTGAGAGGGTCGCCGATCGCCGTGTTTCTGCTGCGGCCGCCCCTGCCGGCAGGCAGGGGCGTCGCGGGCGGCGGGGTCGAGCGGGCTACGGCTACATGCCCTTGAAGCGCGGGTCGAGTTTGGGATTGGCCGGGCGCGCGTTCGAGCGTTCGAAGCGGTAGAACGGCACGTAGGGCGGAACGAGGAAGCTGTCGAACTGAATGAGGCTCTTGGCGTCGCGCCGGCGCTCGTCGTAGGGGCTCGGCACGTCGAAGGTGAACGTGCGCACGCCGCCCTTTGTGGCCCACGTGCAGGCCGAGGCCATGCTTTTTTCGGCGCGGCCGGTCGCGTCGAAGTAGCGGCAGCCGTGGCGCTTCACGACGATCCACTTGCCCTCGCCGACGACCAAGGTGCCTTCTTCCTCGCGTTCGCCAAAACGCGCGATGGTGCCGAGCGGCGCCACGTAGAAGCGCTTCTCGATGGGCAGCGCCGAGAAAACTTCGGTTTCGTCTTCGTCGGAGCGCACTTCGAACTGGTAGAGGCCCGTGCGCTTGTACTTGCCCTCGTAGACCTGGGGCGCGCAGTCGAAGCCGACCTCGACGTTGCCGTCGGCATCGAAGCGGTGGCCGCAGGACCGTAGCTCGATGCGCGCCGAGCCGTCGGCGCGGAAATCGAGGCTGCCGGCCGGGCCCACCCAGTAGCCGCTCGTGGCCTCTTCGAGGCGCCCGCGGTCCTGCAACTGTTCGGGCGAGAGCACCTTGTCGGGCCGCTCGCCGGCCTTCGGGGGCGCGGCTTGCGGCCCGGCGGGCGGCGCATCGGACGCTTTGCCACAACCGCCCGCCAGCAGACCGACCATCAGACCCACGGCCCCAAAAATGGACATCCCGCGCATCGCGCTATCCTCCACCCCGCTCACACCGGCCCGCCCTCGCTGCCGAGGACGGACGCGGCGCGCATGAGCCCTAGAAGTTGACGTCTCCGGCGGCCCCCGGCGCGCCGGCCTGGCCTTCGCCGCCGAGCGAACGCCCGCCCGGACCGCCCTGGCCAGCCTCGCCGCCGCCGAGGAACGTGTTGCGCACCCGCAGCGGGGCCAGCGCCGCCGCACCCGCGTTGTGCACAAAGATGCCGAACGAGGCGCCGCCGCAGCCGCCCCCGCCCCCGCCGCCGTGCCCGCCGCTGCCGCCCGGCCCACCGTGCCCGCCGAGTGCCGCGCACCAGCAGATGTCCTGGCAGGGCGCGTAGCCCTGCCCGCCGAGGCCGCCGGCGTGGCCGAGCCCGCCTTCGCCGCCCGTGCCGCCGTTGCCGCCCCCCCCGCCGTAGCCGCCGGAGCCCGTGGTGATGACGTTGTCGACGACCAGCGGCACCGCCGCCGGGGCCACCGGGTAGGTGAGAAAGACGCCGAAGGAGCCGCCCCCGCCCGTGCCGGGGTGCCCGCCGGTGCCGCCGCAGCCACCCGAGCCGCCGCCGCCGCCCGAGCCGCCCACGTCGTGGCCACCGAGGCCGGAGCAGAAGACGTCGACCTGGGCGCCGCCACCCGCGCCGCCGCCGCCGC
>CAYRCM010000141.1:0-15656 GCA_964422715.1 uncultured Myxococcales bacterium | reverse complement strand
GAATCGGTGTTCGGCTTCCTTCGGAATCGGTGTTCGAATTCAGTGGAATACCCATTCCGCGTCGACAATCCCTGGTTTACGGGCGCCGCGGACGCCTCGACCTACGGGCTCGACGAGCTGCTCTGCACCAAGCTCCGCGCGCTCTACCAGCGCAAGAAGGGACGCGACCTCTTCGACCTCTGGCACGCGCTCGAGCTGGGTCGGCTCAACCCGAAGGTCCTCGTCGCGTGCCTGGAGCGCTACCTCGCTGAAGAGGGCCGCACCGTCACCCGCGCGCATTTCGAGGAGAACCTCGCCGGCAAGCGGACCGATCCCGACTTCCGCGACGACGTCGGGCCGCTCCTGCGACCTGGGTTCGCCTGGGACTTCGAGGCCGCGATGGACGCCGTCCTCCGGAAGATCGTGGCGCTTCTCGCCGGCGAGCCGTGGAAGGGCGCGGAGGACCCGGCAGCGCCAAAGCCGCCCCGCCGAACCTGACCCCGCTGTCCCCGCTTCGACCGCCCGCGGCGTTGCCTCTCCGGAACCACTCCAGGGAGGCGACCCATGAAGTCCTGGTACGTGCGCTCGTCTACCCCCACCCGCCGCCAGCCACCGGACCGTTGAGCGGAGCGGAGCCGGGTGCGGCACATGACCGGCGGCACGTGTCGGCGACCTGACCCCGTTGGCGCTGCCGTGGCGATAGGCGCCAACGGCGGGCGGCGAACGCGGGTGGGTCGGCAAGGGCTACCCCCTGGGTTCGGTGGGCCGGCTACGGAAGCCGGCCGCCCGGCTGCGCCCTGCAAGCCTTCGCCGGCAGGGCCGCTCGGCTGCGGACCGGACATCCCGCGTGCTACGCTGCCCCCGAGAGGAGGACGCCATGCGTGCTCTGCGGATCCTGTTCGAGACCGACGACGAAGGCAGGCCGACCGCTGTCCCGAAACTGCCCCCCCGAGCCCGGGTCGAGGCGATCTTTCTCGTACTCGATGAGGGCCCGGCCGAGCCGGCGCGGCGCCCGTCCCCCGAGTTGGCCGCATCCATCCGCATCGTCGGCGACCCGATCGCGCCCGTGCTCGACCCGGAGGAGTGGGAGGCGCTTCGGTGATCGTTGTCGACACGCACGTCCGGCTGTGGTGGACGCAGGACGCCTCGCTCGAAATCCCTGCGGCAGTGCTGAGCCGGCTCCACGATCCGGCCGCGGCCGTCGGCATTTCCGCCTTGTCCTCCCTGGAGGTCGCAATGCTCGCCCAGCGCGGCCGGATCGTCCTGGACCGGCCGGCGCGCGACTGGATGGGTTGGTCCATTGCACAGCTCGGCCTGAGCGTCCTCCCGCTCACGCCGGCCATCGCGGCCCGCGCGGCCGCGCTCCCGCCGCTGCACCGCGACCCGGTCGACCGCGTCATCATCGCTACGGCCCACGAACTCGACGCGTTCCTGCTCACCCGCGACGCGACCGTGCGTCGCTACCCCGACGTGCGGACGGCCTGGGACGACTGAGCCGGCGCCCGGCTGCTCGCCTCTGCGTGTCTTGGGCCCACGGAAACCCGCCGTGCCCTCGGGGTTCGCACCGAGACCTCGGCTCGGGGCGGGGTCACCCCGCCTGTACCCACCACGGCCAGAAACGCACCCCGCGGCGAGCCCGTCGCGCGCGGGCTCGCGGTCGATCCAGACGAGCGCCAGTGCTGCCGGCAGCAGGTTCACGGCCCGCGGCGGCACGTACGGCAACGCAAGCAGACTTTGAAAATGCTGGACAACTCGGCCGCGGTCGCTGCGCTGAGCGAGGTTCATAGTGGGCTCTCTGAAGACCGGTCATGGACCACCGGGCGGGGCAATCCGAGCGCTGCCTCGGGCCCCGCCCACCTTTGGTGCTCCTCCTATCGAACCGAAGATCGAGCGCTCAGAAATCGGCAGGTTAGGCTATCCGCGAGGACTCGGGATTAGGGCGAAGCGTACTTGGTGGCACCCCAATTTTTGCCCTCTTCCAGCATTGTTTCGAGGTTATTGACAAGGGTGCCATCCCCCTGGAAGAAATCATCCAAAGGATTCTGGCGCAGAAGGTGCCATCCAACTGACGGGTGCACAGCGTCTGTAGAGGTGTATACGGTCAGATTCTGGTACGTTTGGCACAACGTCTCGAAACTCGCTCTGGTACCGGTCCCTATGACGTTATCGATTGCGTTGCCGGTGATGAATCCACCGGAGTAACAGGCACTGATGAAGATTGTGATCTCGGTGTCCTCGGGGAAGTTCGCGTTGATGAGTGTTTGGATGAGAGCATCGAAATAAACACGTTCAGATTTTTCAGAATTATTCGACGAAGGCAGGACAACTTTGACACCATATCCGGTTGTCCGGTGACCATCCATGGATTGCCCATCACAAAGACCGTGCGCATCTATGAACAGGAAGTAGCTTTTGGGGACGCCTTCGGGTGCCTGACGGAAAGCAGCAGCATCGGCGAAGATACTGGCGTTGATGGTGTCCTTGGAGGCCTGTTGAGGTGCCGGAGTATTGTCCTCGTTCTTGAGGACTGTGACGTGGTACCCCAGTTTGTCCTTCAGGTGATTTGTCATTTTCTCGGCCCGTTCCGCAAGCAACAGGTCGAAACGCCTGCTTAAAAAACAACCGTATGTCTCTGAGTCGTAATCTCCACCCGAAACGACCAACGCCCGGAGAACCGGCTTCGGAGTGACCTCGTCCCCCGTGTCAATGGGGCCATCTTCGTCGGGATTGGACCCATCGTCGGGCCTCTCGTCGGACCCTCCGGCTGGACCGGGTTGTCCACCGTCGTACAGGTCAAGAGTGCTCATTCCCTTCCAGGGGTCGGCGACGATCATGCGCCCCTTCCCGATGATCCAGACCATCCGGTCCTGTTCCAGGTCCCAGGCGCCCACCAGCCTGAGGCAGCCTTCGTCGTCGTGGCAAAGCAGGAGACCCTGCCGGATCGGCCGGTCACAGAACACCAGGAGACGTTGATCCATCAGGGATCCCTCGACCGATGAGATTGCGCCAGACCAGATTGCAGTGTCTGGCCCCACCGGCTGGTACCGACAGGGATGGAGCGCCTCCATGATCTCCTGAAACCGATCATCCCCGACCGGTAACGTGGCTTCGGAGCGAGGGGGGACATTCGAGAGGCGGTTCTGGATCTGGCAGATGAAATCGGCTCTTACCTGCATCACTTGCTCCAGTGTGCATGAGGTTGAGGCTTCTGACCCGCGGTAGGGTACCTTCTTGTCTGTGAGGTATTTGCCGCCATGCCGATGGGAACTTTCCTGCACGTTTCCGTTCCCGCCGGCACTATCAGCCTTGCGGCGGGCGTATGTCAAGCGGGCGACAAGAGGGGCCATGGATGGCCGGAGTTTCCCGAGTCATGGTTGGCTTGGGCGCCGTTGGCCGCCGGGATTCGCCCAAGGGCCTCGACCGGGCGGTTTCTCCCCTACCCCGAGATTCGAGGCGGATGAGTGGTCGAGGTCATGTCGCGGTGCGACGGGGGTGAGCGCTCCCGTCAGGCGACGCTGGGGCAGACTCCCATCGGTTGCCCGGTCTTGCAGCCCAGGCCGCTGGCCCGCAGGTGTTGCGTTGCACGACCGCTGACGCCAGTGGTTGCACGGAGTGTGACACGGGAGGCCCGCCGAGGGCGGAGCGGCCTGGTGTGGCCGGTGCGACCGCCGCCCCGGGGCAGTGGCCCGGCCCCCGGGCCAAGCCCCCTGGCCGCCGTGCGGCTTCAGCCCCGGCTTGCCGGGTCGGTGGTCAGCCGACCCGGGATAGCTGCGTTCGTCTCCGTGCGTGCCTCCGGGGGGGACGGCTGGAGCGTTCCGTCCCGAGCGCGCCCCGAGGCAGCGGAGCCGGGAACGGGTTCCTTGGCGGGCAGAGAAATCTGTGTAGCATTCGTAGGTTGTGGTCTCGTGCTGGCCCATCCGGCGGTGGAACGCCGGATGCGTCCTGCGCGTTCGAGTTCCCGCAGGACGTCGCCGAGGCGCTGGTTGTTGACTCGCAGGCGCTCGCGCAGCACGCCGCGCAGGTGCGGCTCGCAGGCGCGGGTCAGCGTGTCCCGGACGGTTTCGGCGAGGGAGGCGGCGTCGCGGGCGGCGCGGTTGGGCGCGGCCAGCAGCGCCAAATGGGTTGCCGAGCCGTCGGGACGGGACAGAAGTTGCAGAGGAAGGGGATCTGGGGCGCGGGCGGCGCGGTGCTCGATGGTGAGCACGAGGTGGTCGTCGCGCCGGGCCAGATAAGCGTTGTCGTCGCCAAAGGCGTGGAGGTCGCCGGAGCCTCGCAGGGCCTGGCCGGGTTGGGCGCCGTGCTTCTTGCTGGCGTGGTGGACGAGGACGATGGCCAGGTCGAATCCGCGCTGGAGTTCGCGCAGGTGGCTGCTCATACCGCACACTGACCAGCCGAAACTGACCCGCTAAGACCGGACGGGGGTCCGGGGGCGCGGCGGGTCGTCATCGGGAGGCAGTGCGATGGGGACAGGGAGTCGTTCGCATCGAGAGTACAGCGAGGCGGAGCGGCAGGCGGCGGTGGCGCTGACGCTGCGTGAGGGGCCCTCGTCAACCCCCACCCGCCGCCAACCACCGGACCGTTGAGCGGAGCGGAGCCGGGTGCGGCACATGACCGGCGGCACGTGTCGGCGACCTGACCCCGTTGGCGCTGCCGTGGCGATAGGCGCCAACGGCGGGCGGCGAACGCGGGTGGGTCGGCAAGGGCTACCCCCTGGGTTCGGTGGGCCGGCTACGGAAGCCGGCCGCCCGGCTGCGCCCTGCAAGCCTTCGCCGGCAGGGCCGCTCGGCTGCGGACCGGACATCCCGCGTGCTACGCTGCCCCCGAGAGGAGGACGCCATGCGTGCTCTGCGGATCCTGTTCGAGACCGACGACGAAGGCAGGCCGACCGCTGTCCCGAAACTGCCCCCCCGAGCCCGGGTCGAGGCGATCTTTCTCGTACTCGATGAGGGCCCGGCCGAGCCGGCGCGGCGCCCGTCCCCCGAGTTGGCCGCATCCATCCGCATCGTCGGCGACCCGATCGCGCCCGTGCTCGACCCGGAGGAGTGGGAGGCGCTTCGGTGATCGTTGTCGACACGCACGTCCGGCTGTGGTGGACGCAGGACGCCTCGCTCGAAATCCCTGCGGCAGTGCTGAGCCGGCTCCACGATCCGGCCGCGGCCGTCGGCATTTCCGCCTTGTCCTCCCTGGAGGTCGCAATGCTCGCCCAGCGCGGCCGGATCGTCCTGGACCGGCCGGCGCGCGACTGGATGGGTTGGTCCATTGCACAGCTCGGCCTGAGCGTCCTCCCGCTCACGCCGGCCATCGCGGCCCGCGCGGCCGCGCTCCCGCCGCTGCACCGCGACCCGGTCGACCGCGTCATCATCGCTACGGCCCACGAACTCGACGCGTTCCTGCTCACCCGCGACGCGACCGTGCGTCGCTACCCCGACGTGCGGACGGCCTGGGACGACTGAGCCGGCGCCCGGCTGCTCGCCTCTGCGTGTCTTGGGCCCACGGAAACCCGCCGTGCCCTCGGGGTTCGCACCGAGACCTCGGCTCGGGGCGGGGTCACCCCGCCTGTACCCACCACGGCCAGAAACGCACCCCGCGGCGAGCCCGTCGCGCGCGGGCTCGCGGTCGATCCAGACGAGCGCCAGTGCTGCCGGCAGCAGGTTCACGGCCCGCGGCGGCACGTACGGCAACGCAAGCAGACTTTGAAAATGCTGGACAACTCGGCCGCGGTCGCTGCGCTGAGCGATCGAGATTCCTACTCCGACTGGGGTTCAGGTCTCCCAGGAGGGCAAAGCCTGCCGAGGGCGGGATGGGGACAGCGGAGCACTTGCCGTTTCGACCCGAAACGGCAAGCGGCGGTAGCCGTTTCGGCGATGAGCGGCAAGCTGGCTCCTGCGAGAATCACCCCGCTTGACCGTCCTGACGGGCGGCCGGCATCGACCAACCACCAGGCAAGCAGAAGGCCGGGGTAGCGCACGAAACGAAACCCTGGGTTACGCAACGCGCTCGGGCCCTGATGGACTTGCACAAAACGTAACCGTGGGTCACCATTCGTGCATGGACGGTCGACCCAAGAAGCCGGACTGGGACCTGCTGTTCGAGACGGCGAGCGCCCAGGAAGGCTACTTCACCACCGGGCAAGCGGCAGAGGCCGGCTACTCGACCCAGCTTCTACTCACGCACATCCGCGCCGGGCGGATCGTGCGGACACGCCGCGGCATCTACCGGCTCGTCCACTTCCCCGCGGGTGAGCACGAGGCGCCGATCACCGCATGGCTCTGGTCGGAGCGGGCCGGGGTGATCTCGCACCAGACCGCGCTGGCTCTCCATGGACTCTCGGATGCGCTCCCGGCGAACCTGCATCTGACCCTGCCGCAAGCCTGGCGACGTCGTCGGTTCAGGGTCCCGGCCGGGGTCGTGCTCCACCACGCAGACGTGCCGCCAGACGATCGCGCCTGGTTCGGCGCGGCTCCGACCACCAATCCTCGGCGCACCCTGAACGACTGCGCTCGTGAAGCCATGGCGCCCTATCAGCTGCGCCAGGCCGCGCAGCAGGCCATCCGCCGGGGGCTCGTCGCGAAGGTCGAACTCCGCGACGTGGATGAGGCCCTGCGCCCCTTCGGAGGACTCGGCGCATGACGGCTCGCGCCTACGCCTCCCCAGAGACCTTCAAGCAGGCGCTCGAACGGCGCCTCCGCTCGGCGACGAAGACCGGCGGCGAGTTCGCCCGTGGGCGGCAGATCCTGGTGTTCGATCGTTTCCTTCGGCGCATCGTGGCCGTGCTTGGCGACGCCGCCACGCTCGAAGGCAGCCTCGCGCTGGATCTTCGCCTCGAGCGGGCGCGCACCACGAAGGACATCGACCTGAGGCTGATGGGCTCGCCCGATCGATGCCAAGCGTCTGCGTGCTGCCCTCGCGCAGACCTTCCCGTTCCGCAAGACCCACCCGCTGCCGTCGTTGGTGTCTGCGCCCCCACCGACGTGGGAGACCCCGTACGCGGCGATGGCGCGAGAAGACCCACTCGCCTGGGCCACGCTCACCGACGTCACGAGGGCGGTACAGTCCTTCCTCGACCCTGTGCTCGCGGGCGTTCTCGACGCGAACTCGGGTCCCGCCGCATGGTCATGGAGCGGACGATGAACATCACCAGCCGGCCTTCTGGGGCACCTTCACGCAGAGAGGAGTACTGATGCCGCGGGGACTCAGCGACGAGTTCATGGCAGCCCTGACGGGAGGCGTCCTCACTCCCCTGCTCGATCGCGTGAAGGCCGACCGCACCCTATGCCTCGAGATCCGGGAGGACTACCTCAACATCTACTATCGAGGCGGCAATCTCCTGAAGGTGTCGCGCATGCCGGACGGCTATGAGGCGTTCTTCGACACCAAGTACTTCGCGGCCCCGGTTCCTTCGATGCCCGAAGCTCCGCTGCGCGAAGCCGCGCATGTTGCGGCCTGGCTTGCGGTGCTACCCATCCTGAAGCAGGCGATGGATCTCTGGCAGCCGGGAGAGGAGCGAGAGGTCCAGCAACTCATCGTCCGCGACAACAACGTCGGGGGGATCGCGAACTCGACCGACTACTACGTCTGCGACATCGAGTTCACGATCGCCAAGCGCAAGCGATTCGACCTTGTGGCCGTCCACTGGCCATCCAAGGGCGAGGTGCGCAAGAGGCAGGACGGTCATCGCCTCGTGGTCGGCGAAGCGAAGTTCGGCGATGGCGCCTTGAAGGGGGAGTCAGGCATCCACGAGCACATCGTCGATGTGAACGCATATCTTGCCGTCCCCGGTAACCTCGCTGCGCTCAAAGAGCAGATGCTGTGCGTCTTCAACCAGAAACGCGCGCTCGGGCTCATCGAGTGCAAGAAGGACCTCACCGGCTTCAGCGACGCGCCGCCTGTTCTCCTCCTCGTGCTCGCCAACCACGATCCGGACTCGACCCTGCTCCGCGAGCTGCTTGGCTCGCTGCCTCCGAGTCCACATGCCGAGCTGCGCATCGCCACGGGTAGCTTGATCGGGTACGGTCTCTATGATCCCGCGATTCTCACGATCGACGAGGCACGTACGCGCCGCGGGGCCTGCATCTGAGGGCCATGGAAACCGTCCTCACGATCCATCGCGCCGCCGCCGAGATCGGGGGCAACTGCATCGAGCTCTCGCACGACGGGCATCGCCTGCTGCTCGATGTTGGAAGCCCGCTCGTCGGCGACGGCGCGGCCGATCCGAAGATGTCGGTCCCGCGCACGCTCGACACGTCGAAGGACATCGCGGGGCTCGTCATCTCTCACCCGCACCAAGACCACTGGGGCCTTCTCCAGGCGCTGCCGGCGTCCTGGCCAGTGTGGAGCGGCGCCGCGTCCGAGGTGTTGATCCGGATGACCGCGTCGCTCTCTGGCGCGGTTGTCGATCAGCGGTTCCACACCTACCGCCCCCACGAGGCGTTCGCCGTCGGCCCATTCACGATCACGCCGTACCTGACCGACCACTCTGCCTTCGATGCGCACATGCTGCTCGTCGAGGCTGGGGGCAAGCGCATCCTGTACTCGGGCGACTTCCGACGGGTCGGACGCAAGGCCGCCCTCGTCGATCGCCTCATGGCGAACCCGCCGCCGGACGTGGACGTACTGCTCCTCGAAGGGACGACGCTGGGCCGCGCCGAGGCCTTCCCCACGGAATCGGCGCTTGAGGAAGACTTCGTCGCACTGTTCCGGCGCATCTCGGGGCGCGTGTTCGTCACGTGGTCCGCGCAGAACATCGATCGCACGGTGACCATCTACCGCGCGTGCAAGAAGGCGGGCCGAACGCTTGTGCTCGACCTGTACACGATCGATGTGCTGGAGCGGCTGTCGGCGCTGCACGACACCCTGCCACGGCTCGGCTGGCCGCTCGTGCGCGCCGTCATCACCTCGAGCATGAAGCGCTTGTACGAGAACCCGGGCCGGATGAACGCCCCGGCGTTCGTCGAGCGGGTCGCGACCTCCGGGAACGCGATGGGTGCCGCGCGCCTCGGCGATATGCGCAACGCCGTGGTGATGCTGCGCTCCTCACTGCTGCGCGACTTCACCAACCAGGGCGTCCAGCTCGGTGTGGGGGATGCCTGGGTGTTCTCGATGTGGTCGGGCTACCTGAAGACGCCCGAGTATCAACAGGTGCGCGCGGCCTTCGACGCAGCGGGCGCAACGTTCGCGCAGATCCACACGAGCGGCCACGCCGCCCGCGAGGATCTCGAGGCGTTCGCGCGCCGCCTCGGCCCACGCCACCTCGTGCCGATCCACAGTTTCACCTGGGACGAGCACGTGGATAGGTTCACCAACGTTCGACGGCTTTGCGACGGCGAGCCGTTTGCGATCCCATGAGCAGGCTGAGCGGCAGAGGCGCCGGCGGCGCGGGCGCGCGAGGAACGACCATGAACACGCTCGTCTGGACAGGCCCGTTTCGCATCGGCGACCTCCTCGCTGCCTGCCTGGATGACGACCACCCATGGCCGCCGGCGTCGCGCGGGGTGTACGTTGTCTCGCGTGATGACTGGCAGGGTGTGCCGAGTCCTGCGTGCCATCCCCTCTACTTCGGCGGGAACACCGGCGATTCCCAACGCTTCTGCACTCGCATCGGCGATCTGATCGCCGACCTTCACGGTCTCTGGGACGGTGGCACCGGGCACCACAGCGGTGGTCAGTCCCTCCATTCGTGGTGCCGGTCGAACAAGGTGCATCCGAGCAGCCTCTTCATCGGATGGGCGACCCGTGATCCATGGTGCGATCGATGCGCAGAGGTCGAGCTCGTGAGCCTGCTCGCGGCTTCGTGGGAAGAGCGCGGGACGTTGCTCAACAGGGCGAGGCCTCCGTTCTGCCGAACGCATGGCTTCGACCAGAGGCGACGATGAAGAAGCTCAGCGTCTACCTGGACCAGAACACGCTCAGCACGCTCGCCAGCGATCCGGCGTGGGCGCAGACCGTGCTCGGCGAAGCGTTGCTCGCGCCGGCCATCGAAGCATTCGTCAGCCCTGTTCACTTGCTGGAGGCGATGCGGCATGGGCAGCCACGCAGGCCCGCCGCCCGGCTGCGCCCTGCAAGCCTTCACCGGCAGGGCCGCTCGGCTGCGGACCGGACATCCCGCGTGCTACGCTGCCCCCGAGAGGAGGACGCCATGCGTGCTCTGCGGATCCTGTTCGAGACCGACGACGAAGGCAGGCCGACCGGGGCTCGTCGCAGGGGAGCCGTGCAAAACCCGGCGGGCTACGACAACCGATCGTTCGGCGAGCGCGGCGGATTCCGGGACCGCGCCGGCCGCGAGCTGCAACGGGAGGCCTGGCGCCACGACATCGTGGCCCGCAAGCGGAATGAGAACTCCCGCGCCTTTGCCGGGGGATTCGGAGGTGCAAATCATGAGAGTGCCGGGGCAAGTTCATCCGAGATGCCGGTGGCTGATGCTTCTGTGGGTCGCTGTGGGCTGTGACCTGGCGGACGGTGGACCGGATTCTGCGCCACACGCGGTCGGGCGCTTCCGCGTTGCCGGTCAGGCCGAGCAGCCTCTGCCGGGGGCGCAGCCGGGCGTGGCACGAGCGGAGGACTCCGCGGCGACGGGGCCAGACACGCCCAGTGGCCAACGTCCTGCGTGCCGGCACGACGGAGACGTGAACGGCGACGGCCAACTGTCGGCCGGCGACGGGCAAGCGGCCTTCTTCATCGCGTTGGGGACCTACGTTCCGAGCGAAGCGGAATCCTGTCGCGCCGACTGCAACGCCGACGGGCTGGTGTCAGCCGGCGATGCCCAGGGCATCTTCCTGGCCGCGCTCGGGATGGGCACGTGCGTCGATCTCGCCTGCATCACGGCCCCAACCGGCGACGGACCGGTGGGGATCGCATCCGACGGCACCCACATCTGGACGGCGAACGAGCTGGCCGGCACCGTCACGAAGATCCTCGCGAGCACCGCGACGGTCGTGCAGACCTACAACACCGGGCCGGGAGCGCAGTACCTGGCGTTTGACGGCACGCACATCTGGGTCACGAACTTCGGGGTCAACACCCTGACGAAGATCCACAAGGATACCGGCATCGTCGGGACCTTCAACACCGACGAGGACGCTCTCGGCAACGGCGGCCCCGACGGGATCGTCTTCGCCGCGGACCACATCTGGGTTGCGAACTACTCGGCCGGCACGGTGGCGAAGCACCTACCGAGCACGGGCGAGATCCTGCAGTCCATTCCCGTGGGCACGCACCCGCGTCTTTTCACCTTCGACGGAACCAACGTTTGGGTCTCGGTCGCGAGCGACAACCACGTCGTGAAGATCCTCCCGAGCAGCGGGGCGGTGGTCGACACGTACGATGTGCCCGGTTTTCCGTACGCCATGGCGTTCGATGGGACCTACGTCTGGGTTACCCAGGGCTTGACCGACTCGGTCGTGACACTCGATCCGAGCACCGGCTCCGTCGTCGCGACCTATGGTGCCGGCGTTGGGCCGAACGGGATGGACTACGATGGCACCAGCATCTGGATCTGCGACCAGGTAGGCGGCCCCACCGTCACGTCCACCGTGACCCGACTGCGCCCGAGCGACGGCGCCCTCTTGGGAACGTACCCCATGGGGCATCGGTCGCAGTGGGTCCTGTCGGACGGCACGTACCTCTGGGTCACGAACGGCTCGGACGACACCGTTTCCCGCTGCGACATCTAGTGTACTGGAACGCCATTGGCATGCCCCTCTCTCCGGTCCTCGTCGCCGCCGGCAAGGTCCCCCGACGAAGGACGGGCAACGCCAGTGCGAGGCAGCGGGCGCGGCTCCGGCCCAGGCCGCGCTCGGCTACGGTTTGCCGCCCTTCCACTTCCGCAGTTGCGCCACCTCGTCGGCCAGTTGCCCCCACACCCGCTCAGCCTTCCGTCGCCGGTGCTCGTCGTGACGCAGCGCGTTTGCCTGCGCCTCGAGCCCGAGCTTGCGGTAGTGCGCGAAGCGATCGGCATCCAGTTCTCCTGACGCGACCGCCGCCTTCACCGCGCAGCCAGGCTCGGAGTCGTGACGGCAATCCCGAAACCGACATCGGCCTGCGAGCGCCGCGATGTCGCCGAAGACGGTGTCGATGCCGTCGTCGTCGAGGAGTTGCAGCTCGCGCATGCCGGGCGTGTCGAGCAGCAGGCCGCCGCCGGGGAGCAGGACGAGCTGCCGATGGGTCGTGACGTGGCAGCCCCGACCATCGCTCGCGCGCACCTCGCCCGTGCGCATGCGCTCTTGCCCGAGCAGGGCGTTGACGAGCGTCGACTTGCCGGCCCCGGAGGAGCCCACCAACGCCACCGTCATGCCGGCGCAGATGCCGGCGCGCATCGCCTCGATGCCCTCGGAGCGGAGCGCACTGATGACATGCACGGGTACGGCCCCGACGTGGCGCTCGACCTCGGCCACGCGCAGCCAAGGGTCCGCGCACACGTCGGCCTTGTTGAGAATCACCGATGGCTGAGCACCGCTCGCCCCGATCCGAGCGAGATAGCGCTCGATGCGGCGCACGTTGAAGTCAGCGTCGAGGCCGCACACGGCGAACACCACGTCGACGTTCGCCGCGACGACCTGGGCCCGCGTTTCGCGGCCGGCGGCGCCCCGCGTGAACACCGTGCGCCTGTCGAGGACGCGTTCGATGACGGCCGTGCGGTCCGGACCGGGGGCATCGTCGACGACCACCCAGTCGCCGACACCGGGCGGCCCGGCCTCCTCGCGCTCGACGCGGAGTCGGCCCGCGAGTTGGGCGCGTCCCGCGCCTGTTGCCGACCACACTTCGTAGGCGCCGCGATGCTCGGCGGCGATACGAGCGGCGATTACCTGGTCGCCGCCCGATGACGGAATCTGCTGTTCAAAGAAGGGTCCGAAGCCCAGAGCAGACAACTCGTACACGATCGGGTCCTCCGGGTGCGCGGCCCAAGGCTCGCGCAGACAGCCGCATACGCCGCACGCCGAAGCGTGCCACGCGGCAGGATCGATGGTCGAGGGAGGCGCGCCGTGGCGACCGGCGCCCACGGCGCACGCGCGTCCTCAAGCAAGATCCGGATGGAGAACCGTGACGTTCATCAACCCTCTGGGTTGGGGGGGCTTGCCCCAGCCACTGCGAGACCATAGCACCGAACATCGGCGGCCGACAACGGGCTCAGCGCGGGCTCAGGCCAACATCTTCGACCCTGCGGCCGAAAGGTCGCGAGCCGTCCACGATGGCGAAGTGGGGACGCCGGCGGGCGCGACGACGGCGCCCCGAGCCCCTTCCGCACGAAACGGAAGCCGGTCGGCACGCCTGGCGGGTCGAACGGCGGGCAGCGCCCCGCGGGCGATCGCTTGGGTGTCGCCCGACTCCGGGAACCGCCCCGCTCAGCCCTCGCTCGGCGTGGCCACTTCGCCGGCCCGGCTCACGTTGAAGACGAAGTCTTTGCGGGCGCCCCTCACCGTCACCTGGATAGTGTCGGCATCGAGCCGGTTGAACGACAGCACGAGCGGCTTCAGGTCGGGGTTGGTCAGGGTGTAGCGACCGGCCGCGGGCACGGGGTCGAGCCGAACGTTGCCATGTGCGGCAAACACGGTCGGCCTGCACTTCCGGCGCGACCCCTCACTTTTTTCCGCTTCGCCCTCCACGTCGTGAAAAAAGACGCTACAATCCCCGCCCGGTGACGCTCCTCCTCTCCGCCCGGCGAGGGGAAGTTGGTCACCGCCGGGTGCGGGGTCTCCGTGCCCGGTGACATTCCACGAGCCGCAGCCGCGGCATTCAGGCCGGATTCGTGGGCGCGCCGCCGGACCATCGTTGCGCTCGGTCCAGACCCCGGGGTGCTCCGACGACCAACCGGATGGGCAGGGAAACAGGAATGAGGACCAATCGACACCCCAGATCTCCCTCACTCTCGGCTCTTCTCGTCAGTCTGGCCCTGCTGGCAGCCTGCTCGTCGCTCCCCGACGAGCCGTCGAACGCTGCCCCTGACCCGATTCCCGGGGACCGCATCGCAACCGTCGAAGCCGCGGGCAGCCTCGGCGGCGCCGGGGTCGAGCAGGCTCAACCGGCCAAGGTGCCGGACGGCCTCGCCGCCGCGGCCGCTGCCACCCCGAGCGGCAACGCGCAAGTCGAGAAGAAGGGCGCCAAGAGCTGCGACTGCTACGGCACCGGCGACTACAACGGCGACAGCGACCTGTCGTCCGGCGACGCGCAGCAGACTTTCTACGCGGCCCTCGGCATGGTCACCCCCACCGCGGACGAGTTCTGCCGAGCCGACTGCAACGGCGACGGCACGCTCTCCTCCGGCGACGCCCAGAGCATCTTCTATGCCGCGCTCGGCATGGGCACGTGCCCGGCCGACCTGGTCGACGGCAGCTGCTGCGAATCCAACTCGGCGTGTCGGTCCGGCCATTGCCAGAACGGCTTCTGTTGTGCCAGCGGCGACTGCTGTGACGTCGCCGCACAGTGCCCCGAAGCCTATTTTGCGCCGGCGGTGTGTGACGATGCCGTGGGTTGCCAGGGCCACCGCCTCGACAGCACGTGCCTCGACAGCACGTGCGGCAGCCAGACCGTCGCCGACGACTCCGCCTGCACCGCGGCGGCGCCGGCCGACGATTGTGGGCTCTACCCGGCCGTGTTCTGCAACGGCGAAGCCGAACAGACCGCGCCCCAGTGCGCCACGAGCTGCGCGGACGATGACGGCTGCGACCCGGGGGCCCGCTGCGCCGGAAACGTCTGCGTCAACGGCGAGATTTGCGACAACACGACCGACGACGACGGCGACGAACTCACCGACTGCGACGACCCCGATTGCGAACTCGACCCCGCATGCGCGCCGCCTGCACCGAACCCCTTCTTCTCCGTGTATCTCGAGGGTTCGAGCTTCAACAAGGCGCTCCAGATCGTGAACTATCCGGGCGCCGGCCCGCTGTCGCTCGACGGCTGCAGCGTCGCCATGTACACCAATGGGGCGTTGACTCCCACGGCCATCGCGCTCACCCCCAGCGTCACCCTCGCCGGCGGCGAGTTCTTCGTCATCTGCCACAGCAGCTTCGCCCTCGGGGTGCCCACCGAACTGTGCGACCAGTTCTCGGGGAGCCTCACCTTCAACGGCGACGACGCCATCGCCCTCGTCTGCGGCAGCACAACCTACGACGTCATTGGCCAGATCGGCGTCGACCCTGGCACGGAGTGGGCCGTGGACGGGGTCTCGACCCTGAACATGACCCTCTACCGCAAGTGCGGCGCCGCGAACGGCGATCCGGACGGCAGCGACGTGTTCGACCCGAGCGCCGCGTTCTTCTCGCAGGCAATCGACACCATCGTGGGCCTCGCGACCTGGCCCTACCCGAGTTGTGGCGCCGAGACCTGCACGAACGACATCGACGACGACGGCGACTCGCTCACCGACTGCGACGACACCGACTGCGAACTCGACCCCGGCTGCGTCCCCGAGACGCTCTGCGACAACGACGTCGACGACGACGCCGACTCGTTCACCGACTGCGACGACACCGATTGCGCGGCCGACCCCGTATGCGCCGTCGAAACGCTCTGCGACAACGACGTCGACGATGACGCCGACTCGTTCACCGACTGCGACGACACCGACTGCGCGGCCGACCCCGCTTGCATCGTCGTCGAAACGCTCTGCGACAACGACATCGACGATGACGGCGACTCGCTCACCGACTGCGACGACACCGACTGCGATCTCGATCCTGCCT
>CAYRCM010000140.1:0-15848 GCA_964422715.1 uncultured Myxococcales bacterium | reverse complement strand
TGTCGCACGCGTCGCCCTGGCTGTCGCCGTCGGTGTTCGTCTGGTTCGTGTTCGCGACCATGGGGCAGTTGTCGGACGTGTCGGCCACCGTGTCGTTGTCGTCGTCGGGGTCGCACACGTCGCCCTGGCTGTCGCCGTCGTTGTTGGCCTGGTTCGTGTTCGCCACGAGCGGGCAGTTGTCGTTCGCGTCGGCGACGGTGTCGTTGTCGTCGTCGCTGTCGCAGGCGTCGCCCTGGCTGTCGCCGTCGGTGTTCGTCTGGTTCGTGTTCGCCACGAGCGGGCAGTTGTCGCTCGCGTCGGCCACCGTGTCGTTGTCGTCGTCGCCGTCGCAGGCGTCGCCCTGGCTGTCGCCGTCGGTGTTCGTCTGGTTCGTGTTCGCCACGAGCGGGCAGTTGTCGTTCGTGTCGGCGATGGTGTCGTTGTCGTCGTCGGGGTCGCACGCGTCGCCCATGCCGTCGGCGTCGGTGTTGAGCTGCGTGGGGTTGTGGTGGAGCGGGCAGTTGTCGGACGTGTCGGCCACCCCGTCGCCGTCGTCGTCGCTGTCGCACACGTCGCCCGCCCCGTCGCTGTCGGTGTCGGTCTGCAGCGGGTTGACCGAAAGCGGACAGTTGTCGGACGTGTCGGCCACCCCGTCGCCATCGTCGTCGGGGTCGCACACGTCGCCCATGGCGTCGCCGTCGGTGTTCTGCTGGTTCGTGTTGGCGTTGACGGGACAGTTGTCGGCCGCGTCGGCAACGGTGTCGTTGTCGTCGTCGCTGTCGCAGGCGTTGCCCTGGCTGTCGCCGTCGGTGTTGAGTTGGTCGCTGTTGGCGATGAGCGGACAGTTGTCGGAGGTATCGGCCACCGCGTCGTTGTCGTCGTCGGGGTCGCACGCGTCACCGAGCGCGTCGCCGTCGTTGTTGGCCTGGTTTGCGTTCGCCACGGTGCGGCAGTTGTCTTCGGTGTCGAGCACCCCGTCGTTGTCGTCGTCCGCGTCGCACGCGTCGCCCTGGCGGTCGCCGTCGGTGTCGGTCTGCGCGGGGTTGACGACCAGCACGCAATTGTCGGTGGCGTCGGGCACGCCGTCGTTGTCGGTGTCGTTCTCGCAGGCGTTGCCGATGCCGTCGCCGTCGGTGTCGCTCTGGTTCGGGTTCGGGACGAGCGGGCAGTTGTCGGACGTGTCGGGCACCCCGTCGTTGTCGTCGTCGGGGTCGCACGCGTCGCCGATGCGGTCGTTCTCGTTGTCGGCCTGGTCGCTGTTGGCGGTGAGCGGGCAGTTGTCGCTGCCGTCGGCCACTGTGTCGTTGTCGTCGTCGGGGTCGCACGCGTCGCCCTGACCGTCGCCGTCGGTGTTGGTCTGCGTCGTGTTCGGCACGAGCGGGCAGTTGTCGGACGTGTCGGCCACCGTGTCGTTGTCGTCGTCGCTGTCGCACGCGTCGCCGAGGCTGTCGCCGTCGGTGTTCTGCTGGTTCGTGTTGGCGACGGTGGGGCAGTTGTCGGACGTGTCGGCCACCGTGTCGTTGTCGTCGTCCAGGTCGCAGACGTCGCCCTGCGCATCGCCGTCGTTGTTGGCCTGATTCGTGTTCGCGACGAGCGGGCAGTTGTCGGACGCGTCGGCCACCGTGTCGTTGTCGTCGTCGCCGTCGCACGCGTCGCCCTGCGCGTCGCCGTCGGTGTTCTGCTGGTTCGGGTTGCTGACGAGCGGGCAGTTGTCGTTCTGGTCGACGACCCCGTCGTTGTCGTCGTCGCCGTCGCAGACATCGCCCAGGCTGTCGCCGTCGGTGTTCGTCTGGTTCGTGTTCGCGACGAGCGGGCAGTTGTCGCTCGTGTCGGCCACCGTGTCGTTGTCGTCGTCGGGGTCGCACGCATCGCCCAGGCTGTCGCCGTCGGTGTTGGTCTGGGTGGCGTTCGGCACGAGCGGGCAGTTGTCGGACGTGTCGGCCACCGTGTCGCCGTCGTCGTCGGGGTCGCACACGTCGCCCTGACTGTCGCCGTCGGTGTTCAGTTGGTTCGTGTTGGGATGCAGCGGGCAGTTGTCGCTGCCGTCGGCCACCGTGTCGTTGTCGTCGTCGGGGTCGCACGCGTCGCCGAGACCGTCGCCGTCGGTGTTGGTCTGGCTCGTGTTGGCGATGAGCGGGCAGTTGTCGCTCGCGTCGGCCACCGTGTCGTTGTCGTCGTCGGGGTCGCACGCGTCGCCCATGCTGTCGCCGTCGGTGTTGGTCTGGCTCGTGTTGGCGACGAGCGGGCAGTTGTCGTTGACGTCGGCGACGGTGTCGTTGTCGTCGTCGAAGTCGCAGGCGTCGCCGAGGCTGTCGCCGTCGGTGTTGGTCTGACTGGCGTTTTGCACGAGCGGGCAGTTGTCGTTGACGTCGGCCACCCCGTCGCCGTCGTCGTCGGGGTCGCAGGCGTTGCCGAGCCCGTCGTCGTCGGTGTCGGTCTGCGTCGGATTCGCCACGACAGGGCAATTGTCGACGGCGTCGGCCACCCCGTCGCCGTCGTCGTCGCTGTCGCAGGCGTCGCCGATGTCGTCGTCGTCGAGGTCGGCCTGGTTCGTATTGGCGACGAGCGGGCAGTTGTCGTCGCCGTCGGCCACCGTGTCGTTGTCGTCGTCGGCGTCGCAGACGTCGCCCGCGTGGTCGCGGTCGGTGTCGGTCTGCGTGGGGTTCGGCTCGAGCGGGCAGTTGTCGCTCGTGTCGACCACCCCGTCGCCGTCGTCGTCGGTGTCGCAGGCGTTGCCGAGCCCGTCGGCGTCGGTGTCGGTCTGCGTCGGATTCGTGACCGTCGGGCAGTTGTCGGCCGCGTTCAGGACGCCGTCGCCGTCGATGTCGGTGTCGCACACGTCGCCGAGCCCGTCGTCGTCCTGGTCGGCCTGGTTCGTGTTGGCGTTGAGCGGACAGTTGTCGCTGCCGTCGGCCACCGTGTCGTTGTCGTCGTCGGGGTCGCAGGCGTTGCCGAGACTGTCGCCGTCGGTGTTGGTCTGCCCGGGGTTCGCGAGCAGCGGACAGTTGTCGACGAGGTCGAGGACCCCGTCGCCATCGTCGTCGTCGTCGCAGGCGTCGCCGAGCCCATCGTCGTCGGTGTCGGTCTGGGCGGTGTTCGAGACGAGCGGGCAGTTGTCGTCGCCGTCGGCCACCGTGTCGTTGTCGTCGTCGCCGTCGCACACGTTGCCGAGCCCGTCGCGGTCGGTGTCTTCCTGGCCGGAGTTGGCGATGAGCGGGCAGTTGTCGCGCGTGTCGATGACCCCGTCGCCGTCGTCGTCGCCGTCGCAGGCGTCGCCCAGCCCGTCGTCATCGGTGTCGGTCTGCGCCGAGTTGGCGACGAGCGGACAGTTGTCGCTCGCGTCGGTCACCGTGTCGTTGTCGTCGTCGGGATCGCAGGCATCGCCCAGCGCGTCGCCGTCGGTGTTGGTCTGCGTGCCGTTCGGCACGAGCGGGCAGTTGTCTTCGCCGTCGGCCACCGTGTCGTTGTCGTCGTCGAGGTCGCAGGCATCGCCGAGCGTGTCACCGTCGGTGTTGGTCTGCGCGGCGTTCGCGAGATTGGGGCAGTTGTCGCGCGTGTTGAGCACCCCGTCGCCGTCGAGGTCGGGGTCGCAGACATCGCCGATGCCGTCCTCGTCGAGGTCTTCCTGCTCGGGGTTGTAGATCGTGGCGCAGTTGTCTTCTTCGTCGATGAGTTCGTCGCCGTCGTCGTCGACGTCGCACAGATCGCCGTCGCCGTCGTCGTCGGTGTCGACCTGACCCGGGTTGAAGACCGCCGGGCAGTTGTCGGTGGCGTCGGGGATGCCGTCGCCGTCGTCGTCGAGCGCGCAGGCGTCGCCCACCCCGTTGCCGTCGGTGTCGGCCTGGTCGGGGTTCGCGGTGAGCGGACAGTTGTCGTCCTCGTCGGGCACGTCGTCGTCGTCGTCGTCGTCGTCGCAGGCGTTGCCGAGATGGTCGCGGTCGGCGTCGGCCTGGTCGGCGTTGACGACGAGCGGGCAGTTGTCCTGCGTGTCGGCGATGCCGTCGCCGTCGTCGTCGGTGTCGCAGACGTTGCCGAGTTCGTCGCCGTCGCTGTCGAGTTGGTCGGTATTGGCCGCGAGCGGACAGTTGTCGTCGCCGTCGGCCACCGTGTCGTTGTCGTCGTCGGGGTCGCAGGCGTCGCCGAGCGCGTCGCCGTCGGTGTCGGTCTGGCCGAAGTTCGGCAGGGTCGGGCAGTTGTCGGCCGCGTCGGTGATGGTGTCGTTGTCGTCGTCGTTGTCGCAGGCGTCGCCGAGTCCGTCGTGGTCGGTGTCGAGCTGCGCGGTGTTGGCGACGAGCGGACAGTTGTCGGCCGTGTCGAGCACGTCGTCGTCGTCGTCGTCGTCGTCGCACACGTTGCCGAGCCCGTCGCCGTCGGTGTCGGCCTGGGCCGGATTGCTCACAAGCGGGCAGTTGTCGAGGCTGTCGTCGACGCCGTCGCCGTCGTCGTCGGGGTCGCAGGCGTTGCCCTGGCCGTCGCCGTCGGTGTCGGTCTGCGTCGGATTGGCGGTCGTCGGGCAGTTGTCGCGCAGATCGGCCACCTCGTCGCCGTCGTCGTCGAGGTCGCAGGCATCGCCCGCCCCGTCGTCGTCGAGGTCGCCCTGGCCCGGATTGCCGACGAGGGGGCAGTTGTCGATGGCGTCGGCGACCCCGTCGCCGTCGGTGTCGTCTTCGCAGGCGTCGCCGATGCCGTCGCCGTCGCTGTCGCCCTGGTTCGGGTTCGGCGTCGCCGGGCAGTTGTCGCCCGTGTCGGCCACCCCGTCGCCGTCGTCGTCGAGGTCGCAGAGGTCACCCATCCCGTCGTCGTCGAGGTCGTCTTGCTCGGGGTTGGCGACGAGCGGGCAGTTGTCTTCGGGGTCGGTCAGTTCGTCGTTGTCGTCGTCGGGGTCGCAGGCATCGCCTTCGCGGTCTTCGTCGGTGTTGGTCTGCTCGGCGTTCGGCGCATCGGGGCAGTTGTCCTGCATGTCGGGCACGGTGTCGCCGTCGCGGTCGCCGTCGCAGGCGTCGCCGGCCCCGTCGAGGTCGGCGTCTTCCTGGCCGGGATTCGCGATGACCCGGCAGTTGTCGGCGCCGTCTTCGACCCCGTCGTCGTCGTCGTCGGTGTCGCAGGCGTCACCCGTGCCGTCGCCGTCGGTGTCGAGTTGGTCGGGGTTGACGATGAGCGGGCAGTTGTCGTCGCCGTCGGGCCGGTTGTCGCCGTCGTCGTCGTCGTCGCAGGCGTTGCCCGCGTCGTCGCTGTCGGTGTCGGTCTGGTCGTCGTTCGGCACGTCGGGACAGTTGTCGAGCACGTCGGGGATGCCGTCGGCGTCGTCATCGTCGGCGCAGGCGTCGCCCACCCCGTTGCCGTCGGAGTCGAGTTGGTCGGCGTTCGGCACGAGCGGGCAGTTGTCGTCGCTGTCGGCGACCCCATCGGCATCGTCGTCGTCGTCGCAGGCGTTGCCGAGCCCGTCGCCGTCCTGGTCGGCCTGCAGCGGGTTGACGACGAGCGCGCAGTTGTCGCTGCCGTCGGGGACACCGTCGCCGTCGTCGTCGGAATCGCACGCGTTGCCGCTCGCATCGCCGTCGGCGTCTTCCTGGAGCGGGTTCGCCACGGTGCGGCAGTTGTCTTCGGCGTCGGCGACCCCGTCCTGGTCGTCGTCGCCGTCGATGCAGTCGGCGAGCCCGTCACTGTCGGTGTCGGCGTAGTTCTCGTCGCGCACACCGTCGCAGTTGTCGTCGATGCCGTTGCACGCTTCCTCGGCCAGTGGGTAGACGGCCGGGTTCAGCGGCGCGCAGTCGACGCCATCGGCCGCGAGATCGTTGTCGTCGTCGGGATCGCAGGCGTCGCCCTGGAGGTCGAGGTCGAGGTTCTCCTGTTCGGGGTTGCCGACGAGCGGGCAGTTGTCTTCTTCGTCGGCCCAGCCGTCGCCGTCGTCGTCGGGGTCGGCGCAGTTCGCCACCCCGTCGGTGTCGAGGTCGGGGAAGCCTTCGTCGATGCTGCCGTCGCAGTTGTCGTCGTAGCCGTTGCACGCTTCGATGGCGCCGGGCTTCACGAGCGGGTTCTGCGGCTGGCAGTCGTTGACGTCGAGCACGAAGTCGTTGTCGTCGTCGGGGTCGCAGGCGTCGCCCTGGCCGTCGAGATCGAAGTTCTGCTGGTCGAGGTTCGCCACGAGCGGACAGTTGTCGTCGCCGTCGACGAGCCCGTCGTTGTCGTCGTCGGGGTCGAGGCAGTCGGCCACGCGGTCGCCGTCGGTGTCGACGAACGACTCATCGGTCTCGCCGTCGCAGTCGTTGTCGAGCCCGTCGCAGGCCTCGGAGGCAGCCGGCGTGCCGAGGCAGTCTTCTTCGCCGGCGCGGCAGCGCGTCGTGCCCTGGCACTGGCCCCACTGGCTCTCGATGATGCAGGGCAGGCCGTCGGTGTCTTCGTCGGTTTCGCCGTCGCAGTCGTCGTCTTGCAGGTTGCACGCCTCGGGGGCCGGGGTCGGGCCCTCGCAGGCCGAGAGCCCATCGGCCAGACAGCGGCGCGTACCCGGGCAGGTACCGGCGTCGCTAGCCACCGGACAGTCGGTTTCGGCGCCGACCTGCACCGCGAACGGCGAGCAGCCGCACTCGCCCGATTCGGGCGCACAGAGCATGGCCCCGTCGCCGTACTGCACGCTCATGTCTTCGCAGCGGTAGCCCGTGGGGCAGAGGTTCTTGTCGGAGCAGCGCGTGTGGCAGTACTTGCCCGCGGCGCCGTGATCGACGCAGGCATGGTTGCCCGAACCGGCGCCGAGTTGGCAGTCGGTGTCGATGCGGCAGGGCATGCACAGCGGCAGGTGCGCCGGGCGGCAGATGTAGGCGCCGTCGGGCGAACTCGCGCTGAGCATGGAGCACACCCAGCCCGGGGCGGGGCACTCGGTGACGCACACGATGGAGCAGACCTTGCCGTCGGGGCCGTCGACGCAGTAGCCGCTGAGACACTGGCCATTCTCTTCGCACGGCCAGAGGAAGGCCCCCGGGGCGATGCCGCCGTCGCCGGCGAGTTGGTCGCCCGGTTCGGGCACGTCGGCGGTGTCGAACTGCGGCACGTCGCTCGGCGCCGGGCTGTCGAGCGGCCCGAGGTCGGACGGCGTCGCGGCATCGAAGTCGCCCGTGGGCACGTCCTGAAGCGGCGGCAGGCTGCCGCCCCCGCCACCGCAGCCCCCGAGGGTCACGAGGATGGCGAGCCACAGAGACGCCGTGCCCAGGATGCGCGGGGCGAGGCGCGCAAGCCGACCAGTCGCCGTTGCCATGTTGCTGCTCCTGACGAGGGTTGCCCGCTCGGTGGGGCGCCGACACTTCGTGCGCCCGAAACGAGCGGGCCTGATTCTATCGAGGGTGGGCCGGAGTGTCACGCGGAGGCGCTGCGCGCGGGCGCAGCCACGGAACGGAGAGCGCGGCGGTCCAGAATCCGTCACCGCGCCGAGGTCCGAGCGAGTGGAGGCGGGGTCGATCGCAAGGAAGCAAGCCGCTTTGGGCGCAGTCGTAGCAGCGCTCCGGCGAGCACCAAAGCGGCGCGGCTGACACCGCGAACGGCCCCGGATCCGCTCGCGAATCCCGGTGTGGGTGACGGATTCTGGACGGTGTGGGCTAGTTGCGCTCGCTCATCATGGCGATGCCGCACAGCGCGTGGCCGGCGATGGCGCCGAAGATGAGGACGTAGGACAGGATCTGCACGATGGACAGGCCGATGTTGATCTTGAGGATGCCGAACGTGAAGATGGCCGCGAGCACGATGCCCGCGATGACCAGCAGCGCGCCACCGATCATGTAGGTCCAGCCGGCTTTCTGGGTCTTGCCCTTGTTGCCGAGCAGCGCGATGCCCGGGACGAGCAGCGAGGCCGCCCACGAGTAGGCGAACAGGTAGGTCATCGCCATGAGCATGCCCACCATCATCATGATGCCCGTGACGAGCAGCAGGATGAGGGCCACCGGCAGCAGGATGGCGAGGAAGCCGGCGAGCGAGTTGAGGCCGCCGAACAGTTTCTTCAGCCCGAAGAAGCCGAGGCCCTGGCAGATGCCGCCCGCGATGACGAGCAGGCCGAACAGAATCATGATGCCGCCGGCCGTGCGCGCTTCGCCGGCCCCGCCGCCCATGCTCAGCAGCCCACCCGCGGCGCCGAACGCCAGCATGATGAGCAGACCGATCGCGTGCAGGAAACTGCCGATGCCACCGGCCATAAGAAGTCCAGACGGTCTCTCGTTCGACATGGAACTCTCCTCCGCTTGCGGGCCCCCCCCAGGGGACCGGTCGACAAAGAATGCCCGGCATCGTTGCCAGGCCGTAAAAGAAGATGAGGCGCACCGTACGCGCAAACGCCAGATGCGTCAAGGCGCCCTGCGTCATGCCGCCGACGCGCTATAATCGCGCGCCGCCCCACGCCGCGGGGCCACGGGAGCGACCCATGGCGAGCCCCATTGCAGACCCCATCGCCCGGCCGGACGGGCCGGCCGCGGTACCCGCCGACGACGCCGTGCGGCGCGTGGCCGACGCCGTGCGCCGACGGGTGCTCGCGCACACGCTCGCCGAAAACGGCGGCTATCTGAGCCAGGCGTGTTCGGCGGCCGACATCCTGGCCACGCTGTACCTGCGGGTGCTGCGCATCGGCCCCAGTGCCGGGCCGCTCGTGCCACTACCGTTTGCCGGCGCGCCGGGTGCCGGCCGGCCCACGCTCACGGGCGCCGCCTACAACGGCCCGCGCGGGCCCGAATTCGACCGGTTCATCTTCTCGCCGGTGCACTATGCGCTGGTACTCTACGCCACCCTCATCGAGACGGGGCGGCTCCACCCCGAGGCGTTGCGCCAGTTCAACCGCGACGGCACGACGCTCGAACTCATCGGCGCCGAGCACTCGCCCGGCCATGAGGTCACGGCCGGCTCGCTCGCCCAGGCGCTGAGCCAGGCGGCGGGCATCGCGCAGGCGCGCCGGCTCTGCGGCGAGCCGGGCCGCGTCGTCGTCTTCATGTCCGACGGCGAATTCCAGGAAGGCCAGACGTTCGAAGCGTTTGCCGCGCTGGCCTACCACGGGCTCACGAACGTGCTCGTGTACGTCGACGTCAACGGCCAGCAGTGCGACGGCCCGATGGCGAGCGTCATGACCATCGACCCGCTCGGCGCGCGGCTCGGCGCCTTTGGCGCCGACGTGGTCGAGGTCGACGGCCACGACGTGCCGGCCCTCGCGGCGGCCGGCGGCCCGTCGGCGGGCCCCGGGGCGCGCGTGGTGCTCTGTCGCACCGACCCGTGTCGCGGGCTCGATCTCCTGCGCGAGCGGGCGCCACGCCTGCACTACGTGCGCTTTCGCAGCCCGGCCGAGCGCGCGGCCTACGCCGCGGCGCTCGCACGGTTTCCAGCGCCGGCCGATGCTTCGCCGGCCCCGCTCGAAGCGCAGCCTGCCGCCGCCGCTCCGCCCCGGCCGGCCGGGGCGCCGGCACCGCCCGCGTCGCCTCCGCCCGGCGTCGCGGTGTTGGCCCCGCCCTATGCGTCCGTGCTGCGGCCGCACGCCCAGAACCTCGTGCGTTTCGCGGCCAGCCACCCGGAACTGGTCGTCCTCTCCGCCGACCTCACGGCGTCGTGCGAGGCCGATCTCTTCCGTGACACGTACCCGCAGCGCTTCTTCTCGCTCGGCATGGCCGAACAGAACCTCATGAGTTGGGCGGGCGGGCTCGCGCGCGAGGGGTTGAGGCCCTACCTGCACACGTTCGCGGTGTTCCTGACGCGCCGCACGTACGATCAACTCGCGATGTCGGTGGCCTATCCGAACCTGCCGGTGCGCCTCGTCGGCTTCCTGCCCGGCATCACGACGCCGGGCGGGGTCACGCACCAGGCCATCGACGACGTGGCGCTCATGCGCGCGCTGCCGAACCTCACCGTGGTCGAATGCGCCGACGCGACCGAGGTCGAATCGGTGCTCGCCGCCGTCCACGAGTTGCCGGGGCCCGTCTACCTGCGCATGCTGCGCGGCGAGGTGCCCCGGCTCTTCCCGCCGAGCGCGCCGTTCGAGCTCGGTGTGCTGCGACCGCTCGGCACGGGAAACGACGTGCTCCTCGTGTCGAGCGGCATCTGCACCGAGGAGGCGCTGCGCGCGGCCGCGGCGCTGCGCGCGGCCGGGGTCTCGCTCACGCACCTGCACGCAGCCACGCTCAAGCCGTTCGACGACCCGCAGTTGCTCGACGCCGCGGCGCAAACCCGCCACGGGGTGGTCACGCTCGAAAACCACACGGTCGTGGGCGGGCTCGGCTCGGCGGTGGCCGAACGGCTGGCCGAAGCCGGCATCGGGCGGCGCCTCGTGCGGCTCGGGCTCGCCGACCGCTTTGCGCACGGGGCAAGCCGCGGCTACCTCCTGCGCGAATACGGCCTCGACGCGCGGGCGGTGGTCGACGCGGTCGGCGCGTTGCTCGGCACCGCGCCGGCCGTGCCCGCGGCGGCGCTCGGGCCCGACGCCGCGCCGGCGGCGCCCGCGACGCCCGGCGCGCGGCCCGAAGCCCTGTAGCGGCTCGAAGTTCGACGTCCGCCCGGCCGGGGGCGACGCGAAAGGGAAGCGCGCATGCTGAGCCACGACGCCGAGACACTGCTCGAACCGCTCCTGCCCGACCAGGACGGTGTCCTCGTGCGTTACGAAATCGCCCTGCCGCTCGCCGAGGCCGCGCGGCGGGCGGCCGACATCGCGGTCGAACAGACCGTCGAGTTCCCGCCCGAACTCATCGCCCAGCGCGCGCTGCGCGACGCCATGGTCGGCCAGGTGCTCCAGGTGCGCGAACTCGCGGCGGGCCGCAGCGTGGCCGTGTTGCGCTACGCGCTGGCGGTCGTCGGCAGCGAACTGACGCAGTTGCTGAACGTGCTGTTCGGCAACATCAGCCTGACACCGGGCGTGCGCCTCGTCGACCTGGCGCTGCCGCCCGACTGGCTCGCCCGGGTCGCCGGGCCGCGGTTCGGCCGCGCCGGGCTGCGGGCGCGCACGGGGGTCGGCGAGCGGGCCATCGTGGCCACGGCGCTCAAACCGATCGGGCTCACGGTGCGCGAACTGGCGCGCCGCGCGCAGGACCTGGCGCTCGGCGGCATCGACCTCATCAAGGACGACCACGGGCTCGCCGACCAGCCTGTCTGCCCCTTCGAAGAACGGGTCGAACGCGTGGCCGCGGCCGTGGCCGAGGCCAACGCGCTGACGGGCCGCCGCTGCCTCTACTGCCCGAACGTCACGGGGCCGGCCGACCTGCTGCCGCTGCGCGCGCGGCGGGCGCGGGCGCTCGGCGCCGGGGGCATCCTCATCGCGCCGGGGCTCGCGGGGTTCGACGCGCTGCGCCAGGTCGCGACCGATCCGCAGGTCGACCTGCCGATCCTCTGCCATCCGGCGTTGCTCGGCAGCTTCACCACCCGGCCGAGCGACGGCATCGCGCATGGCGTCCTCTACGGCACGCTGGTGCGGCTGTTCGGCGCCGACGCCACCATCTTCCCGCACTTCGGCGGCCGGTTTGCGTTCACGCCGCTCGAGTGCGCCGAAATCGTGCGCGCCGCCCGCACACCGCTCGGCATGCTGGCCCCCATCCTGCCGGTGCCGGCCGGCGGCATGGCGCTCGCGCGCGTGCCCGAACTGCTGCGCTTCTACGGACCCGACGTCGTGCTGCTCATCGGCGGCGACTTGCACCGCCACGGGCCCGACCTCGTGCAGAACGCGCGCCGCTTCGTGGCTGCGGTCGAACGCGGCGCCGTGGCCGCGGGGCCCGAGTAGCGCGCGCCGCGCCGCGGAAACGCACCGAATCGGAAGACTTCAGGGGGACGGGGGCACCGGGAAGACGGCGACGGCGCCGACGCGTCCGGGGTCGGCGGCGGGCGGCTCGAATTCGGGCAGGCTTTGATTGGCCGCGTGCGTGCCGGCGCCGTTCACGATGCGCACGAAGAGCGCCAACGTGGCGCCCTCGGCCGGCACGGCGGCCCCGAACACGGTTTCGAGCGGGATGCGCGCCTCGACGACCCCGCGACCGCCCGCGGCGTCGGCCGTGCTCACGACCTGACCGCAAAGCCACGGCAGATCGCCGGGCGGGGTGAGCCGGCGCCAGCCGGCGCCGGTCGACTGGCCGAGGTCGCTGCACGTCGGGTAGCCGGCCCCGGCGTAGCCCGCCATGCCCACGGACGCGAGCGCGATTTCAGCGCCGAAGTCGGGGTCGGCCACGGTCAGCGGGGCCGCCGCGGGGTCGGTTTCGGACACGCAGAGCGCGTTGTCGACGGCCGGCGCCGCGTCGGTGCAGTCGCGGGCCGTCGTGAGCCCCGTGCCGGCGCCGTAGTCGGCGTCGAGGTAGAGCACGATGGCGTTGTGCGCCTCGACCTGGCCCTCGATGGCGAGGAACAGTTCGTCGCCGAGCACGGTGAGACAAAGGCGGTGCAGCACGTTGTAGGGCAGCGGGGTGCCGCTCCAGTCGCTCGCGACCCCGTTCAAGGTCAGGCAGTCGCCCGCCGCCCAGTCGGCGCCGATGACGCCATCGACGGCGGGGTCACTCGGGCCCGTGTACGTGAAGGCCGCGGGCAGAAGCAGGGGTGGCGCCGTGCTGCTCTCGACGGTGAGGTCGACGACGCCGGCGGCGTGCGGCGGGGCGACGACGCGCACTTCGGCGTCGCTCGGCGGGACGCTCGGCGTCGCGGGCAGGTCGTCGAAGACGACGGCCGTGACCCCGGCGAGCCGCGCGCCGCGCAGCACGACCTCGACGCCGCCGGCCTCGGGCGCCGTGTCGGGTTCGATGCCGTTGACGACCGGCAGGATGGGCTCGGCCTCGTAGGTGAACGCGTTTTCGACGACGAGGGTCTCGACGCCCGGGGCGCTGAACGTCACGGCGACGGGACCGGCGAGCCCGTCGGGGGCCGGCGGCGTCGTGCACGTGACGCGCGTGGCTGAGGCGTACGAGGCGGGTACCGGCTCGGCCGCGCCGAACGCCACGGTCAGCCCCGACACGAAGCCCGCGCCGGTGATGACGACCGGGGTGCCGCCGCCGACCGGCCCGTGGTCGGGGGTGAGCGCGTCGACGCCGAGGGTCGGCGGCGGGCGCGGCAGGCAGGCGCGCCGGCCGGCCGCGGGGTCCCAGAGGCAGGCCTCGGCGGCCGCGTCGCAAAACTCGGCGAACAGCAGCCCGCCCTCGCAGTAGACGACCCCCGGGCCGGCGATGCAGAGCCCGCCGGTCGGCACGTCGCCGCACTGCCAGGTGGCCGCGATGCACCGGTGGTTGCCGGTGCACTGCTCGCCGACGGGGCAGGCGCCGCAGAACCCGCCGCAACCGTCGCCGCCGCACTGGCGGTCGGTGCAGTCGGGGACGCACGGGGTGACGTCGACGTCGGGGCCGGGCAGTTCGCCGCCAGTCTCGTCGGCGCGCAGGGTGTCGCCCGCACCGCCCCCGTCGCCCTCGCGCGCATCGCCGTCGGCCGCGTCGGTGTCGACGGCGCTGTCGGGGGGCCCATCGCCGTCGTCACCCGGGTCGGGCGGCACGTCGCCCGTTTCGGGCCGTACGTCGCCCGTTGCAGGCCCGTCGCCCTCGGCGTCGCCGGCGTCGGAGCCCGCCGTGTCGCCGGCGCCGGGTTGGTCGCCATCGGCGGCGGCGCCGTCGGGGGGCACGAAGGCCACGTCGAAGGCCCAGCCCACGTCGCGGGCCTGGCCGTCGGAAGAACACGAGCCGAGCCCCGCGAGCGCGAGGCCCATTCCGGCGAGCAAGCAGAGTGTCGGCAGCCGCATGCGCACTCCCGAGCGCGAATCCGCGTCGCGCCTTCGGGGCGGGAGAATACCATCCCGCGGCCCGGGAGGGGAAACGGTGGCGGCCGGGCGGCCGGGTGCGTTCTGCGACGCGACGGCACACGGGGCGATGGGCGTCGCCCGCCAGCGCCCCGCCCTCGCAAGAACGCGGCGGGACGCCGCGTCTGCAGGCACCGAGCCCGCGGCCAGCCACCGGACGCTGCCGGGACGCCGCCCGCATCTGTCCGGCTGCGCGATGCGAGTTGCCGGGGGCACGCCGGAAGCAGCCAGGCTGCCCCATGCGCGTTGTCGGCAGCACGCCGGAAGCAGCCGGGCTGCGCCATGCGAGTTGTCGGCAGCGCGCCGGAAGATGGCGGACCGACCGGCGGGCGTGCACGGCACACGCCGGGATCTCGGCGGGCCGCCCGAACGCAGCGCCGGCGGCACCGGTTGGTGACAGACGGATGGCAAGGACGCGGCTACTCGGCCGGGCTCGGGGACTCGTCGGCCTCGGGCGCACGCCGGGGGCGAAGCGTGGGGAACAGCGATTCGACCCGCGCGGGCTGGTCGGGCAGCAGCAGGCGGAGGCGCGGGTACGCCAGGTTGTAGAAGCGGCAGGCCTCGTCGATGACGGCCTGGCGCTCGGCCGTCGCCGCGGCCTCGGCGCGGTAGGCGGTCTCGCGCTCGGCGAGGGCCGCTTCGAGCGCGGTCTGCTGTTCGGCGAGCCGGGTCGCCGTCGGCCGCAGGGCTGTGTACGTGTCGCCGGACTGCACGCGCTCGACGGCACTGTACACGTAGCGGTGCTGGTCGGGTGTGGCGAGCCCGCGCATGGCCTCGGTGGGCTGGGTGGGCAAAACGCGGGTGAACCGCGGGTCGTCGCGTCGGCCGCCGGTCAAGACCAGCAACTCGCGCACCAACGTCGCCATGCCCTCGCCGAGCACATCGTCGAGGTAGCCGATCTCGGCCGTGGCCTCGACGCGCGCTTCGCGCGCATCGAGGTACCGGGCCTCGCAATCGGCAAGACGCTGGCGCAGGGCGAGCCCTTCTTCGCGGATGGCGCCGGCCGCGGGCACGCGCTTGAGTTGCACGGTCAAGCGGCCCAGGACTCGGCCGGGCGCACCCACAACGGCCCGGTTGTGCGCCGCGCCCGCCCCGGGTGTCGAGGGGGCTGGTGTCGCGTTGGGGTGCGCGGGCCGGGGCAAGTAACCCGCCGCCGGCATGGCCGCGCCGGCCCGACGCGATATCGAAGCCGGACCCGCCGCGCGACGTGCGCTTTCCCGAGACCTCTTGGATCTCCTATTCTTTGGACGTGACCGACCGGCACCGCGGCGCCAGCGGTCCAACCCGACGAGGGGGAGCGGCGATGCCCACCGTCTGCGTTTTTTGGCGTCATCATTCGCATGGACTACGACGAGCACGACCCGCCTCACATCCACGTCGAATACCAAGGCCGGGCCGCGCTCATCGATTTCGCCGGCAATGTCCTCAGAGGCGACCTCAAGTCCCGAACGGCCACGAGACTCGTACGCGACTGGATCGACCTGCATGTCACCGAGTTGGCCGAGAACTGGGCGGCGGCGCGTGGCGGCCATGAACTGCGGCCCATCGAGCCGCTCGAGTGAGACGGTCATGTGGAACCTGAATCAGGTCAGAAGTCTCCGCTACTGCGGCGCCTACGTCTTCCGCATCGAATTCGACGACGGGCTCGCCGCGGATGTCGACCTCGAGCCGCTGCTCGCACTCGGCCCGGTCTTCGAGCCGTTGCGCGACCTTTCGTTGTTCCGCCAGGCCTTCGTCGAGGGCGGCACGATTGCCTGGCCCAATGGCGCAGACATCGCGCCCGAGAGCCTCTACGAACGGACCCTGCGCGCACGGGCCAGCCAGTTGGCCTAGGGCGGCCCCTGTGCCGCCCGCCTGCCGCCCGTGCTGCCGCAGCACTTGACGCGGGGACGCCGGGGACGAGGCGCCGTAGCCGGCGCCACCGCGCACCCATCGCGAAGCGCCGCGAAGCCCCCGAAGGGGGCGCCGCGGCAGCCCGTCCGCCACCGGCCCCCCATCGCGAAGCGCCGCGAAGCCCCCGAAGGGGGCGCCGCGGCACATCGCCGGCCGGGCCACGGCGGGTCGAGGGGGCGCCCGCGAGGGGCGACTCACGCGCAGGAACGGT
>CAYRCM010000139.1:0-15882 GCA_964422715.1 uncultured Myxococcales bacterium | reverse complement strand
CTGCGCGCGGCCTGGCCGGGCGGGCTGCTCGTGCGCCCGGTGCCGGTCGCGACGCGCGCCGTCGCCTGGCCCGAAACGGCCGCGAGCCACGTGCTCTTCGACACGCACGATGCCGCGCGGGCCGGCGGCACGGGGCGGCGTTTCGACCTCGACCACGTCGCCGCTCTGCGCGCCGCCCGCCCGGCCGACTGGGCCGCGCGGGTCTTCATCGCCGGCGGACTCACCCCCGCCAATGTGGCCGACGCGGCGGGGCTCAACCCCTTCGCGCTCGACCTCTCGTCGGGCCTCGAGGCGGCCCCGGGCGTCAAAGACCCCGCGCGCCTCGAAGCCCTCTTCGCGACGCTGCGCGCCCTGCCGCATGCCCGGCCCGCCGCGGCCGAGGGAACCGCCCCATGAAACAGCGTGGCCGGTTTGGCCCCTACGGGGGCTTCTACGTGCCCGAAATCCTGTTGCCGGCGCTCACCCAACTCGAAAGCGAGTGGCTCGCCGCGCGCCGCGACCCGGCTTTTCGCCGCGAACTCGGCGACTGGCTGCGCCACTACGCCGGCCGGCCCACCCCGCTCACGCTGTGCGAAAACCTCTCGGCGGCGGTCGGCTGGCCCCTCGTGCTCAAACGCGAAGACCTGTTGCACGGCGGCGCCCACAAGACGAACCAAGTCCTCGCCCAGGCGCTGCTCACCCGCCGCATGGGCAAGCGGCGCATCATCGCCGAAACGGGGGCCGGCCAGCACGGCGTCGCCACCGCCATGGTCGGGGCGCTGTTCGGCTTCGAGACGGTCATCTACATGGGGGCCGTCGACGTCGCGCGCCAGGCCCTGAACGTCTACCGCATGCAACTCATGGGCGCGCGCGTCGTGCCGGTCGAGTCGGGGGGCGCCACGCTCAAAGACGCCATCAACGAGGCGCTGCGCGACTGGGCCACGAACGTCGAGAGCACCCACTACATGCTCGGCACGGCCGCCGGACCGCACCCCTACCCGCGCATGGTGGCCGACTTCCAGCAGGTCATCGGCCGCGAGGCGCGCGCGCAATGTCGCCGGCGCTTCGGCGGGCTGCCGCGCGCGGCGGTGGCCTGCGTGGGCGGCGGCAGCAACGCCATCGGGCTGTTCCGCGCGTTCCTCAACACCCCGGTGGCCCTCTATGGGGTGGAGGCCGGCGGGCGCGGGCTCGCAAGCGGGGCTCACGGGGCCACGCTCAGCGCCGGCCGGCCGGGCATCCTGCACGGCGCGCTGAGCTACCTGCTGCAAGACGCCCACGGCCAGGTGGCCGACACCCACAGTGTCAGCGCCGGCCTCGACTACCCCGGCGTCGGTCCCGAGCACGCCTACCTGAAGGACACGGGCCGCGCCCAGTACGTGGCGGTCGACGACGCCGCGGCGCTCCGGGCCTTCGAAACGCTCGCCCGCGCCGAGGGCATCGTGCCGGCGCTCGAAAGCGCCCACGCCGTGGCCTTCGCGCTCAGCCTCGGGGCACGCTTCGCCGCCGAAGCCGGCACGGCGCCGGGCGACTGGCGCCGCCACTTGCCGGCCGCCATCGTGGTCGGGCTGTCGGGCCGCGGCGACAAGGACATGGAAACGGCGCGCGCGCTCCTCGCCGCCCGCCCGCCCGCCCCCGGAGGTGCCCGATGAGCCGCCGCGACCGCTACGCCGCGACCTTCCGCCGGCTCGCCGCCGCCCGCGAGGGCGCCTTCGTGCCGTTCACGGTGCTCGGCGACCCCGACCCCGAGACGAGCCTGGCCGTGCTGCGCGCATTCGTCGCCGGCGGCGCCGACATGCTCGAACTCGGCATCCCGTTCAGCGATCCGGTGGCCGACGGCCCGGCCATCCAGGCCGCCGACCGGCGCGCGCTCGCAGCCGGCGTGACGCCGGCCGGGGCCCTCGACCTCGTCGCAGCGCTTCGCGCCGAGGCGCCGCACATCCCCATCGGCCTGCTCGTCTACGCCAACCTCGTGTTCCACGGCGGTGCGCAGGCGTTCTACGCGGCCGCGGCGCGCGCGGGCGTCGACTCGGTGCTCGTCGCCGATCTGCCGCTCGAAGAGGCTCGGCCGTTTCGTCGCGCGGCGCGCGCGGCCGGCGTGCGGCCCGTGGCGCTCGTGACCCCGAGCCACAGCGATGCGCGCATCCGCCTGGCGGCCGCCGTGGCCGGCCCCTACCTCTACGTCGTCGGCCGCACGGGGGTCACGGGCGCCGACCGGCAACTCGCGAGTGGGGCCGCCCCGTTGCTCGGCCGCATCCGCGCGCTCACGGCCACGCCGACGCTGCTCGGCTTCGGCATCGCCACCCCGGCGCACGTCGGCGCGGCGCTAAGGGCCGGCGCCACGGGCGCCATCTGCGGCAGTGCGCTCGTGGAGCGCATCGCGGCGGCCGTGGCCGCCACCCCCGGGGCCGTGGGCGCGCTGCCGGCGGCGGCCCGCACGGCGCTCGCCGTCGACATGCAGGCGGCGGTCGCCGCCCTCAAGGCCGCCACGCGCTGACGTGACCTGGGGCGGGCGTCGCCCCGGCCGCCCCGCGGGCCGCCCCGGTCCACTGGAAGCGCGCCCCCCAAACCGGCTATCCTTTGGGCTCTTCCGGGCAAGAGGGGGCGAGTCGCCATGAGTCCCAACACCCGACCGATTCGCGTGCGCCCGGCCGTTGCGCTCGGGCTCGGCCTGCTTGGCGTCCTGGGGTTTGTTGCGTCCGCGTGCGAGGCGGCCGGTGGCGCCTCGGCGCCTGCGGCCGACGGCGGTCCGGCCGATGCGCCGCCGGCCGGCGACCTCGCCACGGCGCCGGGCGTCGACCTCGCGGCCGCCCCGGACGGCGCCGCCGACACCGCGTTGTGCCCGAACGCCTGTGCCGCCGAGGGGCGGCAGTGCGGCGCGCCGAGCGTGCCCGGGTGCCAGACCACGGTCTGCGGGCTCTGTCTGCCCGGCGCGAGTTGCTCGGCCGCTGGCCGCTGCTGCACGCCCGACTGCTCGGGGCGCGCCTGCGGCGACGACGGCTGCGGCGGCAGCTGCGGTCGTTGCCGGCGCACCGCACAGTGCGTCGCGGGGGCGTGTGTCGTGTGCACCCCGGACTGCGCCGGGCGGGACTGCGGCGCCGATGGCTGCGGCGGGGTCTGCGGCACCTGCGATGCCGGCCCGAACGCGGTCTGCGACCCGCTGACCGGCCAATGTGGCTGCACGCCTGACGACTGCGCGGAGCGCGAGTGCGGCGCCGACGGCTGCGGCGGCTCGTGCGGCGAATGCCCGGCGGGCCTCTGCGTCGCGGGCGCCTGCCGTGGCGGACCGTGCTGGCCGAACTGCCCGCCCCGCGTGCCGGTGTACGCGGCCAGCTTCGTCATGGGCTGCGACCCGCAGCACGACGGCGGCTGCCACGAAGACGAGCAGCCCGCCCACGGGGTGGCCGTCGACGATTTCGCCATCGACACGACGGAGGTCACGGTGGCCGCCTACGCCGCGTGCGTGGCCGGCGGCGCGTGCACGCCGGCCGAGACCTGGTCGCCGGCCTGCAACGCCGCCTATCCTGAACGGGGCGACCACCCCGTCAACTGCGTCTCCTGGCAACAGGCGTTCGACTACTGCGCCTTTGCAAACGCGCGGCTCTGCACCGAAGCCGAATGGGAACTCGCCGCGCGCAGCCCGGCCGAAAGTCCCTATCCCTGGGGCGACGCGCCGCCGAGTTGCACCCTGGCCGTCATGCGCGAAAGCGGGGCGCTCGGCTGCGGCGCCGACACCACGGCCGCGGTGGGCTCTCGGCCCGCCGGGGCGGCGCGCTGCGGGGCCGTCGACCTCGCCGGCAACGTCTGGGAATGGGTCAACGACTACTACCTCGACCACTACGTCACGCGCGGCGACGTGGTCTCGAATCCGCTGGGCCCCGAGAACGGCGAAACGCGCGTGCGCCGCGGCGGCGGCTACGACAGCGCCGCGGGCGGACTCCGCGCCCAGGCCCGCGCCGACGCCCCACCCGAACTCACGGCCCCTGCGGGCGGCTTCCGCTGCTGCCGCTGAGCCGTGCAGCGGCCGCGAAACGGTAGACCGCTGGGGAATTGGGGAAAGGCGCGGCCGACCCCGCCGCCCGGCCTCGCGGGGCCGCCGGGCCGGGGAGCCGCCACGCCGCAGGTTTGACATTATCCGCATAACCGGATATCGGCATATGCGCTTGGAGGCCGTCATGAAGGACGTGGCTCAATTCTTCAAGGCGCTGGCCGACGAGGCCCGCCTCAACTTGCTGTGGCTGCTCATGAACCACCGCGAACTGTGCGTGTGCGACCTCATGGCCGCGCTCGGCATCACGCAGTCGAAGGCCTCGCGCCACCTCGCCCGGTTGCGCCACGCCGGACTCGTCTCCGACCGGCGCGGCGGCGCCTGGTCGTACTACTCGCTCCGCACGCTCGACGACCCCGTCGCGCAGAGCCAGCTCAACGCCCTGCGCGTCGAGCTGCGGGCCCACCCCGGGGCCGTGGCCGTGTTGCGCAACCTCGAGTCGTGGCTCGCGGCGAAGGCCGCCGGTGCCGGGTGCGGCGCCGGTGCCGCCTACGCCCCGGCGCCATGCACTGTGGCACCGGGCCCACAATCCGCCGCGCCGCAACGAGGAGTCCAGCCATGAGCGCGCCGAACGTCTCCGCCTCGCCCGCCATGCAAGCGTCTCCGGTGGCCAAACGCCTGTCGTTTCTCGACCGCTACCTCACCCTCTGGATCTTCCTGGCGATGGGCATCGGGGTCGGCGGCGGCTATCTGTTCCCCGAGGTCGTGCCGTTCATCAACCAGTTCAATGTCGGCACGACCAACATCCCGATTGCGATCGGGCTCATCCTCATGATGTACCCGCCGCTTGCGAAGGTGCGCTACGAGGACATGGGCCCGGTGTTCCGCAACACCAAGGTGCTCGGGCTCTCGCTCGTGCAGAACTGGATCGTCGGCCCCATTCTGATGTTCGGCCTCGCCGTGCTCTTCCTGCAGGACAAGCCCGAGTACATGGTGGGGCTCATCATGATCGGGCTCGCCCGCTGCATCGCCATGGTCATCGTCTGGAACGATCTCGCCAAAGGCGACACCGAGTACTGCGCCGGCCTCGTCGCCCTCAACTCCGTCTTCCAGGTGCTGCTCTACTCGGTCTATGCCTACGTGTTCATCACCGTGTTGCCGACCTGGTTTGGCCTGAAAGGCGTCGAGGTTCACGTCACCATTGGCGAAATCGCCGAGAGTGTCTTCATCTACCTCGGGGTTCCGTTCATCGCCGGCATTGTCACGCGCTTCTCGCTCATCCGCTGGAAGGGCAAGGACTGGTACCACAGCCGCTTCATCCCGAAGATCAGCCCCATCACGCTCGTGGCGCTGCTGTTCACCATCGTCGTCATGTTCTCGCTCAAGGGCGAAAAGATCGTCGAGTTGCCGCTCGACGTCGTGCGCATCGCCATTCCGCTGCTCATCTACTTTGTCGTCATGTTCTTCGTCTCGTTCTTCATGTCGAAGAAGGTCGGCGCCACCTACGGCCAGGCGACGACGCTGTCGTTCACGGCGGCTTCCAACAACTTCGAGCTCGCGATTGCCGTGGCCGTCGCCACGTTTGGCATCGCCCACGGCGGGGCGCTCGCGGCCGTCATCGGCCCCCTCGTCGAAGTGCCCGTGCTGATCGGCCTCGTCAACGTCGCGCTGTGGCTCCGGCGCAAGTACTACGCCAAAGAGGAGACCCAGCCTTGAGGGGCATCCTCTTTCTCTGCGTCGCCAACTCGGCTCGCAGCCAGATCGCGGAGGGGCTCGCCCGCGCCCTGCTGCCGGCCGACGTGCAGGTCTGGTCCGCCGGCTCGCGTCCGACCCACGTGCGCCCCGAGGCCATCGCCGTCCTGCGCGAAATCGGCATCGACATCTCGCACCACCGCTCGAAAGCGGTGGCCGACATCCCCGCCGGCGCCGTCGACACGGTCATCACCCTGTGCGCCGAAGAGGAATGCCCGCTGTTCTTGGGCCAGGCGACGCGCCTGCACTGGGGCTTGCCCGACCCGGCCGCGGTCACGGGCTCGCGCGAAGAGCGGCTTGCGGCCTTCCGTGCCACGCGCGACGAGCTGCGCCGCCGCCTCGCAGCGGTTCTGGAAGACGCCGAGGGGGGCGACCGCCTGTGAACATCCCGGTGTTCCATCCGACCGGGCCAGGTTCCGCGGGGGCCCAGCGGCCTCGCAGGCGCACCCGCACACGGGAGCGCCGCGGCCAGCCTCAACCGGTCCAGGCGCCGGGGACGAGACGCGGCAATTCATACGTCATTGCGCCGAGGTGACACCATGCCCGAGTTCATCGAGACCACCGTCGACAAATTCACCTTCCGGGTGGCCACCGACCGGCTGTATTCGAGCGCCGGGGCGTGGGTCTACTGGCTTCTGCCCCAGGGCGGCAACCGGGTGCGGATCGGCCTCACCGACTACCTCCAGCAGCACAGCGGCGACATGGCCTTCGTCACCGCCAAGCCAGCCGGCACCGCGCTTCACGCGGGAGACGAGCTGGCCGAGTTGGAGTCCATCAAGGTCACGTTCACCCTCGCTTCGCCGGTGAGCGGCGTGATCGTGGCCGTCAACGACGCGCTCGACATGAACCCCGAGCTCGTCAACCAGCACCCCTACGACACCGGCTGGTTGGTCGAGATCGACGCCACGAACTGGGAGGCCGAGCGGCCCACACTCCTCGACGCACGAGCCTACTTCGCGCTCATGAAGGCCCAGGCGCAGGAGGAGGCGGAGGCGCCATGAACGACGGCAAACCGCAAGTTGCGATCGTCCCCTGCAGCGGCATCGGCAAGTCGTTGGGCGCCGTCGCGCGCGAGACGGGCTACGAACTGTGCGACACGTTGCGACCCGACGCGACGCGCCTCGTGGCCCTGTCCAAGCTCGTTCTCGGCGACGAGGAGGCGCGGGCGTTGGTCCGGCGTTTGCCGGCCATCACCATCGACGGCTGCAAGTTGATGTGCGCGGCCAAACTCGTGAAGCACAGCGGCGGGACGACGGCGCGCGAGGTCGCGGTCTTCGACGCTTTTCGCCACCACAAGGAACTGAAGCCCGCCGGCATTGCCGAGCTCAACCCGGCGGGCAAGGAGCTGGCCCGCGTGCTGGCCCTGGAAGTCGCGGCGACCGTCGACGCCCTGCTCGGCAGTTCGACCGGAGGGCGCCATGATTAGCCTGGCCGAGCGCAAGGTCGGCATCGTTGCCTGCTCCGGCGAGGAGCTGGCGGAAGGCACCGTGGCGCGGTTGGTGGCGCTGAAGGTGCTCCAGGAACTGCGCCGCGAACGAACCGTGACCATCTGTCTGCCGCTTTTCCTCGCCGGCGGCCAGCAAGACCGCACCTTCGCGAAGTTCTATCCGACCATCACCATCGACGGCTGCGCCCTGCGCTGCGCCGCCAAGGGCACGGCGACCTACTCCGCGGAGCCCGCGGCGAGCATCGTCGTGAGCGAACTCGCGGCCGAACAGGGGATTTCCGGCATCACGGGCCGCCGCTGCCTCAATGCCGCGGGCCGGCAGGCCGTGGATCTCGTCGCCGAGCGGGTGGCCGAGCACGTCGACCGGCTCCTCGGCGTCGCGCCGCCAGCGGGGGGCCCTCCAGCGCCGCAAGCGGACGCCGCCGACGCGGGATTCGTCGGCTGCTCCTGCGGTTCCGGGATCCCGGTCAAGGTGCTGCCCATCGCCGGACAGTCGATCGAGGTCGTGGCGCTGCCGCTGCTCCTGGCCAAGGTCCGTGAAACGCACCCGGCACCGTGCCCCGCGGCGCTCGATGACTTGTTGCAGCTGGTCCGGGTCTACAACTATGTGGCGCCCGAGGACGAGGCCGCCTGGCGCGGCGAACTCGCGCGCGAGTTCGAGGCCCACTGCAAGCGCGAGGGGACGAAATGAGTCGCACGGCCACGTACCACACCACCGTCCGGTGGACCGGCGCGCACTGGGGCCACCTCGCGCTGGGAAACGGTCCGGAGTTGGCGTTTTCGGCGCCGCCCGAGGCCCAGGGGCACCCCGGTGTGTTCACCCCGGAGGACGCCTTCGTGGCCGCGGCGAATACCTGCGTGATGTTGATGTTCATCTGGGCGAGCGAACGGTTCAAATTGAACCTCTTGGCGTACGAATGCAGGACGGAGGGCACGAAGCTCATCGAGCTCGACCGCACCGAGATTTTCACCCGACTGCTTTTCCGCCCGCGCATTCGCGTCGCCGCCGGCGGCGAGGCCCGCGACGTCGTCGAAGGCCGCGTGCGCCGGGCGCTGCAAGCCGCGCAGAAGTACAGCCTGGTCGCGAACTCGGTGAAATCGGAGATCGTCGTGATTCCAGAGATCTCCGTGGAGGCGCCATGAGGCGCAAGGCCGACCCCGGGTGCGGCCGCGCGGGCATCGCGCCTTGAGGCCCGCCGATCGGACCGGCCCCGCGAAAGCGAGGGGCCTCGTTGGAGGACGTCGATGAAAATCCAGGTTCTGGGCACGGGCTGTGCCAAATGCAAGAAACTGCACGAGGAAGCCGAAAAGGCCCTGGCGGGCGCGGGCGTCGCTGCCGAGCTCGAAAAGGTCGAAAACCTCGATGACATCCTGGCCTTCGGCGTGATGATGACCCCGGCGCTGGTCGTCGACGGCGAGGTCAAGGCGAGCGGGCGCATTCCGAAGCCGGCCGAAATCGCGGCCTGGATCGCGGCCGCGGCCGCAAAGTCGCGCGCCTGAAAAGTCGCCCCGCGCACCGCTCGGGCGCCGCGAAAGGAACCCCATGTTCGACAGCCTGCTCACCAACGCCAACGAGTACATCCACACGAACCCCTGGCTCGCGCTCGTGGCGGTCTTCGTGGGGGGGGCGCTGACCGCTTCGAACCCCTGTGTGCTCGCGATGATCCCGCTCATGATGAGTTTCGTGGCCGGCCGGCGCGACGAGCAGTCCGGGGTGCTCCGGGCCTTCCTGCTGTCGCTCGTGTTCGTGCTGGGGCTGGCCGTGACGTTCACGGCGCTCGGGATGCTCGCGGCGCTGGCCAACCGGCTCTACGGCGACGTGTCGGGGGTGTGGAACTGGGTCGTGGCCGTCGTCTGCGTTTTCATGGGCCTGCACCTCATGGGGGTGTTGACCCTGCCCATCCCGACTCTCGGCGGGCGACTGCAGCCGAAGACGCGCGGGCTACTCGGCGCCTTTGTGCTCGGCCTGCTCTTCGGGGTCGTGTCGGCCCCGTGTGCCGCACCCATCCTCATCGTGCTGCTGACGTACCTCGCCGGCTCCGACTCGTCGGTGCTGTGGGGCGGCACGCTGCTGCTCGTCTACGCGCTTGGCCACAGTGTGCTCATTCTGGTCGCCGGCACCTCCATGGGGGCCGCGCGCAAACTCATCGAAAACAAGAAAAGCACCCGCGTGCTCGGCTGGCTTCGGCAAGGGGCCGGGGCGGCCATCGTGCTCGTCGGGGTCTACTTTGCCTACCGAGGGCTCAAATGAAAACCAGAAACCTCATCCCCCTCTTTCTCGGTCTCGTGTGGCTCGCGGCGGCGAGCGCGTGCAAGCCTCAGCCCACGTCTGCAAGCCCGACGCCGGCTGGGCCGGCGGCGAGCCTCGCGGCCGCCCCGAGCGCCGCTCCGGCGCCGGCAGACCCAGCCGCGGCGGCCGCCCCCGCGGCGAAGGTCGCGCGCATCGTGTTCGTCGGCAAGGAAGACGCCTGCGACTGCACCCGCAGGGCCATCGACAACGGCTGGGCGGCGCTCGAAAAGGCGTTGGGCAAGGCGACGAAGATCCCGGTCGAGAAACTCACGAGCGACCGCGAAGAAAGCCTCGTCGAGCCCTACCGCGCGAAGAAGCCGTTCATGGCCTTGCCCGCCATCTACTTCCTCGATGGCGCGGGCGGGGTCTACGAACTGTTGCAGGGCGAGGTGACCGAAGCGCAGGTGAGCGCGGTGCTGCAGGGCTGACGCGTCCCACGGAGAGCGGCGCGTTGCCGCGTCGGCGAACGCCCTCGACCCCCGTCCTCTGCGGCGCCTCTCGATCGAGGCTGCCGGCCCGCGCGCCGGCTCCGGACGAGAAGCCCGCCGCCGCTGCCCCAGGCATCGACGAACCGGGCGCCTGATACCAAGTTGCGTTCCAAAGGATACCGAGGCGCCGAGGAGCGATCCCCCGAGGCGTACTCCTGGTACGCCGCAGGGGGGAGCGACGAAGGCAACAAAGGTATCCGAAGGAAGGCGACTTGGTATGAGCCCTGGCGGCCGGCGCGCCGGGCGCTCACGCCGTCGGCGCGACCTCCCGAATCATGATGAGCAGCATTTTGAACGCCCGGGTGGCGTGCACGGCATGCGGCACGTGCGCCGGCAGCAGCACCGTGTCGCCGGCGCCGGCGGCCACCGGCTTGCCGCCGACGACGAGTTCGGCCTGCCCGTCGAGGATCTGGACCACCGCGTCGAACGGGGCCGTGTGCTCCGAGAGCGCCTGGCCCTCGTCGAAGGCGAACAGCGTCAGCGTGCCGCCATTGCGCTTGAGCAACGTGCGGCTCACGACGGCCCCGTCCTGGTAGGCCACAAGCCCGGCCAGGAGCACCGGTTCAGCCGCCGGCAGGCCGCGCGCGGCCGCTTTGTTCGGGTCGGTCATCGGGTTTCTCCTTGCGGCGCGACGAACGCCGCGCCGGTCAGGCGGCCTCGGCGGCGAGCACGTCGGGCAACGCCGCGAGGTCGAAGGACCGCAGATTGGCGTGAATGAGAAACTCGGCCGCGATGACGCCCGCCGCGGCCGCCACGGCCGCCACCGGCGCCGGCTTCGCGGCGCACGCGGCCTGCGCGTAGCGTTCGGCGAGCGCCCACGTCCAGAGCGCCAAGTTGGCGACCTCGACGAGCGAAAGGCCCGTCTGCAGGCCCCCCTGGAAGAGTTTGTGGGCGAGCAGCGCCACGCCCAGGCTGCCGAGCATGGGCGCGCCGGGACCGAGCCCCGGCACGCGGGCGAATTCGGGGTGCAGCGGCCCGGCGCCGCGCACGGCCCAAAACGGCCGGCAACCCTGCCAGGCCTCGGCGAGTGCCGCCGGGCCAAGCGGGTTGGCCGACAGACGCAGCATCAGCGCGACCGCGTCGACGCCGCGCCCGCTGGCCGCCGTCGCGAGCGCCACGGCCGCCCGGTGTCCGTCGGCGCCGGCCGCCGTGATGTGCTCGATCCAGGCGCGGCGCGTCTTGAGCCACACCCCCCAATCGCCCGACTCGCCGGGCCGCACGGCGAGCGGCCGCTGCGCAAACCGCGTCTGCCGCAGGTCGCTTTCGCGCGTCCAGGGCGGGTCACGCACGAGGGCAAACGGGGTCGCGGCGAGCAGCCCCACGGCCGTGGGACACGTGAGTTCGAGGTAGACCTCGCTGCCCCAAGGCGTGGCGACGACGTCGACCGGGTAGTTGCGACAGGGCACCGGCAGCGCCTCGGCGCCCGCCACGGCGTGCAACGCGCAGCGCAGATCGCCCCGCAGCAGCGGGCAGGCCTCGCCGCCGCCGCCGAGAAAGGCCCCGCCGCCCGGCGCCGGCTGCAAGGCGTCGTCCGGCATGAGCCCGTGAAGCGCCGGCAACGTGGCCGCGCGCCGCAGCGCGGCCGCATCGTACGGGTCGAGCGGCACCTGCCAGCCGGCCTGGCAGCACGCTCCGCAGCATGTGCAGCGAAAGGCGAGGGCGTGGTTGCTGGCGATGCGCGTCGGCATGCGCGGAGCCTAGCAGCGCCCGGCCGCGCTGTCACCTGGGGCCCGCGGGGCTCTTGCCGGGCGGCGCCACTCGCGGCAGGATGGAGGCATGGCATCGCAACGCCGTCTTCCAGTCACCAGGTCGGTTGGCTGAGGCGGGCCGTTGGGCACAGGGGCGCGGAGGTCGTCATGAAAGCGCATCTTCTCGGGCCGTTGGGTGCGAGTCTGACGGGTCTGCTGATGCTCTCGTGCGCGGTCGTCGACGAGGCGCCGCTGCGGCTTTTCGCCCGGCGTGCGCCAGGCGCGGCGGGCGCTGCCGCACCTGCGCCCCGGCTGTCCGCCGTACGGCCGGGGGCCGCGCCGGGCGCCACCCGTTCCTGTGACTGCTACGCGACGGGCGACCTCAACCAGAGCGGCGTCGTCACGGCCGCCGACGCCCAGATGGCCTTCACCGTCGTGCTCGGGCTGTTGGAGCCGAGCCCCGCACAAGTTTGCGCCGCCGACTGCGACGGCAGCGGGGTCATCACGGCCGCCGACGCGCAGCTCGTGTTCGGGGTCACCCTCGGGCTCGCGACGTGTCCCGCCGGCCTGCCCGACGGGGCCTGCTGCGAGAGCGACTCGGCCTGTGCCGCCGGCCGCTGCTGGAACGGCCTCTGCTGCGCGGCCGGCGACTGCTGCGCGACGGCGGCCGACTGTCCCGCCGGCTACAGCGCCGACCCGCGTTGCGACGACCCCGACAACTGCCAGGGGACGGCGGTCGTGGCCACCTGCGTCGCGGGCGTCTGCGGCTCCGGTGCCGTCGCAGATGACACGCCCTGCGGCCCCGAATCCGCCATGCTCGACTGCGGTCCGTACGTCGACGTCGCCTGCAACGGCCAGGCCGAACAGCAACCGCTGCAGTGCGCCGACTCGTGCCTCGACGCCGCCCAGTGCGACCCCGGCGTCCCCTGCGTCGCCGGTGCCTGCGAGCGCCCCTGCCGCTTCCGCGTCGCCTTTGGCGCGACGGCCCCCGACCCCGACGGCGCCACCTGGCAGACGGCCTACCCCGAGGTCCAGGCGGCCGTCGACGCGGCCGCGCTGCTCGTCGAGGCCGGCGCGCCGCGCTGCGAGGTCTGGGTGGCCCGCGGCGCCTACGCCCCCGCGGCGGCCGACCTGCCCGCCCTGGCGTTGCGCTCCCAAGTCGACGTCTACGGGGGGTTTGCCGGCACCGAAGAGGCCCTCGAAGACCGCGACTGGCAGGCCAACGCCACCGTGCTGACGGGCCTCGGCCAGGCCCCCCACGTCGTTCTCGGCGCCGACGACGCGCTGCTCGACGGCTTCGTCATCACGGGCGGCGCCGCCTCCGGCACCCCGTATCCCGACAACTGCGGCGCCGGCCTGCTGAGCCTCCAGGCTGCGCCGCGCATCCAGAACTGCTCGTTCGTCGGCAATGCGGCCGCCCGCTTCGGCGGCGGGCTCTTCGTGACCGGGGGGGCGCCACAACTGACGAACGTCACTTTCTACGGCAACACCGCCGAGAGCGGTGCCGGGCTCTACAGCCTGAACGCGGCGCCCAGCCTGTCGGCCGTGACGTTCAGCAACAACGTGGCGAGCGGGTCGGGCGGCGGCGCGTACAGCGAACTTGGAACGCCGCTCTTCGAAGACTGTACCTTCAGCGGCAATGAGGCCGCCGCCGGCGGCGGCCTGTTCAGTAGCGGCGGCGCCCCGCGACTGCGGCACGTCATGTTCGTCGGCAACGCCGCGGGGAGCGGCGCCGGCCTGTTCAGTCTCGACGCCGGGGTCGCCGCATTCAGCACGACGTTCAGCCACAACGTGGCGAGCGGGTCGGGGGGCGGTGTCTACGCCGCGCTCGGTGCGCCGATGTTCGTTGCGTGCGCGTTCGAGGGCAACGAGGCCGCCGGCGGCGGGGGGCTCTTCGGCAGCGCCAGCAGCCCGAACCTCGTCGGCTGCGCCTTCCGCGAGAACCGGGCCGACCAGGGCGGCGCCGTGGCCGCGGGCATGGGCAGCGCCCCGACGCTTACGAACTGCGCGTTCGCCTTCAACTACGCCACCGACCGCGGCGGCGCGCTGCTGAGCAACGCATCGTCACCGAACGTGACGAACTGCAGCTTCTCGCAGAACGTGGCGCTCACGGCCGGGGGGGCGCTCTACAGCGACAGCAGCGACACGGCCTTTCCGTGGGTGACGAACAGCATCCTCTGGGGCGACGATCCCGAAGAGATCGCGGGCACGGGGTTGCCGACGGTCGTGCGCTATTCGGACGTGCAGGGCGGCTATCCCGGCCAGGCCGTGCTCGATGCCGAACCGTGGTTCGTCGACATCTGCGTCGGCGACCTGCACCTCGCGGACGTATCTCCATGCCGCGACCGGGCCGACGGCCACATGGCGCCGCCGAGCGACGCCGACGGCCACGCACGCTGCGACGACCCGAACGCGCCAAACGAGGGGTTTGGCGACCCGGCCTATGCCGACCTCGGAGCCTATGAGTTCCAGCACCCCGACTGTGAGCCGGCCCGTGCGGCGTCCGCGGCCGCGCTCCCCGTCGGGCGGTACCCGGGCCCGCCGCCGGGCCCGGCGTGGGCGGGCCTCAATCAAAAATGTCGGTGAGCGATTCGAGCCAGCCCTCGCGCCTGCGCGGCCGGCCGTCGGCGTTGTCGGCGCGTCGGCCACGGCGGCCGCGCCGGTCGTCATGGTCGTCGTCGTCCCGATCGCCGTCCATGTCGAACAGATCGTCGACGTCGCGGTCGGGGATGTCGCGCTCGGGCCGGCCGCGTTCGGGGCGGCCGCGAGCCGGGCCACGGCCCTCGAAGTCGTCGACGGCAACGGAAATGAGCCGTTCGAGTTCCCCGCGGTCGAGCCATATGCCGCGGCAGCGCGGGCACGCGTCGATGACCACACCGTCGCGCACGCGCTCGTCCAGAACCGTCGTTTCGCAGCGGGGGCAGTACATGTCGACATCCTTGTCGGCCGGTGGCGGCGTGGCACGCCCGGCCTGGCAGGGTGGGGCATGACGGCCGCCTCGGCACCGGGGCGGCCCGTCCCCACGCGCAGGCTCGCAAAATGCCGGCCGGGCGCAAACTATTCCAGAGGTCGCGCGTCCGCACGTCGGCCGGTGCGCACGGCGTCACCGCGGGGTTCGTGGTCACGTCCGCCGAGCGCCGTGTGGCGCGGGTGGGTCGTCGGCGCTACGGCCCCGGATTCGCGCATTGCGCCTGCCCCAGGGCCACCCGGAAGATGCGTTGGGCGTCGCGCGTCGTGAGCGCCCCGCTGCCGTCGCAGTCGGCGGCACACAGCGCGAAACACGAGGCTCCCGTCGGGTCGGCCATGAACGCCAGGGCCTGCTCGACGTCGGCCAGGGTAACGCGGCCATCGCCCGTGACGTCGCCGCTGTGCCGGCAGGGGTGGATGGCGACGCGCCCGTCTTCGGTCGCGAAACCGGCGATGTCGTCGGACGTGCTCTCGAAATGCACCACGGTCGGATGCGGGTTCGTGGGCAGCGGCCGGTCGCGGACCTGGAAGCTGATGCGCAGCAACGTACCGTGACTGCCGGCCGGGATGGGCGCGCCCTCGGAGAAACCGGCACCGATGAGCAACGACGGCGTGATCCCCCCGCAAGACGCCATGGTGAAACCCGTGACGAGGTCGCCGCGCCTACAGTAGCTATAGTCGAGGTAGTTCGGGTCGTAACTCACGCGGAAACTGAAGGCCAGGACGGGGGTCTCCGGATTGTCGAGCACCACGTCCACCGTAACGATGTGGGCCCGGCAGGCCTCCGTATCCACGAGGCGCAGGGAGTCGGTGCGGTACGTCGCGCCGTCGGGTGGACCTGGCGGGGGGCCCGCGCGGCCCGGGTTGGCGGCACCGGCCACGAGCGCGAGCAGGCCGAGCACTGGGCCGAGCCGCCGGAAGGCGCGCCGGCCGAGCCCCGTTCGGGGGGGCTTCATCGCTGTCACCTCGCCCGGTTGAGCATCACGCGACCTGACAAAGAACTATCAGAACGCGCGGTTCGGCGCAAAGGCCGGCCGGTGCGGTGCCTGCTGGCGAGGAGGGCGGCCGAGCCTTTGCCGCCCCGCGGCGCTGCGGTTATGCTGGCCCGTGGCCGCCGCGGTCGCCCGGCGGCGCGCACGAAGGGAGGACGCCATGCTGTCCATTCCGTACGGGGTCTCGAACTTCCAGACGATTCGTGATGACGGGATGCTCTTCATCGACCGCACGGCCTACATCCGGGCCATCGAGGCGGCCGACCGCAACCTGCTGTTCCTGCGCCCGCGGCG
>CAYRCM010000138.1:0-15944 GCA_964422715.1 uncultured Myxococcales bacterium | reverse complement strand
GGGCGCGGCCGGCGAGCGGCCCTCTACCTCGGTGGGCCGGCCGGGGTCGCCGCCGAGCCGGCCTGGACCGCTGGCGGCGCCGGACGCGAGGCGGCCTGCGGCCGGGCCGTGCTGGGGACGGGCGACGTCAACGGCGATGGGTTCGGCGATGTGCTGATCGGCTCGCCCGGGGCGCTCGCCGGCGGCCTGCCGGTCGGCCGCGTCGACCTGTACCTCGGCACGGGGACCGGGCTGCGCACCACCCCGGCCTGGACGACCGCCGGCGGGCAGCCCGGCGCGGCCTTCGGCGCGGCCCTGGCGCTCGCCGGCGACGTCGACCGCGACGGTTTCGCCGAGCTGCTGGTCGGCGCGCCGAACGCGGCCGGCACGGCCCTCGACCAGGGCCGGGCCTACCTCTTTTCCGGCGGCCCCGCCGGCTTTGCCACGACGCCGGCCTGGTCGGCGCGCGGCCAGGGCCGCGGTGCGCTTTTCGGCTTCACGTTGGCCGGCCTCGGCGATCTCACCGGCGACGGCTACCCCGACGTGGCCGTCGGCGCGCCGGGCACTTCCACGCCCGCCTACGACAGCCAGGGGGCCGTGCAGGTGTTTGCGGGCGGTCCGGGCGGGCTCGGCGCGGCCCCCGCGTGGACGGGCGACAGCCTCGCCGCCGAGACCTACTACGGCTACGCCGTCGCGGTCGCCGGCGACACCGACGGCGACGGCCGGCCCGAACTGGCCCTTGGCGCTCCCTATGAGCTCCCGACCCTCGCTCTTGGCGGGCAGGCCTTCATCGTGCGTGCCCTGCCCGCGGCGCTCGCGCCGAGCCCCGACTGGCACGTGTTGGGTGCCCGCAACAGCGACCGCTTCGGCATGGCCGTGGCCGCGGCGGGCGACGCCGACGGCGACGGTTTCGCCGACCTGCTCATCGGTGCCGCGTGCGATACGAGCCAGCCCAACTGCCACGGCACGGTCTATCTCCACCGGGGCGGCCCGAGCGGGCCCGCGGTCGCGCCGGCCTGGGTTCACCCGAGCCCGCGGGTCTCCGATGGCTTCGGCCAGGAGCTGGCCTGGGCCGGCGACGTCAATGGCGACGGGTTCGCCGACGCCCTCATCGGCGCACCGTACGACGACCAACTCAGCGCGGGCGGCGGTCGCGCCGAGCTCTTCTTCGGCAGCGCGACAGGGCTTTCGGCCGCCGCGGACTGGACCACCCTCGGCACGGCCGACTGGGGCTACCACGGCCACGCTGTCGCCGGAGCCGGCGACGTCAACGGCGACGGCTTCGCCGACGTGCTCGTCGCAGCCCCCTACGTCCGGGAGGGGGCCGGGGAGGGCCGCGTCTCGCTCTACCTCGGCTCGCCCGCGGGCCCATCCCCCGAGGCTGACTGGTTCACCGAGGGCCGGCCCGGCGGCGGGGTTTTCGGCGAGGGCCTGGCCGGGGCCGGCGACGTCAACGGCGACGGGTTTGCCGACATCGTCATCGGGGCGCCGTACGAGGAGGCCGGCGACGGGCGCATCGGCCGCGCCTACCTGTATCTCGGGGGGCCCAGCGGGCTCGCGGCAGACCCGGCCTGGAGCGCGCTGGGGCTCAGCACGTTCACAGATTTTGGGGCGGCCCTTTGCGGCGTCGGCGACGCGAACGGCGACGGCTATGGCGACGTCGTCGTCGGCGCCCCGCAGTGGTACAACGGCCAGTGTGCAGAGGGGGCCATTCTGCTCTTCGTCGGGGCCCCGGACGGGCTCAGCCGCGAGCCGCTCGTCGTCATGGAAAGCGATGCGCTCTACGAGGGCTTCGGCACTGTCGTCGCTGCGGCCGGCGACGTCGACGGCGACGGGCGCGCCGACGTGCTCGGCGGGGCCCCCAACCTGGCCGCCCCCGATTCGGGCACGGGCGGGGCGTTTCTCATTCGAGGCGCGCCTGGCGGGCTCGCGGCAGGCCCCACGTGGCGAAGCCTTGGCGGCCGGTACTACGAGCAGTGGGCCGACGCGCTCAGCGGCGGCGGCGACCTCGACGGCGATGGGCTGGCCGACGTCGTCGTCGGGGCCCCGGGCTACTACGACGCGACGGCCAACGGCAAGGTGGCCGTCTACCTCTCGCGCTGCGGCCGCGACGGCGACGGCGACGGGGCCTTCGACTGTGCCGAGGCCTGCCCGGCCGACCCGCTGAAAGCGGCCCCCGGTGCCTGCGGCTGCGGCCGGCCCGACAACGACAGCGACCAGAACGGCCTCCTCGACTGCCTGGAGCCCTGCCTGCCGCATGGCGACGTCAACGGCGACGGCCTGCTCACGGCGAGCGACGCGCAGGAGGCCTTTGCCGCCGCCCTCGGCCTCGTCCCCCTCAGCTACCGCGCCCGCTGTGCCGCCGACTGCACGGGCAACCGACAGCTCACGGCCGCCGATGCCCAGGCGCTCTTTGCCGCGGCGCTCGGCAGCGGGGCCTGCGCCGCCCCCCTCGGGCCGTGGGGGTAGGCGCCTGGCCGCCGCCGCATCGTGCTATGCTGCCTGTGTCTGCTTCCCGCACCCGGAGGGATGGCATGAGCCACAGCGCCCCCGCTCCCGCTTCGTTTCGGCGTGTCGGTCGCTACGCGTCGGCCGCGGCCTGCATCCTGGTCCTCCTCGCTCTGCGCACCCCCGCACGGTCCGAGGTGGGCTTCGAGGTCACCTGGCAGGTCACGAACGGCCGCACCTGCGGCGCGAGCCTTGCCGGGCTTGGCGACGTCAACGGCGACGGCTACGCCGACCTGCTCGTGGCGGCGCCGTTCAGCGGCGCGTCCGGCCCGCGCCCGGGCCAGGCGTTTCTCTACCTCGGCGGCCCGGCCGGGCCCGCCACGACGCCCGTCGCCGAGTGGCAGGGCAGCCTCGACGGCGCGGAGCTGGGCGCGGCGCTCGGGGCCGCCGGCGACGTCGACGGCGACGGGTTTCGCGACTGGCTCATCGGTGCCCCCGGGGCGGCCGACGCCGCCATCGCCGGCGAAGTTTGGGTCTGCCACGGCTCGCCCGGGCCCGCCGCCACCGCCTGCCGCACGCGGCTCACGGGCGCCGTCGGCGAACGGTTTGGCGCGGCCGTCGCCGCCGCGGGCGACGTCAACGGCGATGGCTACGGCGACGTGCTGGTTGGCGCGCCCGACGCCGGCACGGCCGCCGCTGCCGGCCGCGGGCGCGTGGCGCTCTACCTCGGCGGGCCCGGGGGCCTGACCACGGCTCCCGCCTGGACGCTCTCGGGTTCCACCCGCGCGGCGGCGTGCGGCCAGGCCCTCTTGGGGCTTCCCGACGTCAACGGCGACGGGCGCGCCGACGTGCTCATCGGGGCGCCCGGGACGCTCGTCGGCGGCTTGCGGAGCGGTCGCGTCGACCTCTATCTCGGCACGGCCGACGGGCTCAACCCGACCCCGGCCTGGACGGTCCGCGGCGAGCAGCCCCGCGCGTCGTTTGGTGCGGCCCTGGCGCTCGCGGGCGACGTCGACCGCGACGGCTTCGGCGATCTGCTCGTCGGGGCTCCGAACGCCGCCGGCACGGCGCTCGACCAGGGCCGGGCCTATCTCTACCGTGGCGGTGCCCGCGGCTTCGCCCCGACCCCGGCCTGGAGCGCGCGCGGGGCCGGCCGCGGCGCGCTGCTCGGCTTCGCCCTCGCCGGGCCCGGCGACCTCACGGGCGACGGCTACCCGGATGTCGCGGTCGGTGCCCCGGGGCTGCAAACCCCCATCTACGCCGCGCGGGGGGCGGTGCAGGTGTTCGCGGGGGGGCCCGGCGGGCTCGCCTCCGCGCCCATCTGGACGGGCGACGCCTTTCCGGACGCGACCTACTACGGCTACGCGGTGGCCGCGGCCGGCGACACCGACGGCGACGGCCGCCCCGAACTCGCCGTCGGTGCCCCCTACTGGCCCGTCGACACCCGCGAAAGCGGGCGTGCGCTCCTCCTGCGCGCAATACCCCTGCCGCTCCCGGCGAGGCCCGACTGGCAGGTCATGGGGGGGCCCTCCAGCGACCGATTCGGGGCCGCGGTGGCCACGGCGGGTGACGGCGACGGCGACGGGTACGCCGACGTACTCGTCGGCGAGGGCTGCGACTGGGATTCCAACGAATGCCATGGCCAGGCCTTGGTCTTCCGCGGCGGCCCGAACGGGCCCGCGGCGACCCCCGCCTGGGTCCGCACGAGCCCCTTCACCGACGACTCCTTCGGCGTCGCCCTCGCCTGGGCCGGCGACGTCAATGGCGATGGATTCAGCGACGCCCTCATCGGGGCCGCCTACGATGGGCAGGCGGTCGACGGCGGCGGCCGGGCCGAACTGTATTTCGGTTCGACGCAGGGCCTTTCGCTCACCGCTGCCTGGGTCAGCTTCGGCCCCGACCTCTGGGGCCTCCATGGCTACTCCGTCGCGGGGGCCGGCGACGTCAACGGCGATGGCTTCGCTGATGTGCTTGTGGCCGCCCCCTACGCCACCGACGGCCCCAGCGAGGGCCGCGTGTCGCTCTACCTCGGGTCGGCGTCCGGGCCGTCCGAGGCGCCCGACTGGTTCGTCGCGGGGGCGTCGCGCCACTCCGGCTTCGGCCTGGGCCTTGCGGGCGCGGGCGACGTCAACGGGGACGGGCTTGCCGACGTCGTCATCGGGGCGCCCGACGAGGTGGCCGGCGCCAACCGCGTGGGTCGCGCCTACCTCTTCCTCGGCGACCCGGATGGGTTGGCCGACGAGCCGTCCTGGACCGCCGCCGGGCCCACCCACCACGCCGAATTCGCCAGCGAAATCGACGGGGTGGGTGACGTCGACGGCGACGGGTTCGGCGACATCGTCGTCGGGGCGCGTTGGTGGAGTAACGGCCAGTGGTCTGAGGGGGCCATCCTGCTGTTTCGTGGTGACCCAGACGGGCTCGGCCCCGAGCCGGCCGTCGTCTTGGAAAGCGATGCCGCCTACGCCTGCTTCGGGAACGTCCTCGCCCCGGCCGGCGACGTCGACGGCGACGGGCGCGCCGACGTGCTCGTGGGCGTGCCCGATCTCGACGCGTCGGATTCGAGCACCGGAGGGGTGCTTCTCATCCCCGGCGCGCCCGGCGGGCTTGCCGCGAGCCCCGCGTGGCGCGCCTTCGGCGGCCTCTACGGCGAGAACTTCGGCAGTGCGCTCGCCGGCGGGGGTGACCTCGACGGCGACCACTGGCCCGACGTCGTCGTGGGCGCCCCGGGCAACGGGCGCACGGTGGCGTACCTCGCGCGCTGCGGCCGCGACGGCGACGGCGACGGGGCCGGCGACTGCGCCGAGGGCTGCCCTGCCGACCCGCTGAAAGTGGCCCCCGGCGCCTGTGGCTGCGGTCGACCCGACGCCGACAGCGACCAGAACGGCCTCCTCGACTGCCTGGAACCCTGCCTGCCGCATGGCGACGTCAACGGCGACGGCCTGCTCACGGCGAGCGACGCCCAGCAGGCATTCGCCGCCGCGCTCGGCCTCGTCCCCCTCGACTACCGCGCCCGCTGTGCCGCCGACTGCACGGGCAACGGGCAGCTCACGGCCGCCGATGCCCAGGCGCTCTTTGCCGCGGCGCTTGGCGGCAGCTGCGCCGCCCCGCTCGGGCCGTGGTGGTAGGCGGCGGGCGTCACGGGGCGCGGTCCTGCCGGCCGGCCGCTACGGCTGCCGCACGCAGCGCGAATGGTGGCGCGAGGCCTGGAAGTCGGTGGAGACCCCGCCGAGGTCGAAGCGCACGAAGTAGGCCGAGTCGACCGCATCGGACGGGATGGTCGACGACCAATCGCCGAGGTAGGCGCCGAGCAGACAGGGGTCGCGGTAGGTGCCGAGCTGCCCGGGCCCGGCCAGAAACTCGCAACCGTCGCAGCTGTAGTCGTCGTCCGGGTACATGCAGAACTCGGTCGAGGTGCAGCTGTCGGTCACCAGGCACGGCCCGCCGACGACCGTGTTCGCGCAGCCGCGGATGAGCGAGCGCAGTTCGCTGATCGTGGGCGTGCGCCAGCCCTCGCCCAGGCCGGTGCAGCGCGCCATGGCCTCGGCGTAGGTGCGGCTCATGCTGTACGACGTGTCGCGCTGCCATTCGAGGCCGGTGGTGGGGTCGAGCCAGGTGCCGGTACCGCACGGCGGGGTCTCGCAGGCGCAGGTTTCCAGGTTGCAGGTCTGGCCCGCGGCGCAATCGCTGTTGAAGACGCACGCGGCCCCGGCGCGCGGGCGGCGCACGCATTCGTCGTCGATGCACAGCACTTCCTGGCAGGCGTTGAACGGCTCGCCGCAGTAGGGGACTTCGACGCAGCGGCCAAAGAAGTCGCAGGCGTCGGCGAAGCACCCGCGCACCGGGCCGCACAGGGTGCCCGGCGCCACGGTCGGGAACACGCAGCGGCCCTGGATGCACTCGCCCGGGCCCACCCAGCAGGGCTCGTCGGCGGGCGGGGTGAGGCAGTCGCTTTCGCACGTGGCCGGGATGCAGGTACAGCTGTCGGGGCTGCAGACCTCGTCCGAGGCGCAGTCGGTGTCGTCGTCGCAGCCCACCCCGGGGCGCGGCACCTCGACGCAGGCGTTGTCGACACACTGCGCCACGCGGCAGGCGTTCTGAGGCGGCGGGCAATACTCGATCGCGACGCAGCGGCCGATGAAGTCGCAGGCCGGCACCGTGCAGCCCTCCCGCGGACCGCACTCGGTGCCGACCGGCAGGAGCGGGAAGCCGCACTGGCCATCCTGGCACTCGCCCGGGCCGCCGAGGCAGGGCTCGCTGTCCGGCGGCGTCTCGCAGTCGAGCGGCGTGCCGGGCTGGCAGAGCCCGGCGCTGTCGCAGCGGTCTTCGGTGGTACAGCCGTCGCCGTCGTCGCACGGGCTGTACGGGGCCTTGGGAGCGGATTCGCAGCGGCCCTCCGTGCAGACGGGCGCGAGGCAGTCGTCGGGGGTGTCGTCGGGGCAGTCGCCCTCGGCCGTGCATTCGAGGCCCAGGCACTGACATGCGACGCAGGGCATGCCGAACGGGCAATCGGCATGGCTCTCGCAGGTCTCCGCGGGGCGCGAGACGCAGCCGTCGCCGCAGGTCACGGGCCCGATGGGCGCGAAGACGCACGCGCCGGTGAAGTCGCAAATCTGCTGCGTGCAGGCCGTGCTCGCGCCGCAGGCCGTGCCCTCGGCCATGAAGCCGTAGGTACACTCGCCGGTCGGCGCGACGCACGTGCCTTCGGGCTCGAAGCAAGCGCCCGGCGGCGGCTCGTTGCAGAGCTTCTGCGAGCCGCGGCACGCGCCGTCGGGGTCGCACTGGTCGAATTGGGTGCAGGCGTTCTGGTCGTCGCAGGCCGTGCCATAGCCGCCCTGGCGTGGCTCACACACGTAGTCCAAGCAGACGAACGTGATGCAGTCGGCCGGTTCGGGGTCGACGCAGTCGGGCGTCGTGCGGCACTGCACCGGCTGGCAGGCGCACAGCACACAGGCCTCGCCGGCAGGGCACGTGTCGGACGTCACGCATTCGCCGGTGGGGCGCAGATTGCAGCGCTCCTCGCCTTCGCTCGTGTCACAGAACATTTCGGTGCAGGGCCAGACCTCGAGGTTGGGGCAGAGGGTGCCCGGGACGCACTGGCCGGCATCGTCGCAGGAATCGCCCTCCGTGCAGCGGCTGCCGTCGTCGCACGGGGCGAACGCGGGTCCCGGAACCCCGATGCAGAAGCCCTCGTCCTCCAGACAGTCCATGACGAGGCAATCGCGGAGCACGGGGTCGATGCAGTCGTCGTCATCGAGGCATTGGCCTTCGTCGCGTTCGCAGCGGCAGCCGACGCACTTGAACTCCGGCCCCCGGGCCGCGCAGTCGGGGAGCGCCTCGCACTCTTCCTGGCCGGTGATGAGGCAGCCGTCGCCGCACACCGGGGCGGTGATGGGCGCGTTGACGCAGAGGCCGGTGTCGCGGTCGCAGCGGTCGGCGGTGCACGGCGCGTAGTCGTTGCACTGCTCGTCGCTCGTGCAGCGGCACTGCGCGGCGTCGAGCACGCGTCCGCCGTGCTTGTCCTGACATTCGGCGCGGGTCAGGATGGTGTTGCGCGGGGCCGGGGTGTCGCAGCACACCGGGTCGCACTCGCGGGTGTCCATCCAGTTCGCGCCGAGCGCGCTGCACTGGTGCGCGGGCTTGATCGTGTAGGTGTCGGGGCAGCAGGTCGAGAACTCGCAAATACCCCCGAAACCGGGGTACTCGCACAGGTGGCCCGGGCCCGTGAAGACGCCGCCGCACGCTTCGAGAGTGGTCATGCGGCAGCTCGTACCCGTGCAGCAGGGACCGAGGTTCTCGTCCCAGTCGGCGGGGCCGCCCTCGGAAAAGCCCGTGACCTGACCGTGCAGCAGGCCGCCCTCGATGTCGACGAAGCCCGCCAGGGCAAACCACTCGCCGCCGTCTTCGCGCCAGGCAATGCGCGCGGTTTCGGGCGTGGCGGCGGCGGGCAGCGGGAGCGACAGCGAGGCCGCCTGCGCGAAGTTGAGCCCGGCCGGCTCGAAGCGGAGAAAGAGCCCGCGGGCGCGGAAGCGGTCGGACTGCGGCGCGGCGCCGGGTGTGACGACGATGGCGACCTCGCGGTCGAGGGCGCCCGGCGGGATTTCGAGCAGGCCGCCGCCGGGCAACTCGATGGTGCCGCCCGCGGGGCCCACGGTGGCCGTGGCCGTGCCGTCGGGCGGCGGGCTGCCGTCGGGCCGCGCGGTGCCGTCGGGCGGTGTCGTGCCGTCGGGAACCGCGCTGCCGTCGGGCTGCACTGTACCGTCGGGAACCGCGGTGCCGTCGGGCGGCGGCGTGCCGTCCGGCGAGTCCGAGGGGCCGCCGCAGCCCAGGAGTCCGATGAGGCAGGCCAGGCTGAACGCCCGCCGAACGCCCGAAGCGTAGAGAAAACGCGCTTTGGTCACGGTTCGCTCCTCGTCGCTGTACTGGTCGGCCACGGCGCAAACCCGCTCTGCGCTGGGCCGCTCGCAGTGTAGCCGCAGTGCGCCGGGCGGGACAAGGTGCTTCGGCAACGTGGGGGGCGTCGCACGTTTCCGGGTTCTGCGGGCCGAAGTTGTGGAAGCGGCGTCCGCTCGGCCTGGCCTTGGGCGAGGAGCCGTGCGCGGGCGGCCGGCGGGCTGGAACTACCGGCGGCTCCAGTAGGGCACGCAGAAGGGGTTGGCGCACTTGGCGACGCGGAGAACGGCTCGCACCGGTGCCACGCCTTCGCCGTCCCAGTAGGCGACGATCGGAAGGCCGTCGGCGCCGGTGGTAATGGACGGCGAGTGGTAAGCGCTCAACGGAAACTCCCACAGGGGGACATCGCCGTCGACGCGGATGCTGCTCCCGGGCTCCGAACAGGCGGCGTCGATGCAACGCAGGACCCACAATTCGCCGGTTGTCCCCGTCGGCTGCGGACGCGCAATGTACGCCACGCTGGGCAGCCCGTCGGCACCGATGGTGATGCTCGTGCGAGACGTGGTGAAGACGACTCGTGACGGGTCCACCATCGAATTCTGAGCGCTCGCGGGCGCACAATTGTAGTCCCTGCAATGGGTGACCCACAGTCTGTTGTCCGTGCCCTTGTAGTAGGCCATCACAGGCAGGCCATCCACGCCGATTGTCATGCTGAGGCCTCCGCCCGGGCTACCGGTGGAGACGACGGTCTCGATGTTGGAGGACCCGCAGCCGTCGTCGTTGCAGTGCTGGACTCGCAGAGCGTTGCTCGTCCCACCGACCCGATGCGCGATCACGGGCAAACCATCCCCGCCAATGGCGATGCAACTGAGCTGCCCAGCGCCCGGCGTCTCGTCGACCGGCCGGAGAGTGACCGAACCGCAGCCCGCATCGCGGCACTTCGCCACCTTCAGAATGGGGTCTCGTTCTTCATCTGCGTAGTAGTAGCGGTAGCTGATGACGGGCAGGCCGTCTTGCCCGATCGCCAGGGAGGCGTAGTCGCCGGAAGTAGACTCCAGAACCCGCACCTCTGCCGTCCCGGAACAGACCGTGTTCGCGCACCGCGCGACCTTCAATTCATAGGGGTTCGTGCCGTCGTCGAAATACGCGATGACCGGCCGACCCACGGCGTCGATGGCGATCGAGGACCATCGGCCGTTGTCTGGACCTGCGTCGGCGTCGACCAGTGTCACGGTATTGTCGGCCGAACAGGCCGGGTTGCCACAATGCACGACGCGCAACCCCGCCCCTGAGCCCAACTCGCGGTAGTGCGCGATGATCGGCAAGCCGTCCACGCCTACGGTCATGGAGGTGTATTCACGGTTGCTTGTCGTGTCATCGACGGCCGTGAACGTGGTCGCACGCGGCACCTGCGGCAGCTGGCCCGCGCCAGAGGCACATTCCCATCCGTCGGCCGCGCGCCGTGCGACTTGTCCAGGCGCGCAGGGAAGGGCCGCCAGCGTGTCGCTGTCGTCGTCGCTGGCGCACTGCCAACCCGCGACATCGTCCCACTTCGGGACCTCGCCAAGACCGCACGACAGTCCGCCAAGCGTGTCGCTGTCGTCGTCGCTGGCGCACTGCCAACCCGCGACATCGTCCCACTTCGGGACCTCGCCAAGACCGCACGACAGTCCGCCAAGCGTGTCGTTGTCGCCGTCGGCGAGAGCCTCGGGCACGTCCTGCAGGTCGGCGAACCTGCCGCTCGTCGCCACCGCGGCCAAGTCGGCCGTCTGCACGTACACCGACAGGTCGGGCACGCCCGTCAGGTCGCCATAGGCCCCGCTCGTCGCCACTGCCGCCAGCCCGTCGACCTGCGCCTGCAAGGCCGCGAGGCTCGCCGTCAGCGCCTCGACCAGCCCGGCGAGTTCGTCGATGGCCGCCTGGTACGTGGTGGCGCCAAGCCCCGACGCGGCGGGGTCGTAAGCCAGAAACGCGGCCTGCACGGCCGGGTCGAGCGCCGTGGCCGGCACACAGCCGGCGCAGTCGACGCCGCGTGCCACTTCGGCCACGTCGGCCACGGCCGCCTTGGCCGACACGAGCGCGTAGGCCACCGACACGACGGGGATGCGCGGACTCAATTCGGCTGCTGCACCATCCGGCGCGATGCCGAGCCAGCGCGGCTCGCCCGTCGCAAAGGCCGCCGCAAACGCCTCGGCTTCGCCCCCCTCGGCCGCGGAAGGCACGAGCGCGTTGAACACCCCGGCCTCGCAGAGCACGTCGAGCGGGGCCGCGGGCTCCCAGAGCAACGCCGCGTCGCCCGCGGCGCCGTCGTAGACGCGCACCGTGATGTTCGTCGCTCCCTCGACCGGCGTCCCGGCCTCGTCGAACAGCACGCCCTGCACGTTCAACTGCGCCGGTACCGCCTGGGCCGCGGCGGGCCACCATCCGAGCGCCAGCAGAGAAAGTCCGAGGCGACCCCAACGCAGGACGTGGCTGGGCATGATGCGTTCCTCCGGGTTTTTCGAATGCGACCTGAGCCGTGTCGACCCGCGACACCCCGATCGCCGCGATTGTGCACCGGGTGGAGGCGGGGTGTCGAGCGTTTCGCGGTCGAGGAACGACGCCCGCGCTCCCCGCCGGGCTGGCCGCGCTGTCCGGACGCTGCCAGAACACCCCGGCCGGGCGTCTGCATGTCGCCGAATGGCTCGGCCGGGCCTTCGCGAGAGAGGGCGTGGAGGAAACAGCCGGGACCTACTGGGCTGCGCCAAGGCCGCAGGTCTTCACGAGGGTGGTCATCTTGGCCGCGCTGCCCACCTTGGCGACGTAGAGGCTGCGCACGTCGGGCTGGCTTTCGGATTTCTGCCAGAGGTCGCAGGCGGCCTTGCAGTCGCCCGTGCCGCCCGCACAGGCCGCCACGGAGCGGGCGCGCATCTCGTAGCACGCGCCGAGGGTGCCTTCTTCGCCCGTGTCGCAGATGGCCTGGCAGGCCTTTTCGTCGCCCTTGTCGAAGCAGTCGGCCGGATTGGGCTTGCAGGAAGCCGAGAGGAGCAGCAGCAACGTGAGCGCCATTCCGAGACGAGCCATGGTCTTCCTCCTGCGACCGCACGGGTCGCCCGTGGTGACGCCGTCGGCGTACGCCCGGACGTGAGCGGTGTCAATCCCCCGGGCTCGGCCCGCGTCGGCGGGACTCCCCGGCGGCCGCGGCGGCCTTTTTCGGGTGTGGGACGTCACCGTGGCCATCATGCGCCGGCCTCGGCGCCGTCGAGGTCGGCGGTTTCGGCGGCGCCTTCGGCTGCACGGGCCGTGTCGTCGCCGGCCGCTCCATCCGCCAGGCTCTCGGACTCGACGGCGGCCGCGCGCCGCACCGCATCTTCGAGGGATCGTGCCGGTCCGCGAGTCGCGACGCCAAAGGCCTGGCGGCGCCAATTCGGCGCGGCGCCACACAGCCCGCGGCCCCGAACCCCGCTTGCCCGCCCACGGCCCCGGCTGCTACTCTGCGTTCGTGCAGAGCACTCGGCGGCGGCCCGCCAAACGGTGGGCGCCCCAGCAACGGTCGAACCCTTGCGAACAGCCCCGAAGGAGGTCCCCCATGACCCGGCACGCGGCGCTGCTCCTCGGTTCCCTCGTGCTCGCCCGCGGGCTCCCGGCTGCGGCCCACGCGGCGCCGCGCGAGGCGGTGTTTCCGCAGTTCGATGCGCCCTTGACCGTCGAGGCGGGATACCGCGAGTACCAGTTCGTGTTCGGCGACGTCAACGGCGACGGCACATTGGACGTTGTCGCCTGGATCTTGGGGACCACGCCGAGCACGACGCGCGTCCTGCTCGGCGACGGCCGGGGCCGTTTCCGCGTGGTCTGGAGCGCCCCGGACACGGGCTGGCGGCTTTCGTTTCTGGCCGACCTCGACGGCGACGGCAATCGCGATCTCCTTAACTCCCGGAGGGCCTCTCTCGACCTCCAGGCCGAACTCGGTCTCGGCGATGGGACTTTCGCACCGGGCGGCGCGACCCCGCTCGGCTACTCCCCGAGCGAAGTCGTCTCGGGCGACTTCGACAGGGATGGCTGCCCGGACATCGTCGTTTTTCGGGACAGCAGCCCCGCGGCCGACGTGTTCCAGGGAAACGGAGACGGCACGTTCGCGTGGGCCCAATCCATCGAGGTCGAGACCGAGCGCGAGTTCGTCGGAGCCGCCGACCTCGACGACAGCGGAGGCGACGACCTCGTCACGGTGCATGCCAGCGGCAACGTGTGGGCTTTTCGCAGCCGCGGCGACGGCACGTTCGAGGCGCCGGTGGGCGGGGCGTTGGCGCAGGCCCCACGGACGGCGGTTTTGGCCGACTTCGACCACGATGGCGCATGCGACCTGGCGCTGTCCGACAGTGCCGGGCCCGAAATCATCATCTTCGCGGGACAGGGTGACGGCACGTTCGTCGAGCGGGCGCGCTACGGCGGCCGGCTGTGGTACTCACACCAGGTTGGGAGCGATGTCAACGGGGACGGCGAACTCGACCTCGCGGCGGTCGGTGTTGCCGGGCGGTCGATCTTCCTCGTTGGGGACGGCAGCGGCCACTTCAGCCCAACCCCGCCGCTCACCCTCGCCGCGGCCAGTGGCATCGCGGTGCTGGAGGGCGATCTCGACGGGGACGGCACCGCCGATCTGGCCGGGGTCTCCACAATCGCAGACCGGCTTGTGCTCCACCTGAACCGCGGCGATGGCACCTTTGGCATTCCGCTCCGGGTCACAGCGGGGCCGACCCCGGGCGACCAACCCGCCGACGTCGCGCTTGGCGACCTCGACGGCGACGGCGACCTCGACGCCTTGGTCGCTGTCGAGAACTTCTACGAGGGCGCTTCGCTCGTCGTGCTCATCAACTACGACCGGGGCGCGCTCGCGCTGCACGAGACCCACCGCGCTGCGCCCTGCACCACCGTTGCTCTCGGTGACCTCGACGGGGACGGCGACCTCGACGCGGCGGCCGGAAGTCGGTGCTACAGCCCCATCTCCACCCTCCGGAACCAGGGCGATGGGCATTTCGTGCGGACCTTCCTGCCGGCCTCCGGCAGCACCTGCTACCGGCCTGTACTCGGCGATTTCGACAACGACGGCGTGCTCGATTTCGTCTCCTGCGAATCGGACAAGGGGCTCGTCAGCCTGCGTCGCGGCAAGGGCGACGGCACGTTCCTGCCCCCGGCCTTCTTTTCAGCGGGGCCCGTTCCCCGCCCCATCTTTCTTGTTTCTGGCGATTTCGACGGGGATGGCGCGGCTGACCTCGCGGCGTCGGGCTGGGGCGCCTCCATTTCGATTCTGCTCGGCGGCGGCGATGGCACCTTCGCACCCGCGGCGGAGGCGGCCCCGGGGGCGGTACTCAACTACCCGACCGCCGCGGACCTCAATGGAGATGGCGCGCTGGATCTCGTGGGGGTCGATTCGCAGAATGTCACCGTGCTCCGAGGCGACGGCGGTGGCGGCTTCTGGCATGCCCCAGCGTACCCCGCCGGACCCTATCACCCGACGGGCCTCACCGCGGGCGATGTCGACGCTGACGGAACCGTAGACGTCGTGCTGGCAAACGGCTGGGATGCCATCTGTCAGCTCCGCGCGTACGACATTTCGCTGCTCCACAGGCTCGGGGACGGCAGCCTCAGCCAGCCCACGGCCTACTGGGTGGCCGAGCAGCCCAGCGCCGTGGCACTCGGCGACATGGACGGCGACGGCGACCTCGACGTCGTCACGGCGAACGCGAGGGCCAACACCGTCAGCGTGGTCCTGAACCGAACCGTCCGGCCGCCGCTCTGCCGCTACACGGGCGATGTCGACGGCAACGGCGTCGTCACGGGCGGCGACGCGCAGAGGACCTTCGGCATCGCGCTCGGGGCCTACACGCCCACCGCGATCGAGCGCTGTGCCGCCGACTGCAATGGCGACACCGCCGTGACCGCCGCCGATGCCCAGGCCGTCTTCGCCGCGGCGCTCGGCCTCGGCCGGTGCCGCGACCTGCCGTAGTGCCGGGTTGGCCGCGTGCGCAGCAGGCCCCGCGCCCACCCCGCGCCCCGCGGCCCGTGCTACACTGCCCCGTGGGTCTGCGCTGGCTCGCAACCCAAGGGCCGAGCCCCGAGGCGCGACCCGAACACCCGAGGAGAGTGCCCATGGCCGCCAACCCCAAAGTCCTGTTCCGCGAAGCGACCTACGACGACATCCTGGCCGCGCCCGAGCATATGATCGCCGAGATCGTCGACGGCCAGCTCGTGCTGAGCCCGCGCCCGGCCGCCCCGCACGCGCAGGCCGGCAGTTTCGCCGGCGCCGTGCTGACGGTGTCGTTCAGCCGCAAGCCGGGCGGGGCGGGCGACCCGCCCGGCGGCTGGTGGATCCTCGACGAGCCCGAACTGCACCTCGGCCGTCACGTGCTCGTGCCCGATCTCGCCGGCTGGCGCCGCGAGCGGCTGCCGGTGCTGCGCAACGTGCCGTATTTCACGTTGCCGCCCGACTGGGTGTGCGAGGTCGTCTCGCCGGCGAGCGCACGCCGCGACCGGGTGCGTAAACTCAGCATCTATGGCGAGTTCGGCGTGCGCCACGCCTGGCTCATCGACCCGCTCCAACGCGTCCTGGAGGTGTATCGGCTCGAAGACGGGCGCTGGGTGCGCGCCGCGGCCCACGCCGATGACGCCAAGGCGCGCGTCGAACCCTTCGAGGCCGTCGAACTCGAGCTTGCCGACTGGTGGCTTCCCGAGGAGCCGCCGGCCGAGGAGCCGCCGGCCGAGCCGGACACGGCCGAAGCCCCGCCCGAGGGCTGAGGCTCTGCCAGAGCGCCCTCACGCCCCGCTGCCACCCCGCGGCCCGGCCTGCCACACCAGTTCATCGGCGTCGATGAACAGCGCCACGGCCGTGCGCAAGTCGTAGCGCCCGAGGTAGCGCATGCGCCGCTCGTCCTGGAGGTAGGTAGCGAGTTGCGCCTGGCCCTCGGCCAAGAGCCGTTCGCGGGCGGCGGGCGTGTCGTCCTTCTGCTTCAGGTACTTGAGTTCGACCATCCAGGCGCGCTTCAGCCAATGGACGGCGGGCTGCGGCACGATGACGAGGTCGGCGTAGCCCCCACCCATTTCCCATTCGGAGAACAGCGCGATGTCGGCCGAGAGCGTCAGAAACGCCAGCGCGA
>CAYRCM010000137.1:0-16013 GCA_964422715.1 uncultured Myxococcales bacterium | reverse complement strand
GGTTGGGGTTGGTGGGGTTGGTTGTTGTGGTGTGCCGCCGCGCGGCGCACGTCGTGCTCGGTCGCGCGGCGCTGCTCGGGGGCGACTACGCCACCGCCGAACGCCTCAGCCGCGAGGCGCTGACCCTCGGCGGCCGCGACACGGCCGACTGGCTCGCCGCCCGCGCGCTCACCACCCTCGGACTCGTGGCCTACTACCGCGGCGAGGCCGACGAGGCGCACGCCCAGCTCGAACGCGCCGAGGCCGCGCTCGTGGCCCTCGACCAGCGCCGCGAACTCGCGTACACGGCCAATGCGCGCGCCCTCGTACACCACCGCCAGGGCGCCTACGAAGCTGCCGTGGCGGCCTATCGCCGCAGCCTCGAGCTCGCCCGCGACGTCGGCGACGCGCAGCGCGAGACCATCGCGCGCATGAACCTGAGCGTCGTGCTGCAACAGACCGGCGCCTACCGCGCGGCCATCGACGCGTACCACGAAGCGCTCGAAAGCGCCTACCGGGTCGGCGACTGGTCGTCGCTCGTCAAGATCGAGAACAACCTCGGCAATCTGCACCGGTTCGTCGGTCGGCTCGACGAGGCCGAAGCCTACATCGCCCGCTCGCTCGATCTCGCCGACCGGCTCGGCGACCGGCGCATGCAGGCATTCAACCGCCTGATTCTGGGGGAGATCCACCTCTTCCGCGGCGAAAACGAAGCGGCCGAACGGCGCATCCGCGACGCCCTCGAACGCTTCCGGGCCATGCAGCTCGTCGACGAGGGCCTCGAAGCGCAAATCGATCTGGGCGCGTGGCTGCGCCAAAACGGCCGGCTCGGCGAGGCGGCCGACACGGCCCGCCAGATCGCAGAGGCCGCGCGCGCCCACGGGCTCACCGACCACCAGGCGCGGGCCCAACTGCTCGCCGCCGCCGTGCAGCTCGAGGCCTGCGAACCGCTCGCGGCCTTGCGCGCCGGGCTCGGCGCCTACGCGCTCATCGCAGGCCGCGACGCGCCCGAACTGCTCTGGCGCGTGCACGCCACGCTCGCGCAGGCTCAGGCGCGGCTCGGCGCAGCGGCCGACGCGGCCTATCACCTCGGGCGCACCGAGGAGCACCGACGCCACCTCGAAGAGACGGTGCCCGTCGAGTTCCGCGCCGGGTTCTTCGACCGACCCGACCGCCGCGCGCTGCGCGACGCGGTGGCCGGCATCGACATCGCCGAGCCGGCGCCCAGCGCGGCCCCGGCGGGCGCTCCCGACCGCGAGGCACTGCTGCAACTGCTCGACATCACGAAGCAACTCAACAGCGAAGTGCGCCTCGACCGGCTGCTCAACACCATCATGGACGCCGTCGTGACGCTCACAGGGGCCGAACGCGGCTTCGTCATCCTGCGCGACGGCGAGAAGTTGAAGATCCCCGTGGCGCGCAACATGGATCAGGAGACCATCCGCAAGTCGGCCTTGAAGATCAGCCATTCCATTGCGGAGCGGGTCATCGAGAGCGGGGAGACGATCTTCACGTACGACGCCATGGAAGACGAACGCTACCGCGACTTCGCTTCCATCCACACGCTCAAGTTGCGCAGCGTGCTGTGCATGCCGCTCAAGGAACGCAACGAGCCGTTCGGCGCGGTCTACCTCGACAACCGCTTCCAGGCCTGCGCATTCGACGAGAGCCATCGCGGCCTGCTCGAAGCGTTCGCCGAGCAGGCCGCGGTCGCCATCACCAACGCGCGGCTGCACGAGCGCAGCGAGGCTGCGCAGCAGGCCCTCGAACGCTCGCGCGACGAGGTGCAGCGGCTCAACCTCGAACTCGAAAAGAAGGTGTCCGACCAGGCGGCGAAACTCCACGAGGCCCGCGAAGCGCTCGTGCGCCACCAGAACGAACTCGAACAGCGCTATCGCTACGGCAGCATCATCGGCAGTTCCGAGGGCATCCGGCGCGTGTACGCGCTCATCGACCGCGTCAAAGACATCGACGTGCCGGTCATCGTCCAGGGCGAGAGCGGCACGGGCAAGGAACTCGTGGCGCGGGCCGTGCACTTCAACGGGGCACGCCGCAAGCGCGAGTTCGTGTCGCTCAACTGCGCCGCGTTTCCGGAAACGCTGCTCGAATCCGAACTGTTCGGCTACAAGCGCGGGGCGTTCACGGGCGCCGACCGCGACAAGAAGGGGCTGTTCCTCGTCGCCCATACCGGCACGCTGTTTCTCGACGAAGTGGGCGACATGAGCCTCGGCATGCAGGCCAAGTTGCTGCGCGCCCTTCAGGAAAACGAGATCCGACCGGTCGGCAGCCACGAATCCATCCACGTCGACGTGCGCATCATCGCGGCATCCAACAAGGACCTGAAAGACCTCATCGCGCGCGGGCTCTTCCGCGAGGACCTGTTCTACCGGCTGAGCGTGGTCACCATCCTCGTGCCGCCGCTGCGTCAACGGCGCGAAGACATCCTGCTGCTCGCCGAACACTTCCTCGGCCGCATCGCCAAGCAGACCGGCGGGCAGGCCCGAACGCTCTCGCGCGACGCCCAGAGGGTGCTGCTGAACTACGGCTGGCCGGGCAACGTGCGCGAACTCGAATCGACCGTGACGACGGCCTCGCTGTTTTGCAGCGGGCCCGAAATCGGCCTCGCCGATCTGGCGAACAAGCCGGAATTGCTCGAATCTCAGGGACGCCCGACGCCGCCCGCGGCCGGCGCCGACGCCGGACGCACGCTCGATGAACTCGAGCGCGAAGCCATCGTCCAGGCGCTCGTACGCACGAACGGCAACAAGGTCGCCGCCGCCAAGGTGCTGGGCATCAGCCGCCGTTCCCTGTACAACAAGATCGCGCAGCACGGCATCCAACTGTCGCGGAAGACCACCGTCCTGCGCTGAGTGCCGCGCCCGGCCGGCACGCTTCGCCGGGTCCGTAAGGGGGAGCCATGAAAGCCGTCGCGCGCGCAAGCGGCGGGTACCGCCCGGGGCGGGGTTTGGGCCGCCGGGCCTCCGCCCTGATGTGGCTGCTGCCGTTCCTCGCCGGAGTGCTCTCTGCCGAAACGCTGCTCGCGCAGCCGGCCGGGGCGCTGCGGCTCTACGGCGACGGCATCCGCGCCTACTACCAGGAACAGCGCAAACGCGCCGAAGACGCGCTGCTCGCCGCGGTCAAGCAGGACCCCGAAGACCTCGACGCCCGCGAGACGGTCGGCCGCGTCTTCCATGAACACGCGGCCCGCGCGGCCCAGAGCAACGATTTCTCGCAGGCCGTGCAGCTCGCCGAGCAGGCGCGCCAACTCGTGCGCCGGCCCGAAGTGCGCGACCAGATCGAACGCGACATGATGCGCTTCGCCTACCGCCGCGTGGTCCAGCGCATCGCGCGGGGCGAACTGCAGGACGGGCGGCGCGAGGCCGAGCAGCTCTTCGTCAAGGCGCGCGCCATGATCACCACGGGCGACAACGTGTTCGTGGCCATTCGCCGACTGCACGACATCATCGCGAGCCTCGTCGCCCCGGGCGACATCTTCGCCAATGACGAATACGAAGACGTGCGCGCCGAATTGCAGGCCACCGAATGGCGGCCCGACCCGGCAGTGCAGATCCAGTGCGCGCGCTGGGCCATGCTCACGAACCAGACCTTGCTCGCACGCGTGTTCGTCGACCGCGCCCGGCAGGGCGACACCGAGCGCAAGTGGGACGACACGCTCGGACCCCTCGACCAGGCGCTCAAGGACCGCAGCGTGGCGGCCGTCGTGCAGTCGAACGCACCCGACTTCAAGGTCGTGTTCGACGCCGACGCCGACGTGCGCTGGCGCGGCACGTTCGAGAGCCAGGGCGGCCGGCGCGACCTCACGGCCTACCTCCTGCCGGGCTCGTACCGCATGCGCTGCGTCAAGCCGGGCTACGAGGGCTCCACCATCGTGTTGCAGGTGCCGGCCGGGGCTTCCGAGGTCACGGGCAAGTGCCTGCTCGCCTCCGACTTCCTCTCGGTCACGGTCGAGACGCCGCGGGCCGGCGAGCGCGTGCGGGTCGACGGCGTCACCGACCGCTTCATGGAAGCGCCCATCACCATCAAGGTGCGGCCGGGCAACTATGTCGCGCTCGTCGACACGGGGCGCGGCGAGGCCGAGGACGCGGTGCTGCGGGTGCCCTTCGTCGTTTCGGGCAGCGAAACGAAAGTGCGCCTCAACACCACCTACGGCATCATGCGCCTCATCTGCCTCGGCGGGCAGTGCGACGCGGGCGACTTCAAGGTCCAGCACTACGAGCAGGGCTGGCTCGGCGCCGATCAGCCGCTCATCCGCAAGGACAAAGACACCTACCTGCTGCCCTTCGGGGTCTACAAGATCACGCTCATCAAGCGCGGATATGCCCGTGAAACGCATACGGTTTCCGTGCGTCCGGGCGAAATGGAACCCGAGATTTTCACGCTGAAGGCCGTCTCGAAGGAAGTCGAAGAGCGCGAGGCGCGCACGGCCACGGCCAGCGCCGAGGCGCCGCTGCCGAGCATGTTCCGCTTCCGCAACCGGCTCACCATCGACGCCGTCGACGTCACGTCCGCCGGCCACGACCTGAAGGTGCGCACCGCGACCCCGGCGGCCACCCCGGGCGGGGCCGCGACGTGCGGCACGGGCAACACCACGCGCAACGTCATGCGCTACCAGACCCGGTTGCAGTACACGCACCGCTTCTCGCGCGACGGCCGGGCCATTCCGTACCTCTTCGTCGAGGGCGCCTATCGCCAGCAGCTCGGCGACCCGCCGAGCCAGATCGAAAACGTCAAGGGCGTCGACACGGCGCTCGGGGCCGGCGTCTATCTGCGCCAGAAGTCCGACGTCCACGTCGCGATCGGCGGGGGCTGGGCGCTGCGCTACGATCAGTGGGCGCCCGACCTCAAGCACCTGGCCGCGGCCGGGCTCACGCTGCGTAGCGAAGTCGAAGTGCGCTGGTTCCGCATCCTGATGCGCCTCGACGGCTTCTACGGCACGGGCCGCGTGCGCATGTGGCGCGACCTCACGACCTGCCCGCCCTCGCGGCTCGACAGTGTCTCGAACGCCAGCCAGGAACTGACGTTCATGTTCGAGCCGGCCATCGACCTGATCGAAGCCATCACCAAGGACCCGTTTGTCGACCTGCTCATCGGGTTGCGCTTCGGTGGCTCGCTCTTCCGCGAACGCATCGAATTCGAGCAGGGCGGGGGCACGACCGGCATCCTGCACACGTACGACGCCCTGGCGCTGGGCCTGACGCTGCGCTTCGAGTGGCGCTTCGACCTCGGCTCGGCGTTGCGCGGCATCGTCGGCGCCGAGGGCCTCTACTGGCTCCATGGGCCGCTCGACCCGCTCTCCTTCATGGGCTCCTACGACAAACTCGACCCCGAGGCCGCAACGTTTTCGAGTTGGACCGCTCGCTTCCGCGTGGGCGCCGAATTCTAGGGCTTCGCCCGCCGCACTGCATCCGTTTGGCGCGCCGGTGCCGAAGCCTGCGGCGCGGCGCCCCTTGCCGCTGCCCTGCGCAGTTGTGGTAGCATGACCCGCGCTGTTGCGCCCGCTGGGGAGAAGCACGATGCGCTTTCGACGCGTGATTTGGCTCGTGGGCTTGCTCGCGTGCGTGTGCGGTGCGGCTGCGCCCCTCCAGGCGCAGACCGACGAAGAAACCCGCCGCGAACTCGCGAAGCAATTGTTCTTGCAGGCGAACGACCTGTCGCGCGATGGTCGTTTCGGCGACGCCATCCCGCTCTACGAGCGGGCCGTCAACCTGGCCCCCGACGTCGGCAACCTCTATCGCAACCTGGCCATGGCCCTCAAGGCGGTCGGACGCTGCAAGGACGCGATCGGGCACTTCAACCGCTACCTCGAATTGCGCCCCGACGCTCCCGACCGCCAGCAGGTGCGCGACGAACGGCGCGCCTGCGTCGACCAGGTGGGCAGCGCGACCGGGCCCACCACGGCCCCCTCGCTCGACGGCCGGCTCTCGCTGAGTTGCAACGTCGAGGGCGCCACCGTGCGCGTCGACGGCGTCACGATGGGGCGCACGCCGCTCAACCCGCTCGTGCTCCAGCCGCGCACCTACAACATCTCGGTCGAGAAAGCGGGCTACGAACTCTGGCAGCAGCGGCTGCCCGTCGACTCCGGGCGCGATCTCGTCGTCGCCGTCACCCTGCTCAAGACCGAGGCGCCGGGCCCGACCGTCGTCGAGAGGCCCGTCAAGCGGCCCGTCAACATCCCGGCCTGGGTCACGGTTGGCGCCGGCGGCGCGGCGCTGCTGACCGGGGTCGCGCTCACCATCGTGTCCGTGCTCGACCAGAAGGAATTCGACGACGCGGGGCGCACCTCGGTCGACGGCGAGACGCGCATCGACCTCAGCCAGAAGCGCGCGAAGCAACTCGAAGATCGCATCCAGAACGAACGGCTCGCCTCCTACGTGATGTACGGCGTCGGCGGGGCAGCCGTCGCGACGGGCGTCGTGCTCTTCTTCGTGCTCGACCCGGGCCGCCCCGCGGGCCGGGGGTCTGTGGCTCCGGTGGGTCTCGCCCCGACCGAGGGGGGCGGGCTCGTCACGTATGGCGCTCGGTTCTGAGAGGAACGCATGACTCCAACGACTCCCGCGCGTCGCACCCGGCTGCGCGTCTTTGTCATGACGGCGCTCGGCGTCGCTTTCGCCGGCGCCGGCTGCTCCGTCGACCTCGTCTCGGGCAACCTGTTCGTGTGCAGCGCCGAAAGCGACTGCCTCTCGGGCTACCACTGCGTCGCGGGGGCCTGCCGACCCGACTGCACGGGCGGAGCGGCCTGCGGCGCCGGTGAGGAATGCCGGGCCGCGGCCACGCCGGCCGGTGACGACGTGCTCGTGTGCATCCCGCCGCGGCTCGTCCCCGCCGACGTCGACGCCGGCACCGCGGGCGACAGCGACGCCGGCGAACGGCCGGGCGACGCCGATGCCGGGCCCGAAGCCGGCCTGCCCGAGACCACCGAACCCGACGCCGACGGCGACGGCGGGCCGGTGTGCGCGGCCGCGGGCGAGTCCTGCGCCGCGGGCATTCCCTGCTGCGGCGGGGCGCTCGTGTGCTCGGAGGAGGAGCAAGTCTGCTGCAACAGCGAGTGCGCCGGGCCGTGCTTCTCCTGCACGGCCGACGTGCCGGGCGTGTGTTTGCAGCTCGACGCGGGCACGGGCTGCATCAACAGTCCCATCCAGAGCCCCGAGTGCAACACCTGCAACGCCGAAGGGCAGTGCGTGGTGGCGACCGGCACCGGCGGGCGGGTCTGCGGCGAGGGCGCGCCGTGCATGCAGTGCAACGCGGCGGGCCGGTGCATGCCCGTCACGGCCGGCCAGGACCCCTTCGACCAGTGCGGCTCGCACGACGACTGCGGCGGCAGCTGCAACGGCCAGGGCAGCTGCGCCAACTTTGCCGCCGCCGGCACGTCCTGCGAGCCCTGCCACGGCTGCAACGACACGGGCGACTGCGAGCCGCTTGCGCCGCTCACGGCCGATCCGGCCTGCGGCGACGACGATTGCGCCGGACTGTGCACGGCCGACGGCCAGTGCGGCACCCCCGAAGTTGCCGGCACCCCCTGCGGCGAACCCTGTCAGGCCTGCGACGGGGTCGGCCTGTGCGTCGCTGTGACGGTCGGGGCCACCGACGACCGCTGCGTGACCGGCGACTGCTCCTCCACCGGGGTCTGCCAGGCGAATGCCCGCTGCACGCCTGTTCCGGACGGCGCGCCGTGCGGCGTGGGCTCGACCTGCAACGAAACCGAACAGACCATCTTCCGCTGCGCGGACGAGCAGTGCACGCCCGTCGACTGCGCCCCGGGCCGCTGCACCCCAGCCGATGGCGAGGGGCTCGTGGCCTGCTCGCTCGGCTGTGAGACCGACGCCGACTGCTTCACCAACGCCTATTGCGACGGTGGCCAGTGCCACGTCAAGACGCCGGCCGGCCGCCCCTGCCCGGCTGCCGAACGGCCCGACTGGTGCGAAACCGGCGTCTGTGCCGACGGTGTTTGCTGCGACCGTGCCTGCGACGGGCTGTGCGAAGCCTGCGACCTCACCGGCAGCGTCGGCTTCTGCACCCTGGTCGAGACGGGCGCCGACCCCGATGGCGACTGCCTCGGCACGGGCACCTGCGCGGGGACGTGCAACGGGTTCGGTGGCTGCGCGTTTCCGGGCTTCGACACCACCTGCGGGGGCGAAGTCGAATGCTCGGGCCGCTGCGACGGCGGCGGGGCCTGCGACTTCCCGCCGGCCGGCACCGACTGCGAGGGAACGTGCCGCGCCTGCGACGATGTCGGTCGTTGCCGGCCCGTGGCCGCCGGCTCCGACCCCTTCCTCGAATGCCCCGGCGGGGACGCCGGCTGCGAGTCGCTGTGCGACGGGGCGGGGGCCTGCGCCTACCCCGAAGACGTGGCCTGCGGGGTCTGCCGCCAGTGCGACGGCAGCGGCCGGTGCGCCGCGGTGACCGGGGGCAGCGACCCCTTCGACGAGTGCGCGACGCAGGCCGTCAGCACCTGCGGTCTCGACGGAGCCTGCGACGGCGCCGGGGCCTGCCGCTTCTATGAAGACGGCCGCGAATGCGCCCAGCCGGGCTGCTCCAGCGCCCAACTGACGCTCTACACGTGCCAGGACCACAGCTGCCTGCCGGTCACGGCGCGTTGCGTGGGCGGCTACGCATGCGAGAACGACCACGCCTGCTTCAGCGCGTGTTCGAGCGAATTGCAGTGTGCCACCGACTACTTTTGCGAGGGCACGAGCTGCGCGGCCGACCGCGTCGCCGGCGCGCCCTGCACGTACCCGGGTCAGTGCCAGGACGGCCACTGCGTCGACGGCGTGTGCTGCCTCAGCGCCTGCACCGGACGCTGCCAACGCTGCGATCTCCAGGGCCTGGCCGGCCAGTGCAGCCCCATCGCGACGGGCGCCGACCCCGACGAAGAATGCACGGGCGGCCTAACCTGCGGGGGGACCTGCAATGGCGCGGGCAGCTGCCAGTTTCCCCAAGCCGGGCTCACGTGCGGCACCTGTCTCGAATGCAACGGGGCAGGAGCCTGCGTCTTCGTGGCCGTCGGCGGCGACCCCAACGAAGACTGCCCGGGCGTCGGGGTCTGCAACGGCACGTGCAGCGGGGCCGGGCAGTGCCAGTACGCCGGCCAGGGGGTCACGTGTGGCGCCTGCCGCCGCTGCGACGGGGCCGGCGGCTGCGCGGCGGTGGCGGCGGGCGAGGACCCGTTCAACGACTGTTTCGGCGAGCACGCCGTCTGCGGCGGGCGCTGCGACGGCTCGGGGGCCTGCCTGTTTGGCGGCGCCGGCACGAGTTGCGGGTTGTGCGAGGCCTGCAACGGCAGCGGCTCCTGCGTCGACGTGGCCGACTACAGCCCGGAGCCCGCCGGCAGCTGCCCACGCGACGACATGGTGTGCGTCGGCGGCAGTTGCACGCTGTGCGGCAACGGGGTGGTCGACGTGGCGGATGACGAGGTCTGCGACCCCGAGTCGGGCATACCCTGCACCGACGCCGCGGCGCTGTGCCCCACGAGCGACCCGTGCGCCGTGCCGATCGTCGCCGACTGTCGCTGCGCGCTCGGCCCGCCCATCGCGGCGGCCGACGACGGCAGCGACCAGTGCTGCCCCGACATCGGTCAACGTCACCTCGACCCCAACTGCCTCGCGTGGACGCAGCCCTTCGGCTCGGGTCAGACGCCGACCGGCTTCGACTACACGAACGGCCAGCCGGTGGCCATCCAGCCCGCCGACAACACCGTGTTCGTGGGCGGCGTCACCCCCTTGGGCGAACCCCAGCTCTACGCCATCGACGGCGCCGACGGCTCGCTGCTGTGGGCCCAGGCGCTCGATGCTCCGCCCACGTCGTCGCCCGTCGTCCACGACGGCTGGGTATACGTCGGCGCGACCCAGTACCTCACGCGCATCCGGCTTGCCGCGCCCCACGACCGCCAACAGGTGCTCACGGGCGGGCTCGGCAACATCAAGATGCCGCCCACCGTTTTCGCGGACGACACGCTGCTCGTCGTCACGGCGAACGACCGACTCCACAAGATCCGGGTCGACGCCGACGCCACGTCCCTCGTCTGGAGTTTCTCGCTGCCCGAGCCCACCACGGTCGCCACCACGGCCGCGAGCGTGGTCGGCAACCGCGCCATCTGGGGCAAGGCCGACGGCCGGCTCTGGTCCGTCGACCCGGCCCCCGATACGGTGCCCACGGGCGAGCCGCTCTGCTTCAACGTCAGCGACCCGCTCACTACGGCGTCGCCGGCCGTCGGCAGCAACTATCTGGTCGTCGTCACCCGCAACGCCCGGGTCTTCGGCTTGCTGCCGAGCCAGACGGGCCCGAGCTGCCAGCAGATCTGGGTCGATCTCGCGGTTTCCGCCGAATCCGAGTCGAGCCCCGTATTCGACGGCGCCGGACGGGTCGTCGTGAGCCTCTACTCGACGACCGGACAGGTCGACCGCGGCGCCCGGGCCTACCGGGAAGTGGCGTCGGGCAACCAGACGCCCACCTGGACGGCGCTCGCGGGCCGCGACGTGCCCCAGGCCGGCGCCATGGGCTGCCTGCCGACCACGGGCGGCGGCTGCACGCCGGTGTACTACGCGGCCGTCGACCACGGGGCCGACGAAATCCGGCTCTTCGCCATCGACCCCCGCCCGCTCGCCACCGAACGCGTGCTCTGGGAATACGACTACGTCAACACGCAGTGCACGGCCGGCCGCTGCCGGCTGAAAAGCGACTTGTCCCTCGGGCCGGACGGCCACCTCTACTTCCGCACCGCCGACGGCAAGGTGCACGCCATCGTGACCGAGTCGGTGGGGCTCTTGCCGGGGGTCTGGGCCAAACAGCATGGCGACTACGGCAACACCGGCAATCGCATGGCGCCTTAGCGCTCCGTGGCGCCTGGCGGGGCGCGCGCTCATCCTGCTCGCCTGTGCCGCGGCGCTCAGGCCCGCGCTGCTCTTTGCCGCCTGCGGCGACGGGACCGTCGACCTCGGCGAGGGCTGCGACGACGGCAACGATAGCCCCGCCGACGGCTGCGACGAGACCTGCCAGCCCGAGGCCGGCTACTACTGCGCCGGCGCCCCCTCCGCCTGCGTCACGGCGTGCGGCGACGGCATCGTGGCCGGCGCCGAGACGTGCGACGACGGCGACGCCGGCAACTACGACGGCTGCTCGGGGCTGTGCCTCGTCGAGTACGGCTACACCTGCGTCGCGGGGCCTATGGGGGCCTCGGTCTGCACGAGCCGCTGCGGCGACGGCCAGGTCGCGGCCGACGAGGCCTGCGACGACGGTGGGCTGCTGCCGGGCGACGGCTGCAGCGCCGAGTGCCGCGTCGAGCCGGGCGGGCTCGTGTTCACCGAACTGCACGTGGCCACCGGGGCCGGCCCCGAACAAGAATTCGTCGAGATCCTCAATGCCACCGCGGGCGAGGTCAACGTGGCCCCGCTCGGACTCGGATTCGACGGCGCGCCGCTCACGGCCATCGGGCTGCGCTGCACGGGCACGGCACCGGTGCGTGTCGCGGTCGGGCAGTTCCTGGTCATCGGCTTTGGCAGCGCCGGAAACGACGACGGGCTGCTGCCCGACGTGCGCTGCGACCGCCAGGGGGCCTGGACGCTGGCCGACACGGGCGGCATCGTGCTGCTGCGCGGGGGCTACACCTTCGCCGATACGCTCATCGACGCCGTCGACTACGCGGGCTTCGGTTGCCATCTGGCCCTGCAGGGCGGGGGCAGCCAGGTTGCGCGCTCGCTCCAACTCCTGCCGGCTGCGCTCGACGGCGACCTGAATGATTTCGAGGCCTCGTGGGGCCTCGCCCCGGCCAATGAACTCTACGGGGTGCGCAACGCCGGCAGCCCGCGCCGGGCCGCCGCCTGCCCCGAACAGCGCTGCGACGGGGTCGACGACAACTGCGACGGGGCCACCGACCTCGCCTGGGACCGCGACGGCGACTTGCACTTCGACGCGGCCGACGCGGGTTGCCTCGCGGCCTACGGCCCGGCGGCGGCGGGCAGCCTGCTCGACTGCGCCGACAGCCAGCCGCTTGCGCACTACGGCCGCGACGAATCGCTCACGAGCGCCAACTGCGCCGATGGCGTCGACAACGACTGCGATGGGCTGACCGACACCGAGCCCGAATGCGTGCTGCGCGAAGACTGCGGCGACGGCCGCGACGACGACGGCGACGGGCTCGTCGACTGCTTCGATCCCGACTGCCAGGCGCCGGGCGAAGCCTTCGAGGGGGTCGGCGCGGCCTGCGACGGGCCCGACGACGATGCCTGCGCGCTCGGTACGGTCCAGTGCGTCGACGCGGCGAGCGCGGCCTGCAACGAGCCCCCCGACGCGCCGCGCCACGAAGGCCCGCCGGGCGATCCGAGTTGCATCGACGAACTCGACAACGACTGCGACGGGCTGTTCGACCTCGACGACGACGCATGCGCCGAATGCCGTGGCGACGACGACTGCGCCGACGCCGACGCGTGCACGCTCACGCCGTGCGTCGTGGGGGTGTGCGAGACGTTCCAGGACCCCGCCTTCGATGCCGACGGCGACGGCGTCTGCAACACCGTCGACCCGTGCTTCGGCGACAACGCGAGCGGCGACACCGACCAGGACGGCGTCTGCGAGAGCGACGACCTGTGCCTCGGCGACGACCGGACGGGCGACCCCGACGACGACGACCTGTGCTCCGACCGCGACCCCGACCGCGACGGCGACGGCTGCCTCGACCACGGCGACCCGGCGCCCGACATGCCGAGCCGCGACAACGACGGCGACGGCGTGGCCGCCGACTGCGACCTCTGCCAGGGCAACGACCGCAACACGCTCTGCCCGACGGGTGCCGACGTCGATCGCGACGGGGTCTGCAACGACCAGGACAGCGACAAAGACGGCGACGGCTGCCTCGACGCATCCGACGCGGCGCCCTGTTGGCCGGCGGGCGACGACGACGGCGACGGGCTCGCCGACGACTGCGACCCGTGCCAGGGGCAGAATGCGCGCGGCGACCTCGACGGCGACGGGCTGTGCGGCGACCGCGACCCCGATGACGACGGCGACGGCTTCCCCGACGCCGTCGAAGAGGCGTGCGGCAGCCTGGCCAACGACGCCGACGACGTCCCGAACGACGCCGACGGCAACGGCCGCTGCGACCTCATCGACGTCGACCGCGACGGCGACGGCTGCATCGACAGCCTCGACCCCGAGCCCCTCATCGCCTCGGCCGACAGCGACGGCGACGGGATCGGCGACGCGTGCGACCTGTGCCTCGGCGCCGACGGAAGCGGCGACCGCGACGGCGACGGCACCTGCGACGACCTCGACGAGTGCCTGGGCGAAGACGCGAGCGGCGACCGCGACGGCGACGGGGTGTGCGCCGACGAAGACTGCGACGAGACGCGCGCCGACGTGTTCTGGCACCCGGACGGCGAGCCCGCGCTCTGCGACCAGCTCGACAACGACTGCGACGGGCAGACCGATCGCGGTCCGGGGCTCGACCTCGACGGCGACGGGTTCTGCGGCGGGACCGGCGGCGACTGCGACGACAGCGATCCGCTCAGCGTGCCCGGCCGGCCCGAAGTCTGCGACGGGCACGACAACAACTGCGATGGCCGCATCGACGATACCGACCCGCTGTTCGTCGGCGCGCAACCGGAAGTCTGCGACGGCGTCGACAACGACTGCGACGGGCTCACCGACGAACGGCCCGACGGGGCGGCCGGCAACGAACGCGTCGACGCCGACCAGGACGGCAGCGCGGCCTGCGCCGACTGCAACGATGCCGACTTCTCGGTACACCCGGGCGCTGCCGAAGTCGGACCCGACGGGGTCGACAACGACTGCGACGGGCTCACCGACGAAGCCCTGGTGCCTGCCGGTTCGGTTTACTTCAGCGAAATCATGGTGAATCCGAGCGTGCTCAGCGACGACCGCGGCGAATGGTTCGAACTCGTGAACGCGAACGTCTTCGCGGTGGAGCTCGGCGGCTGCGAGGTTCGCGACCGCGGCGGCGAAGGGTTCGTCATCGATCGGCCGCTCCGCGTGGCGGCGCGCGGCCGCATCGTGTTCGCGAACAGCGCCGCGGCCGTGCCCGAGGCTGCCGGTGGGCGCTCGCGGGTCGATTTCGGGTACCGTCACGAGCAGTTCCGCCTCGACAACGTGCGCGACGGCCTGCTGCTGCGCTGCGGCCTCGACCCGCGGGGCCTGCTCGACGAGGTCGCCTACACACCCGAGACGGCCTGGCCCGACATGCGCGGAGGCTTCGGCGAAGGGCGGGCGCTGCAACTGAGCGCGACCGTGCAGAATGGCAACGCCAACGACGACCCGAGCGCCTGGTGTCTCGCCTCCCTGCCCTACAACGAAGGCGGCGACCACGGCACCCCGGGCGGCGACAACGAAGACTGCTGCCGCGACGCCGACCAAGACGGGCACACGACGTGCGCGGGCGATTGCCGCGACTTCGACCTCACCATCTTCCCGGAAGCTCCCGAGGCCTGCGACGGCAAGGACAACGACTGCGACGGCCTCACCGACGAGAGCCCCGACAACGACGGCGACGGCAGGAACCTCTGTCAGGGTGATTGCGACGACCGGGCGGCCGGCGTGCACCCGGGCGCCGTCGAGGCGTGCGACGGCATCGACAACGACTGCGACGGCGCCACCGACGAGAGTACCGACGCCGACCAAGATGGCCACACGCTCTGCGGCGGCGACTGCGACGACCGCGACCCCGAGGCCTATCCCGACGCGCTCGAACGCTGCGACGGCAAAGACAACGATTGCGACGGGCTCACCGACGAGTCCGACGACCTCGACGGCGACGGGCTGTCCGTGTGCAACAACGATTGCGACGACGACGACTCCGAGGTGTATCCCGGCGCCCCCGAACGCTGCGACGGCAAGGACAACGACTGCGACGGCGCCACCGACGAAGGCCCCGACAACGACCAGGACGGCTACCGCGTGTGCGACGGCGACTGCGCCGACGACGACCCGACGAGCCGCCCGGGCGCTGCCGAGGTGCCGTGCGACGGCCGCGACAACGACTGCGACCCGACCACGCTCGACGCGCCCGATGCCGACGACGACGGCTTCGACGTTTGCGACCCGGCCGACCCGGGCGACGGCGACAGCCGCAGAGCCGACTGCGAGCCCTTGAACCCGGGCGTGCGCCCCTCGGCGCCCGGCGCGCCCGGCACCGAAGTGGCCTGCGACGGCATCGACAACGACTGCGACCCGGCCACCCCCGACGTCGAGGATCGCGACGCCGACGGCTTCGATCGTTGCGGCCCCGCCGACCCGGTCAACCCCGACGGGGCCGCGGCCGACCAGAACGACGAACCCGCCACCGATCCGCGCTACCACGGCAATCGCGTGCACCCCGGGGCACGCGAATGGTGCGACGGGCTCGACAACGACCAGAACGGGCAGGTCGACGAAGGCTGCACGCCGCTCGATGGCCCGCACGAAAGTGCTGCGGGCGCCTGTCAGGCGCGCGTGGCGGGCCCCGCCGCGGCCCCCGGAGGGTGGCTTCCGGTGGCCCTGGCACTGAGTTCGCTTTTGGGATTATGCTGGCGGCAGTCACGCCGTGCCCGGGGAACCTCCGGTCTCCGGCCGGCGTCCGGCCGATCCAGCGACCCGTAGGGAGGTGGACCATGGACTGGTCAGAAAGCATTCGCGCAGCCATCGAGGCCGCCAGCCAGAAAGTCAAAGGCGAGCCGCTGTTCGGTGCCCCCATCGCGGTGGGGCAGAAAACCATCGTGCCCGTCAGCGTCGTGCGCGTCACGACGACGGCGACGGCCGGCGACGCCGCGGCCGTCGAGGTGAGCGCCGAGCACGAGGCGCAGGGCTACTTGCAGGAGAAGGACGGCGAGGTCGTCTTCACGTCCATCGTCCCCGAGGCCGCGGCCACGACGCCGGCCGAGGTCATCGAGCTGCTCCAGCAAATCGTCGACGAACTCCAGGCGGGGGGCGCGGCCGGCGAGCCCGACCCGGGACCCGGGGCCGACGAGCCCGGCGACTACCCGGGCCGGCCGCGCGAGCCGCAGGCCGGTGGGCCCGGACCGCGGCGCCCG
>CAYRCM010000136.1:13453-16116 GCA_964422715.1 uncultured Myxococcales bacterium | reverse complement strand
AGGCTGGGCGGCCGGTTCGGCCGGGGCCGCGGCAGGCTGGGCGGCCGGTTCGGCCGGGGCCGCGGCGGGCTGGGCGGCCGGTTCGGCCGGCGCAGCAGCAGGATTCTCGGTGGCCGCGGCCTTCTCGGTCGCGGGCGCCGCCGTTGGCTCGGTCCCCGGCTTGGCGTCGGCGCCGGACTTGCAGGCCGCAACCAGACCGAACGCGGCAATGGCGAGTGCGCAAAGGGTGCGTTTCATGGCGGGTCTCTCTCCGAACGCGTGCCGGTCGCTGCGGACGGTGGCACGCTGCGGGGGCGCCCGGCGCGCCAGGCCCACCCTGGGCGGCCCGCGCGGACGCGTCGCGCGAACGGTCTTCTAGCCCTTCCGCGTTCGTTTGTCACGACGGGGCGGGATCCGGGCTCCGATGGCGGTCGGTCCCCAAGTCACGGTTGGCTTCAGGAACTCCGGCCGCCATGGAGGGGCTCGTGGGGCGCGTTGACTTCGCGCGCTCTGGCGCGGTAGAAACGTACGCCCGAAAGCCGAGGGAGGTGCACGATGGTGCAGCGGGTGGCCTATGGTACGTTGCCGAACACGCCGGACGGTGCGTTTCTCGCCAGACTCTCCACGATCCTTGGGTACATCGAGCGCGAAAAGCCCGATTTCAAGGATCTGCGCACGTTTCTGCGCGAGCAGAACGTGTGGCACAAAGACGAGACACCGGTTGTGCTCGACATCGTCGAAATCCCGAGCGACGGCAAACGCCCGGTGGTCCTCGGCGAGACCGCGCGCAAACTGCTGGCCGCGAATAGCGACGACGAACAGAAGAAGGTGCTGTTCGAACGCCTGTTCCAGCAAAACCGGCTGCTCATGAAGTACGTGCTCGAAGCGCTCGACGTCGAGTCGGGCGGCCGACTGCACTCCACTCACGAGCTGCACCGCATGCTCACGTCCTACGTCTACCCGGGCGAATACGTGACGCTGCCCAACTTCCAGAACTGGGTGAAATGGGTGGCCATTGCCGGCGCCATCCGGGTCATCGGCATCCGCTGGGGGCTCGGCGACCTCGGCAAGCAGGCGCTGCCGCGGGTGCGGGCGCTCGACGTGGAGGAATTCCTGGACGAAGAGCGCGAGGCGGCCGACGAAGCGGTCGACGAGGCGGCACCGGCGCCGGCTCCGGCCGCGGCCCCACCCGCGGCCCCGGCGGCGGCGCCCGCGGCACCGGCAGCGGCCGCTCCGGCCCCGCGCGCGACGGGGGCCGAAGACGACGAATTCCCCGATCTGCCGCCCGAACCCGAGCCGCCGGCCCCCGAGATCGTGGCCGCGGCTGAAGCCGCGCTGGCCGCGGCACTGGTCGTTGAGCCGGCCGAAGAGGCCCCCGGCGCCGGCCCGGGCGCGGCCCTCGAACCCGCCCCGCGCATCTCGCAAGCGGCGCGCCCCGTGCGCGAAGTACTGCCCGTGCCCCCGCCGGCCCTCATCGTCGGGCCGGTGGCACCGCAGCCGTCCGCCATCACCAAGGAGCAACTCGCGGAAAACGCCGCGCGCATCGCGGCTTGGTGGCAGGGCTACCCGCACAAACGCGTCCTGCATGCGCAGCACTTCGACCTCAACCCGAAGGACTTCGACACGGACCGGCAGGTCTTCCTGCTCGAACTGCAAACCCTTTCGGTGCTGCTCGACCACGAGCGCTACGATGCGCCCGTGGCCGAATTCTTCGAAACGCTGCGCAGCATCTCGTTTTTCCGGCGTCTGCTGCGCCTCAACGAGACGCTCGAAAGCCTGCTCGGCGAGGTCGACTTCTTCGGTGCCCACGCATGGCATGTGCGGCTCAGCGAAAACCTCATCCACGTGCTGCGCTTCAAGCAGACGCTGAGCCAGACGCCCGACCCGCTCGCCAAAGTCGACGCCGCGCGCTCGCCGGCCGACGTCGTGCGGCGCACGGCGAGCCAACTCTACGGCGGGGCCTTCTATATCGAGCCGTTCTGGCTCATCCGCGAGATGGTCGTGCTCGGGCTCTGGGACAAGCCGCACGTCCAGCGCGTGGCCGTCGTGCCCGGCGCGCAGGCGCGCACCAACGCCTACCGGCTCGGCTACCTCGACAGCCTCTACGCCGACGGCCTGCCGAGCCTCACGGCCGCGAGCCAGGCGTTGTCGGCCTTTTTCGGCGCGGCCTGCGACTACGACGGAGCCCTGCGGCAGTTGCACGAAGGCTTCGGCTGCCAGTTCCGCTGCCCCCACGTGCTCACGTGTCCGCTTCACTGCCGCGAGAAGGTCAGCCTGTAGCGCGCCGCCGTTCTCTTGCGCCCCCGCGGCGCTCCCCGTCGAGAAGGTTCAGGGTGGCCGGCGCGATTCACGCGGTGAGTCTGCGCGGGCCTCGTCTACCGGGCATCATTGCCGCGGGGGCCGACGGCCCGGGGCCCCGCCTGGGCCTGAGGGCCGGGGACGCTGGGGGGAAGTGGCCGGCCCGCGTCGGTCGGGACGTGGGCGGTCGCCCTCGAAGCGCCGCCCGGCCCCCGCCGGACGCTCGGCTGGAGCGCGGTCGGGACGTGGCCGGTCGGGACGTGGGCGGTCGCCCTCGAAGCGCCGCCCTGCCCCCGCCGGACGCTCGGCTGGAGCGCGGTCAGGACGTGGGCGGTCGGGACGTGGGCGGTCGCCCTCGAAGCGCCGCCCGGCCCCCGCCGGACGCT
>CAYRCM010000136.1:0-13353 GCA_964422715.1 uncultured Myxococcales bacterium | reverse complement strand
GGACGTGGGCGGTCGCCCTCGAAGCGCCGCCCTGCCCCCGCCGGACGCTCGGCTGAAGCGCGGTCGGGACGCGGCCGCTCGCCGTCGTGCCGCCGCTCCGCCACCGCCGGCGCCGGACCGCGCGGGCCCGAACGCCCCAGCGCGCCGGTCGGCGGCAGCCCAACCTGGACCCGCAGTTGGTCGACTTCGAGGTCGTGCAGCGGCCGGTATTCGCCGGGCTTCAACGCATCGGCCGAAAGGCCGGCGAATGCCACGCGGTAGACCTTGAGCGCGCGCGCCCCGAGCGCTTCGCACATGCGCCGGATCTGGCGGTTGCGCCCCTCATGGATGCGCACCTCGTACCAGGCGTGCCCGCCGCGGGCCGAGAGCCGCCGCACCCGGGCCGGCTGCGTGGGCCCATCGGCCAGGACGATGCCCTGCTGCCAGGCGCGCAGTTCATCGGGCTGGAGTTCGCGGTCGACCTTGACGTGATACTGCTTCGGCACCGTCGCGCCCGGATGCAGCAGCAGGGCCGCGAGGTCGCCGTCGTTCGTGAGCAGCAGGGCGCCCGACGAGTCATAGTCGAGCCGGCCCACCGAAAAGAGCCGCGGATACTGCCCGCGCAGCAGGTCGAAAACCGTCGGCCGGCCTTCCGGGTCGCTCGCGGTGCAGAGCACCCCGCGCGGCTTGTGAATGAGGATGTAGTGGCGCGGCGCCGGCCGGTCGACGGCCTGGCCATCGACGAGCACCCGGTCGTGACGCGGGTCGACGAGGGTGCCGAGCCGCGTGACGACGTGGCCATTGACCGTGACGCGGCCCGCCGCGATGAGCGCCTCGGCGGCCCGCCGCGAAGCGACGCCTGCGGCCGCCAGGACTTTCTGGAGCCGAACCGTTCCGGTCGGCATGTCGGTTGAAGACGACACTGAGACGACTCCCGCGAACTGTGGATTGTCCGCCGCCCGAATAGACCACGGCCACGCCGGGGACGCAACCCGCGGCCTGGCGGCGGCTCCGCGGCGACTCGAAGCGCTCCGGCCGGAGGCGCCGGATCAGCGCGCCCGCGGATGGCAACGTTCGAATGTGGCGCGAACGGCGCGGCGGTCGACGTGCGTGTAGATCTGGGTCGTAGCGATGTCGGCGTGGCCGAGCAGGCCTTGCACGGTGCGCAGATCGGCCCCGCCGGCCAGAAGATGCGTGGCGAAGCTGTGGCGCAGGGTGTGGGGCGACGGCGCCGACGTGAGCCCGGCGGCCCGCGCGTGCCGCTGCAGCAGTTTCCAGAAGCCCTGGCGCGTCATGCCCCGCCCGCGCCGCGTCAGGAACAGCGTCTCGCGCGCCGCGCCCTTGACCCCCTGCCCCCGCGGCCCCACGAGAAAAGCCGGTCGGGCGCGTTCGATGTAGAAGCGCAGGCGGTCGCGAGCCACTTCGCCAAACGGTACGAGCCGCTCCTTGGCGCCCTTGCCGACGGTACGCACGATGCCCTGTTGCCAGTCGACGTCCTGCACGCGCAGCCGCACGAGTTCGCTCACCCGCAGCCCGGTCGCATAGAGCAGTTCGAGCATGGCGAGGTCGCGCAGCGCCTCGCGCTCGTCGTCGTCGCCCGCGGCCAGAAGATCGGCCACCTCCGCTTCGCTCAGCACGTTGGGCAGGCGGCGGTGCGCTCGCGGTTGTTCGACGGTACCGAGCGGGCTCGCCGACAGCGCCCCGGCGGCGACAAGGTGGCGGAAGAACATCCGCCAGGCGGATACGTGCCGCGCCACGCTGCGCCCGGACAGCCCCGCGTCCCGCAGCGCCGCCAGGGCCGCGCGGATGTCGTCGGGGGTGATATCGACGAGGCGGGCGGGCGGCCCCTCGGGGCGCGCCGCGAGCGTCCGGGACAGCGCTCGCAGGTCACGGCGGTAGGCGGTCACGGTGTTCGTGGCCAGGTTGCGCTCGAAGCGCAGCGACCAGAGGTAATCATCGACGGCGGTCTGGAAATCGTCCACGCCCCAGTCTCCCCGGCCAGGCCCGCGTCACAGCGTAGGCGCGGCGCGCCGCCTGGCCAAGAAAACCGCCGGAGCCAACGCCCCCGCGGCCTTCAGTGCACCTCGCCCGCTTCGTCGGCGCGCAGCTGGCTCTGGAGTTCGTAGAGCAGCCGCAGAGCGTCGAGCGGCGTGAGACCATCGAGGTGCGCGTCTCGCAGCGCGCGGGCCCAACGCGGCTCGCGCGGCGGCGCTGCGAACAGGTCGAGTTGGCGCGGATCGGTCACCCGTGGCCGCCCGCGCCGCGTGGACCGCGAGAGACGCGGCAGGCTCTGTTCGTCGAGTTCGCCCGTCTCGAGGTTCTGCAGGATCTCTTTGGCGCGATCGACGACGGCGGCCGGCAGTCCGGCGAGCCGCGCCACCTGGATGCCGTAGGAGCGGTTCGTGCCGCCGGGCACGAGCTGGCGCAGGAAGACGATCTGGTCCTGCCATTCCTTGACCGCGATGTTGAAGTTACGCACGCGCGGCTTCGTGCGGGCGAGGTCGGTGAGCTCGTGGTAGTGCGTCGCGAACATCGTGCGCGCCCCGACCTCGTCGTGCAGATGCTCGGCAACCGCCCAGGCGATGCTCAGCCCGTCGAACGTGGACGTGCCACGGCCAATTTCGTCGAGGATGATGAGGCTGCGCGGCGTGGCGGCGCGCAGGATGTCGGCAGCCTCGGACATCTCGACCATGAACGTGCTGCGGCCGGCCGCGAGCTCGTCGGAGGCCCCGACGCGCGTGAAGATGCGGTCGACGACCCCGATGTGGGCCTCGTCGGCCGGCACGAACGAGCCGGCTTGGGCGAGCAGCGCGATGAGCGCCACCTGACGCATGACCGTCGACTTGCCCGCCATGTTGGGGCCCGTGATGATGAGCAACTGCGCATCGTCGGCGTCGAGTTCAACATCGTTCGCGACGAAACGGCCGTCGGGGCTGGCGGCTTCGACGACCGGGTGGCGTCCCGCCACGATGCGCAAGCGCCGCGAATCGTCGAGCCGCGGGCGCACGTAGCGGTGGCGCTGCGCCACCTCGGCCAGCGCCGCCAGCGCGTCGAGTTCGGCCACCGCGCGTGCCGTGGCGATGAGCCGTGCGCTCTCGCCGGCAAGCCGCGTGCGCAGGGCTTCGAAGAGCGTTTCTTCGAGCGCGGCCTGGCGCTGCTGCGCGGTGAGCGACTTCGTCTCGAATTCCTTCAGTTCGGTCGTGAAGAAGCGCTCGCCCGTGGCGATGGTCTGCTTGCGGATGTAGTCGTCGGGCACGTTGGCCAGATGGGGCTTCGTCACTTCGATGTAGTAGCCGAACACCTTGTTGAAGCGCACCTTGAGCGAGGGAATGCCGGCGCGCTTGCGCTCGCCGGCCTCGTACTGCAGGAGCCACGAACGGCTGTCGCGGCCGAAGTGGATGAGTTCGTCGAGCGTCTCGTCGTAGCCGGCGCGGAAGAGCCCGCCGTCCTTGAGGGAGAGGGGCGGGTCGTCGACGAGCGCGCGGGCGATGTCGGCGGCGATGTCGCTCTGCGGCGCGATCCAATCGGCCAGGGGCCGCAGGTCGGGGCGTCCCGCCTGCGCCAGGATGTCGACGACCGCCGGCAGCTGTTCGAGCGAGCGCCGCAGCGCGACAAGATCGCGAGCGTTCGAGGCCCCCGCGGCCACGCGGCTCGTGAGGCGTTCGAGGTCCTGGATGTCGCCGAGGGCCGCGCGCAGTGCGGCGCGCGCCTCGGAGGCCTCGCAGAGCGCCTGCACCCGGTCGAGCCGCCGCTCGATGGCCGGCACCGACACGAGCGGATGCGTGAGCCACTGACGCAGTCGGCGCGCCCCCATGGCCGTGCGCGTCTGGTCGATGACGCTGAGCAACGACCCCTTGCGCTGCCCACCGACCAGCGTGCGCGCCACTTCGAGGTGGGCGCGGGCCGTCTCGGCGAGCGTCATGTGCGCGGCGGGGTCGTAGGGCTGCAGCGGGGCCAGCGCCGTGGCGACGCTGGCCTGCGTGCGTTCGAGGTAGGCCAGCAGCGCCCCGGCCGCCCGCAACGCCTCGGCAGGCAGCCCCGGCGGTTCGAGCGCGGCCGCGTGGCGCACTGCGAGTCGCGCTGTGGCGGCCACGGGGTCGAAAGCATCGGCTTCGAGCTCGTTGATGAGCACCCCCGGTTCCTGACCGTAGAGGCCGGCGACATCGGCCCGCTGCCCCGCGGCGACGACGATCTCGCGGGCTTCGAGGCGAGCCAACTCGGCTTCGAGGGCCCCGCGCTCGGGCAGGCGAGCCGCGAAGAATTCGGCCGTGGAAACATCGGCATAGGCGATGCCGGAGCCCTTTCCGGCGAGCCACACGGCCACGAGGAAGTTGTTGACCCCCGCCTCGAGGCTTTCGAGGTCGAGGATGACGCCCGGGCTGACGACCTGCACGACCTCGCGCCGCACGATGCCCTGGGCCCGGCGCGGGTCTTCGACCTGCTCGCAGATGGCCACCTTGCGTCCGGCCGCGAGCAGGGTCTGCAGGTAGCCGCGGGCCGAATGCCACGGGACACCGCACATCGGTATCGCGTCTTCGCGGCCCTTGTCGCGCGTGGTGAGCGCGATGTTGAGGATGCGTGAGGCCTCGATGGCGTCGTCGAGGAACATCTCGTAGAAGTCGCCCATCCGAAAGAACAAAAGGCAGTCGGGGTGGGCCTGCTTGGCCGCCAGATACTGCTGCATCATCGGAGTCGTCGGACGCTCGGACATGGGGCCGGCCTTTCCCGCCGTTCCCGCCGGACCAGGCGGGCGCTGAGACGAGCGCGGCCATCGTATGCGCCGGCGCGGGGGGGGTCAACGGCGTCGGGCGGCCCGCTAGCGGGCTGCGGCCTGGCCTTCGAGGGTCGCGAGACAGTCGAGGTAGTCGGCGGCCTTGTAGAGCGGGTAGTCGAACTTGATGGCCGGGTTGGGATCGGCGGCGTGCATGGCCTCGGCCTTGCCGCTCTTGCGCACGCAGGCCTCGAGGCGCTGGACGGTGCCGTCGCTCGCAAACGGCGGTCGCTGGCTCGCCGACACTTGCGAGAGCGGGTTCGAAAGGTCTTCTTCGCGGAAACCGACCGGCATCTTGCCGCCCACATCGGGCGGAACCTCAACGTCGGGAACGACGCCGAGGATCTGGATGCTTCGGCCGGAGGGCGCGTAGTACCGGGCGACCGTGAGTTTGATGTAGTAGTCCTTGCAGCGGGCGGCGCTGCCATCGCCCGACGCCGCGCAGGCCCAGCCCGCGGGGCATTCGGAATCCTGCCGACAGGTCGCGCCCACGTCGCCCGCGTCGTAGAGCGTCTGCACCGAGCCCTTGCCGAAGGTGCGGTCGCCGATGACCAGGGCGCGGCGGTTGTCCTGGAGTGCCGAGGCCACGATCTCGGCGGCCGAGGCCGTGCCGTCGTTGACGAGCACGACGACCGGCAGTCGCACCGGCATGGCCTCGTCGGCGAGGTAGGGTTCTTCGCGTACGCGCCGCTCGCCGAGGAACAGGAGCGGCGGCCGGTCCTTGACCGTGACGATGGTGCCCTTGCGCAGGAACTTGTCGGCCACCTGGACTCCCTGGTTGAGGAGCCCGCCCGAGTTGTTGCGCAGGTCGAACACGATGCCCCGCAGCCGCCCCTTGGCTTCGCGTTGCAGGCGTTCGAGTTCGGCGTCGAACATGTCGGAAGACGACGGCACGAAGCCGTTCATCTTGATGTAGCCGAGGGTGGGGTGCCCCGTGATGAGGTGCCCTTGAACATTCTTGATGTCGATGTGGGCCCGCGCGATGGAGACGTCGAAGTCTTTCGGTTCGCCGACGCGGCGCAGCGTGAGCACGACGGAGGTGCCGCGGGGCCCGCGGATGCGTTTCACAACCTTGGGCAGCGGCAGGCCGCTGACCTCCTTGCCGTCGACCCGCACGACGATGTCGCCGGCGCGCACGCCGGCCTTGATGGCCGGCTGCCCTTCGATGGGGCTTTCGACGTAGGTGTCATCGCCGCGCTGGGTCAGCACGGCGCCGATGCCGTCGAACGAGGCGTCTTCGGTCTCGCGCGTGGATTCTTCCCACGACTTCGCCGAAATCAGCGACGAGTGCGGGTCGAGCGAGTGCAGGTAGCCGTTGGCCGCGTCGACGTACAGGGAGTCGGCGCGAAACTTCGGGTCGTCCTTCTTCAGTTGGCGGATGAACGTCAGAACGCGTTCGAAATCGGCGTCGGTGAACGGCACGGCCTTCCAGCCGAGCGTTTCGCCTTCGATGAGCGCATGGCGCGCGCGCGCCTTCAGCTTGCGCTGCCGAATCTCTTCGTCTTCGAGGCGCCGATTGGGTTTCTTGATGTCGGGCACCCAGTGCACCACGAAGGCGTCGCCGGGGCGCAGTTTCTGAATCTTGCCGTCGAGCCGGCCCTCTTCTTCGGGCAGACCCTTGCGCGCGTTGTAGAACGCGTCGGGCAGAATCTCGAGTGGCGGCTTCTGTGACAGCAGCGCGAAGTCGGCGGCCTCGATCCAGGCCCGGTGCTCGTCGATGGTGTCATCGAGGTAGTGGCGGCGCACGAAGTCGCGGACTTCTTCGAAGTTGTTGCGGCCGAATCTGAGGTCGCGCCAGTAGTCGGTGCTGGGTTCGTCGTCGTCTTCGGTGGCCGGGGCCTCGGGGTCGGCGAGATCGCGTCCGTCGCTGCCCACGGCCGGGGCCCGACCGCGCGCAACGGCGCCCTCGATGCGCTGCATGCCGGCAAGGGAACCGTCGAGCACCGCCAGCCGCTCGGAGGCCTCGCGCCCCTGCCCCACCGACTCGGCGGGCCCGCCGACGCGAGCCGGCGGCTCGGCCGGGGCCGGCGTCGTGGGCTTCTGGCCGCAGGCGCCGCCGAGCCACGCGAGCGCCACAACGGCAAGGGTCAGCGTCTTGAGGGAGTGGGTCTGCATCATGTCCTTCCGTCGGTGCCACGGGGGACCGGCAATCGCATCGCCCGCCGGCGCCCATCGGGAACCGTTTCGCGCCTTAACAACCGCAAGCCGCGCGGGTATTCCCACGGCCCGCGGGCCCTGTCGGCGGGCCCCAGCCGCCGCCGCTGCCGGACCGGTTGAGGGCCCGGTTGCGACGGGCCGCCCCGCGCGCCCTTCAGCGGTTGCAGAACGGGCTCGCGGAGCAGTCGATGAGGTCGCCACAGTCTGTGGCCCCATCGCAGTCGTTGTCAAAGCCGTCGCCGCAACTCTCGGCAAACGCCTGGGGCGAGCACTGCACGCTGATGGTGAAGTTGCCCGCGTCGCCGTTGCGGCCGTCGACCACCACGTAGTAGCGCCGCTCGGCGAACACCGGCAGCGTCAGGTTGGCCCGCGCGTAGGTGGGGAAGTCCTGGGCCGCGCCAACCCCCACGCAACTCTCGGGGTAGCAAACCCCGGCGGAGCCGTCGAGCACGAAGATGTCGAGCAGCGCGTGGCCGCGGGGGCCCGAACCGGGGGCCGTGGTCTGCACCTGGAACGTGATGGAACCGAAGCAGGAGTACTGGAAAACGTAGGCAAATTCGGGCGCCGGGTGCAGGGCCGGGGCGCCGCTCCAGCAGTCCCACGCGTCGATGCGATCGGTGGTGCCGGGACCAACGAGGCTGCCGATGATGCCCGTGTCACCACACGCAATCGCCTGGGCCCCGCTACAGATGTCGACGGGCGTGCACGGGTGGACCGGCAGGCAGTCGGGGTCGTCGCAATCGACGAGCCCGTCGGTGTCGTTGTCGGCCCCGTCGGTGCAGGCGTCCTCGTGGCAGGTGACCTCGCCTCCGACACAGGTACCCTGGCGACAGGCGTCGTTCGACGTGCAGGGGTTGCCGTCGGAGCAGGGGGCCGTGTTGAACCCGTGGTCGCAGCCGACGAAGGCCACACAGACGTCGTCGGTGCACGGGTCGGTGTCGTCGCAGTCGAAGGGCGGGCCGCCCTGGCATTCGCCCGCGGCGCAACCGTCGTCGACGGTGCAGACATCGCCGTCGTCGCACGGCCCGGTGGAGGGTGGGTGCACGCAGCCGGTGACCGGGTCGCACGCGTCGTCGGTGCAGAAGTTGCCGTCGTCGCAGTCGACGGCGGGGCCCGACGTGCACGTGCCGCCCGCACACTGGTCGCCCAGCGTGCACGCACTGCCGTCGTCGCAAGGCAACGCATTGTCTATGTTTTGGCACCCGAGGCCGGGGGCGCACGAATCGTCGGTGCAGCCGTTGCCGTCGTCGCACGCGGTGGGCGGTCCGCCGACGCAACCGCCGGCCTGGCAGTGGTCGTCGGCGGTGCAGGGCTCGCCGTCGTCGCAGGGCGCCGTGTTGGGCGGATGGAGGCATTCGCCGCTCACGGGGTCGCAGTTGTCGTCGGTGCAGGGGTTGGCGTCGGCGCAGTCGCGCGCCGCGCCCGCGCAACGCCCGTCGGGTTGGCAGACGTCGTCGGCCGTGCAGAGGCTCCGGTCGTCGCAGGGCACCCCCACGCTGACGATCGTGAATACGCAGCCGCGCTCGGGCTCGCAGGTGTCGTCGGTGCAAGGGCTCTGGTCGTCGCACACGACGGGGAACCCCGAACGGCACGTGCCGTCGCCGCACTGGTCGCCCTGCGTGCACAGGTCGCCGTCTTCGCACGGACCGGGAGCCGGGATGGAATCGCACCCGCCGACGAGCGGATCGCAACCGTCAGTCGTGCACGGGTTGCCGTCGTCGCAGACGAGCAGGTCGCCCGCGCAGGTGCCGTCGGCGCGGCAGCGGTCGCTCGTGGTGCAGGCGTTGTCGTCGCTGCACGGCGTGTCCGCGGACTCGACTTGCGCCTCGCAGCGCCCGCTTTCGGGCACGCAGCGCGTGTGCCGGCACGGCGTGTCGCCCGACGTGTCGCAGGTGACGACGCTCTCGGGCGCGGGCCGGCACGTGCCGTTCGTGCAGCGCAGCACGCCGTTGCAGAGATCGCCGTCGTCGAGCACCGTGCAATCGGTGTCGTCGGTGCACGTCACGCAGATGTTGGGGCCCGGCGCACAGATGCCGGCCCGGCAGGCGTCGCCGTTCGTGCACTCGTCGCCGTCGTCGCAGGGGCCGCCCGCGTTTGGATCGTGGGTGCAGCCGAGCGGGTCGGCGCAGCCGTCGAGCGTGCACGGGTTGCCGTCGTCGCAGGACGCGAGCTGGCCCGCACAGGCACCGGCCACGCACACGTCGAAGAGCGTGCAGGCATCGTCGTCGCTGCAGTCGGAACCCTCGGGGGCCGGGACCGGAATGCACAGACCGCTCGCCGCATCGCAGCGCTGCACCGCGCAGGCGCTGGCGGGCGGACACTCGACCACCGTGCGCGGGTCGATGGAGCAACGGCCCTCGAAGCAGAAAAGCGTGCCGTTGCAGACCTGCCCGTCGTCGTGAGGAGCGCAGTCGGCGTCGCTCGTGCAGGCGGCGCAGGTGTAGTTCTCACCTGCCGTGCACACGCCGTCGGTGCAGCCATCGCCCTCGGTGCAGGGATTGCCGTCGTCGCACGAGCGCGTGTTGGTGTCGTGCCGACACCCCGTCGTGGAGTTGCACACGTCATTCGTGCAGGGGTTGCCGTCGTCGCACGAGAGCACGGTGCCGGCGCGGCAAGCGCCGTCGCGGCAGTAGTCATTGGCCGTGCACGCGTCGCGGTCGTCGCAGGGCCCGCTGCTGAGCGTGTGGCGGCACTGGTCGAGCGCTTCGTCGCAGAGGTCGTACGTGCACGGGTTGTCGTCGTCGCAATCGAGGGCCGTGCCCAGGCATTCGCCGGCGCTGCACTGGTCGGAATCCGTACAGCCGAGGCCGTCGTCGCAGGGGCCCTCTTGCGGTTCGTGCAGGCAGCGCTCGCCCGGCTCGCCGGCCTCGGGGTCGCAGCGGTCGGCCGTGCAGGGGTTGCCGTCGTCGCAGGGATGCGGGACGCCCGGGTCGGGCGCGCATTCGCCGGCGGTGCAAATGGTGTCCTCGGTGCACGGATCGGCGTCGTCACAGGGCGTGCCGTCGGAGCGCGGCGTGGCCTCGCAGACGCCGGTCGACCGGTTGCAGAGCGCCCAGCGGCACGGTCCCACGGCGCCGAGTTCGGCCTCGCACTCGCTGTCGTCGCGGCACCCGGTCGGCAGCTCGGCCTCTGCGGTGTCGAGTTCGGCGGGCGTGAGGTCGATGGGGGGCAGGCCCGGGTCGGGGTACAGGTCGACGGGTGGCGTCGCAACGTCGTCGCGGCCACCGCCGTCGCTCACCCCGTCGCTGCCCCCGAGGTCGGCCCCGCCGCCGCAGGCCACCAACCACACCGTCGCCATCGTTGCCCAAATGTATCGCATGGCGTGCGTCCCTTTTTCCCTTCGCGGCAGTGTACTCGCGGCTCGGCGAGCTGGCCAGCCCCTGAGCGCCCCGTCAGCGCACGCGCGCCGCGGTCTCGACCTGGATGCCGTAGAGTTCGATCTTGTTGTACAGCGTTCGGCGATCGATGCCGAGCGCCTCCGCCGCGCGCTTCTTGTTGCCCGAGAAGTGCTGCAAAGCCTGGATGATGGCCCCGCGTTCCAGGTCGGCGAGCGGCCGCACGGCCCCCGGGTCGCCGTCGCCGCCGCCCGGCGCCCGCTCGGCAGCCCGCAGGATGTCGGGGTAGTTCTGGAAGTCGGCGCTCGTGAGGATGTCGCCCTCGGCAAAGATGCTGGCGTTCTTGATGACCGCCGCCAGTTCGCGCACGTTGCCGGGCCAGGGGTAGCGCATGAGCAGGCGCAGGGCGTCCTTGCGGATGCCGCGCACCTGCGAGATGCCCTCGGCGCGGTTCTGCTCGCAGAAGTAGTCGACCAGCAACGGGATGTCAGCCGGCCGCGCGCGCAGCGGCGGCAAGCGCACCGCCACGACGTTGAGTCGGTAGTACAGGTCCTCGCGGAAGGCGCCCTGGGCCACGCGCTCGCGCAGATCGCGGTTCGTGGCGCCGATGATGCGCACATCGACTTGCACGCGCCGCGTGTCGCCGATGCGCTGGAGCTCGCCCGACTGGATGGCGCGCAGCAGTTTGACCTGCATTTCCGGCGGCATTTCGCCGACTTCATCGAGCAGCAGCGTACCGCCGTGGGCCACCTCGAAAAGCCCCCGCTTGTCGCTCGTCGCCCCCGTAAAGGCCCCGCGGGCGTGACCGAAGAGTTCGCTCTCCATGAGCGTGGAGGGGATGGAGGCGCAGTTGATGGTCACGAACGGGCCCTCGCGGCGCACCCCATTGAAATGAATGGCGCGCGCCACGAGCTCCTTGCCGGTGCCGGACTCGCCCTGGATGAGCACCGGCACCGTGTTGTCGCGGACACGGTCGATGACGTGGAAGACCTGCTGGAGCACGTCGCTCGTGCCGACGATCTGGCTGTAGTCGCTGCGCACCTGGAGTTGCCGGCGTTGCTGGCGCACCACCTCGCTCGTCGCCGCGAGTTCGGCGGACGTTTCCTGGAGCGCCTGGCGCAGCCGCTCGTTCAGCGACTCGACCTCGCGCCGCGAGCTCAGCAGCGCCTCTTCGCTGCGCTTGAGCGCGTCGACGAGGCGCGCGTTGCCGAGGGCGATGGCGGCCTGGTCGGCGAAGGCCTCGAGGCTGGCCAGATCGGCCTCGCAAAACGCTCCCTTCTGGAAGCGGTTGTCGACGTAGAGCACCCCCCCGATGGCGCTGCCCTGGCGCAGCGGCACGCACAGCAGGGAGCGCAGACGCAGGTTGTGGACGCTGCGCGTCTGCTGGAAGCGCGGTTCCTCCATGGCGTCGACGGCGAGCAAGCCCTCGCCGGAGCGCAGCACCTGCTGCACGACCGACGTCGAGAGCCGGTCCTGACGCCGCCGGATGTTCTCGCGGTCGAAGTTGCGCGCCACGACGACGCGCGGCTCGTCTTCCCCGGGGTCGGGGGCGAGCAGCAGGAAACCGCGCTCGGCGCCCGACAGCACGATGGCCGAATCGAGAATGAATTCGAGGAGCCGCTGCGGGTCGTGCTCGGCGAGCAGGCGCTTGTTGATTTCGAGGATGCGCACGAGCGACCGGCCGGCGCCCGGATCGTCGCCGGCCGGGCTGAGCGCGCCGAGCCACTGCAATTCGCGGAACGCCGCGGCGTGGGGGCGCAGCGCGCGAAACGACGCGCGCAGGTCGCTCGGCAGGGCGCTTTCGAGGTCGTGCAGCGCGCGCACGGCTTCGCGCGCCGCCCGCAGGGCCGCCGCCGCGGCCCCGTGGTCGCGGTGCAGCCGGAACTGCACGAGGGCGAGGCGCCAGAGCAGGGCCGGGCGGCCGACCTGAAGGGCGTGCTGGCCGGCCTGCGCAAGGAAGGCCGCGGCACTGTCGAGGGCGCCGCCCGGGCGCACCCGCTCGACCTCGGCGCGGACCGTCAGCGCCTGGACCTCGAGGGGGGCGGAGGCGAGCGTCTGGGCCAGCGTCAGCGCCTCGTCGGCGGCCTCGAGCGCGGCGGCCGCCTGGCCGCGTTCGAGCGCCAGCCAGGCCCGGTTGCACAGCACCTCGCAGACTTCGCGCCGCGCGCCGAGCACCTCGAATCCGGCGCGGGCCGCCGCAAAGGCGGCGTCGGCGGCCTCGAATCGGCCGGCCAGGCCGGCCAGCTCGCCGAGCAGCGCCCGGTTGTGGGCCACGAGCAGGCGCAGCTCGTGGCGTTCGGCGAGCGCGAGCGACAGGTTCACGGCCGCTTCGGCCTCGGCGAGTTGCCCCACCTGTTCGAGGGCATTGCCGAGGTTGTTCGCCACGCGCGCCACGCCCTCGGCGTCGTCGAGCACCTGGGCGAGCGCCAGGCATTCGCGATAGGCCGCGAGGGCCCCGGCGAGATCGCCCTGAGCCTGCAGGGTCGCGCCGAGGTTCATGTGGCTTAGCCAAACGCGTTTGCGATCGCCGCTTTGCGCCGCGGTGTCGGCGGCCTCGCGGTAGGCCGCGGCTGCCGCCGCCAGGTCGCCCGCCCGGAAATGCACGAGGGCCACGGCGTTGAGGGTCCGGGCGAGGCCCGCCGCATCGGCGCGTTCGGCGAATGTGGCGCGGGCCGTGTCGAGCTCGGCCAAAGCCGCGCTCGGCGCGGCCCGGTAGGCCAGCACAAGTCCACGATGGTAGGCCGCTTCCGCACGCAGTTCGCTGTCGCCCGGCGCGTCGCCGAGGGCGGCCTCGGCGGCGGCCACGGCGGCGAGGGTGGCATCGTAGTCGCCCTGGTGCAGCGTCAGGCTGGCCGTGAGCAGCTGGGCCCGTGCGGCCCCCCGCGGGTCGCCGACGCCGAGGGCCATGGCGGCAGCGGCCCGCAGGGCTTCGGCGGCTTCGCCCGTGCGTCCGGCGCGCCGCAGCAGATCGCCCCGCAGCAACAGGCGCTCGGCTTCCTCGGCGGCCGCATCGCCGGACGCGCCGGCGGGGTCGGCGGCGGCGTCGACGGCCACGAGCCCGTCGGCGAACCGCCCCGTGGCCGCGCAGACCCGCGCCTGGGCCCGGTACAC
>CAYRCM010000135.1:0-16129 GCA_964422715.1 uncultured Myxococcales bacterium | reverse complement strand
GGAGGCGATGCGTTCGAGTCGGATCTTCATGGGCTCCCCTCCCCTTCGAAGACGATCGCCGCGTCACGGCCCGGCCAGGCGGTCGCGCCAATAGTGCGGACGTCGGCTCGTGTGCGCCACGGCGACGACCAACCAGGACCGGTCCGCCACCTGCCGGTAGATCACGTGGAACGGGTAGCGCCGCATCAGGAAAGCGCGGTGTCGGTCGTCGCAGAGCGGATAGCGATCGGGATGGTCCTGAATGGCATCCAGCGCCCGGACGAACTCGGCTTGGAAACCCTCGGCGGCGCGAACACTTCTTGCGGCGTAGAAGCACAGCGAGGCGGTGTACTCGTCCTCGGCGGCCTCGGCGATCCGGAGTTCAGCCATCGAGGCCGGCCTTGCGCCGCGCCCGGGCCCGCACCTCAGGCCAGGGGGCCGCGGACATGCGGCCCTCGTCGTAGGCGGCCGAGCGACGCGCCGCCTCGGCGAGCCAGGCTTCGCTCGGGCGCGGCCAGTCGGCCTCGGGGATGTCCTGCCACACGGCCTCGACGAGTCGCAACCGGTCTTTCGGGTTCAGGCTGCGGGCAGCGGAAAGCGCATCCTCGTAGCTCGCCATGTTGTGCTCCCTTGCGGCGGCGCCCGGGGCGCCGGACGGGTTCGAGCCCGAACGAGAAGCTACCGGCAGCCCCACGCGGCGTCAACGCCCGCCGTGGCCTCAGGCCTGCGTTTCGCGGTCCTCGGTTTGCCCATTCACCGTCCGGCGTCCGGGCAGAGACGCGCGTAGAGACCGGCCGACGCGGCAAGATGCCGCGTCTACAATCGCGGCCCGCGAAGCCCGGAGACGCTCGCCGCCCGCCGTGGCCTCAGCCCGCGAGACGGTGCACGGCCGCGCCGGCAAAGGCGGTCGCGGCCGCCTCGGCGGCCCGGAGCCGGGCTTCGAGGGCGGCGACGAGGGCCAAGAGTTCGTCCACCTTGGCCACGATGCGGTGCTGCTCGGCGAGGGGCGGGAGGGGCAGATACAGGCCGGCCAGTTTCCCGCGCGTGACATGGCGAAGTCCAACCCCACCGTGGGCGCGGTCGATCATCTCACCCAGGCGCGAATTGATCGCGAGCCGCAGAAAGGGAGTGGCGAAGGCTTCTCCTCGGGCTTCACAGCGGAAGATGTGCTGGTTCAGTACCGCACGGCCGCCCTGCCAGATGAATGCGCCAAACGACGTCCCCGGCGTGCCTGACCAGCTGAGCAGAAGGTCGCCATTGCCGATGTGGACTTTCTCGTCAACGTCGAAGTCGCAGTGGTTGTAGGGCGCAGTCGGATCGTTCAAGTTCTGGATGCGTACAATGGGCAACCCGGCGTCAGACCATTCGCTCGGTTTGAAAGCTCGCCCATTCACCAGCCCCATGGCGTCGCCGAGATACACCCACGCCCAATGCGACGGACCATCGAATGGGGGGTCGCTTTCGTAGTCCACGGCGACGCGGCTCTTGACGGCGGCCACGGCTGCGGCCGCGATGCGCCCGAGCAGCGCCGCCGCCGGCTCGTCGGCCGGGTCCTGCGGGACAAGGCGGCCCCGCACGGCGAGTTGCAGGATGGTCTGGCGCAACGGCGCCACATCGCCGGGCGTGCAGAAGAGGTCGTCCATGTGTGCGGCGATGCGCTCCCAGGCCCGCGCGACCTCGGCCGGTGTGTCGGCCGCGCCGAGCGCCGCGAGCGCCGCGTCGCGCGCCGCCCGTCGGGTCGCTTCGCGCGTGGCACGCGCCGCCTCGAAGCGGTCGAGCAGACCCATCCACTCGTCCACCTGGGCCACGATGCGGTGCTGTTCGGCGAGGGGGGGGAGCGGGATGGGGGCCTCCCGGATGGCCTCCTGCGAGACGTTCTTCATGGACGCGCTGGTGCCAGATGCCTGCCGCTCGTAGTGGGCCCGCGCCGCCGAGGAGTGGTTCGCCAAATTCAGGTAGGCGGCCGAGAGACCGGAACCGGTCACGAGCCGAAGGGTCTTGTCACTCAGCAGCAGCCGGCTCGGACATTCGGCGACCACAACGCTTCGTGCGACCAGTTCGCTGGTGTTGGCTCTCGATATGAGGAAGTCGCCGGCTCTCACCTCCAAGTCGGTTCGGGGCGTCGCCCCAGGTGCCAATGCCTTGTTCTCGCCGGGCAGGAATCGACCCCAGGAGCACGCACTGACTTTCAGCACGCCCCATTCCTCGCCCTCCTTCGGCCTCGCAAGTGCCGCTGGGCTCCAACCGGCTTGGATGTCGGTCAGCAGGCCCCCCAGCCGGCACCACACCCACCCCGCCGGCACCCCAAACGGCACCTCGTCCGGGCTCACGGGCGGCAACGGCGGCTCGCGGCGGATGCGGCCCTCCCGCACAAGCCGCGCCTTCTCGGCGGCGATGCGCCCGAGCAGCACCGCCGCCGGCTCGTCAGCCGGGTCCTGCGGCGCGAGCCGACCGCGCACGGCGAGCTGCAAAACGAGTTCGCGCAGCCGCCGCACGCCGTCCGGGGCCTCGGCGAGCGCCGCGAACGCGGTGGCAAGCATTGCCGGCGTCATCGGCCACCGCCCGCGAGCGCCGCGTCGAGCCGCGCTTTCAATTCGGCACGCAGCGCGGCCGCGGCCGCGGCTTCGGCTTCGAAGCGCGCGAGCAGCAGGTCGGGGTCTTCGTGCTCTGCCCCGGCCGCCCGCGGGTTTGCGAGGTCGAGGTTGTAGCCGCGCGCCCGGAGGTCGGCCACGGGCACGGCCCAGGCCTGCGGCGATTGCTGCCGCGCCCCCCACCAGGCCCGCTCGGGCGCGAATTCGTCGAGGCGCATGGGCTTCGTCTTCGAATACGATTTCTGGCCCGGCGGATAGGGGTGCTCGTAGTACCAGACCGTCTCGGTCGGTGCCCCCTTCGTGAAGAAGAGCAGGTTCGTCTTGATGCCCGTGTACGGGGCAAACACGCCCTTCGGCAGCCGCACGATGGTGTGCAGGTTGCACTCGCGCAGCAGCCGCTCCTTGATGCGCGTTTTGACGCCCTCGCCAAACAGCGTGCCGTCGGGCAGCACGATGGCCGCGCGCCCACCCGGCTTCAGCAGTTCGATGATGAGCACGAGGAAGAGATCGGCCGTCTCGCGCGTGCGCAACTCGGCCGGGAAGTTGTTCTCGATGCCGTCTTCTTCCATGCCGCCAAACGGCGGGTTCGTCAACACGACGTCGACGCGGTCTTTGCCCGAGATTTCGCGGAGCGGCCGCGCGAGCGTGTTGTCGTGGACGAGCCCCGCCGGCACGTCGATGCCGTGCACGATGAGGTTTGTGACCGCCAAGAGATGCGGCAACGGCTTCTTCTCGACGCCGCGGATGCTCGCCTGCAAGCGCCCCTCGTCGGCGGGCGTGCGCACGTCGTTTTTGCGCACGTGTTCGATGGCGCCGACGAGGAACCCGCCGGTGCCGCAGGCCGGGTCGAGCACGATTTCGCCGAGCCGTGGTGCCACCCGCTCGACCGCGAACTCGGTGACCGCGCGCGGCGTGTAGTACTCGCCGGCGTTGCCCGCGCCCTGGAGGTCTTTCAACACCTGCTCGTAGAGGTCGCCGAAGAGATGGCGCTGCCGGCTGTCGTTGAAGTCGATGTCGGCCTGCACGCGGTTCACGACCTGGCGCAGCAGCGTGCCCGACTTCATGTACTGGTAGGCGTCGGCGAACACGGCGCGGATGAGGGCCCGGCGCCGCTGCAGCAAGTCGGCCGCGCGCCCGGCGGTCGCGGCGTCCGGCACGGCCGGGCCCGGGTCGAGGCCCTTCAGCGCCGGAAAGAGCGTCTGGTCGACGAACGCCAGCAGTTTGTCGCCGGTGAGCCCCTCGGGGTTGCCGGCCCACGCGCGCCAGCGCAGATCGGCGGCCTCGCGCACGTCCCCGTTGTCACGCCAGCGCACGGCGACGAGCGGCGAGACGAAACCCGCTTCGAGCAGTTCGAGTTCGCGCTCGCGGTCGTCCCAGATCTTGAGGAAGAGGAGCCACACGAGCTGCCCGATGCGCTGCGCGTCGCCGTCGACGCCGACGTCCTTGCGCATGATGTCCTGGATGGACTTGATGGTGGTCGAAAGCGACACGGCAGAACTTTCCGCGGGGCGGCCTCAGGCCGCCACACTGTAGAGCGCGGCTTCGAGTTCGCGGACGGCATCGCGATAGCCGTCCGCGCCGCCGAAGCGCCCGACGAGTTCGACCGCGGTGCCGAGCGTCGAAAACGGCCGCACGCGCAGCACTTTCGGGTCGATGGCCGGCTCGAGGCCCTCGTCGGCGTACTTGTCGAGCAAGGCGTCGAGCACGGCGCGCGCCTCGGCGCCGTACTTCGTGAACACGTCGCGTTTGCGCACCGCCGCGGCACGCTGCCGGCGGGTGAGTAGCGGTTGGTCGTAGACGAGGTGACAGATGATGTCGAAGGGGTCGAGGTCGGCGCCGAGTTCGTCCTGCAAGGCGTGCAGCAGCAGCCCCTGCTCTTCGAGTTCGTCGAGCACCGCCTGCTTACGCTCGGCCGCGCTCCAGCGCCGGAGGAAGTCGTCGAGGCTGCGGTAGTGCGCCTGCACGGTGGTGCGGCTGTAGTCTTTGAGCGACTCGGTGATGAGTCGGCCGTCCCGGCCGTAGTACTGCACGCGCTCGGCGAGCACCCCGACCGGCACCCCGCTCACGACGTACTTCTTCACCCCGTCGGGCGCCTCGCCGGGGTCGCCCGGGTCGCCGGGCTCGGTCTCGTCGGGCGCATCGTCGTCCGGCGGCACGGGATGGGCGGGGTCGGCGGGCGTGTAGACCACCACGGGCTCGCCGTCCCAGTCGGGGTCGGCGAAGAGTTCGGTGGCCTTGCGAAAGTCGACGATGGTGAACCAGAGTTTGCCCGTCTCCTCGTGGATGCGCGTGCCGCGGCCGACGATCTGCTTGAACTCGATGAGCGACTCGATGTTCTGGTCGATGGCGATGACCTTGCAGGTTTTCGCGTCGACGCCGGTCGTGAGCAGTTTCGAGGTGGTGGCGATGACCGGGTAGCGGTGCTCGGGGTGGATGAAGTCGTCGAGCGCGCGCTTGCCCTCGTCGCTGTCGCCCGTGATGCGCACGACGAAGCGCTGGAGGTTCGTTTTCTCGGCCGGCATGACGCGGCCGATGACGTTGACGAGTTCGCGGCGCATGCGCTCGGCGTGGTCGATGTCCTGACAGAACACGATGGTCTTGCCGTAGGGGTCGGTGCCCTGGAGGTAGGCCACCACGGTTTCGGCGACGCGTTTCGCGCGTTCGGTGAGCACGAGCGTGCGCTCCATGTCGCGGCCGTTGTAGGTGCGGTCTTCGATGAGGGCGCCGTGGTCGTCGGTCTCTCCGCGGGTCGGCCGCCAGCCCAAGACGTCCTTGTCGAGGTCGACGCGCACGACCATGTAGGGCGCCAGAAACCCGTCGGCGATGCCCTGTTTCAGCGAGTAGGTGTAGACCGGCCGGCCGAAGTAGCTCAGGGTCGACACCTCGCGGGTTTCCTTGGGGGTGGCCGTCAGCCCGAGTTGGATGGCCGGCGCGAAGTAGTCGAGGATCTCCCGCCAGGCGCTGTCATCGCGGGCCGAGCCGCGGTGGCACTCGTCGATGACGACGAGGTCGAAGAACTCGCGGGAGAACTGCCGGTAGATGTTCTGCTCGTCGGCCGGCCCGGAAACCCCCTGGTAGAGCGCCAGGTACACCTCGTAGCTCTTGTCGACCTGGCGGTGCTTGACGCGGGTCATGGCGCCGCCGAACGGCTTGAAGTCGTTCGTGTAGGTCTGGTCGATGAGGATGCTGCGGTCGGCGAGAAACAGCACGCGCTTGACGATTCCGGCCTTCCAGAGCCGCCAGATGAGTTGAAACGCCACGTAGGTCTTGCCGGTGCCGGTGGCCATGGCGAGCAGAATGCGCCGCTCACCGCGGGCGACGGCCTCGACCGCGCGCTGGATGGCGATGTGCTGGTAGTAGCGCGGCCGCTTGCCGTCGCCGGCGTCGTGGTACGGGAAGCGCACCTGCGGCTCGACGGCCGGGGCAAAGCCGCGGGAGCGGCGGTAGGCCGCCCAGAGCGTCTCGGGGCTCGGGAAGGCGTCGAGCGGCAGCGTGCGCTCGACCGGGTCGGACTGCCCCGTGCGGTCGTGCAGCGCGAAGCCGCTGCCGTTCGACGAAAAGGCGAACGGCGCATCGAGCGCCGCGGCGTAGCCGAGCGCCTGCTGCATGCCGTCCGAGACGCCGTGGCTCGCGTCCTTCGCCTCGACGACCGCGAGCGGCACGTCGGGAGACGCGAACAGCACGTAGTCGGCGCGCTTTTTCGCGCCGCGCGTGGCGACGTTGCGCCGCACGCGCACGGGCCCGGCGGTGAACGTGTACTCGCGCCGGATCTGCTCCGGGGCAAAGCCCGCGCGCACGATGGCGGGCGTGATGAAGCGGTCGCAGACGTCGGCTTCGCTGAGCGCCGGCGCGGCGGCGCCGGACGGCGCGGGCTCACTCGGGTGCGCCATGGGCCTTGGCCCTCCTCGGCCGGCCGGGCTGGCCGGCCAGGCGGCCAGCATGGCGGCGGGGCCGGGCGGGTGTCAACCGGGGGCGGGCGGCGGCCGAAGGGGCGGCGGCCGGCCCGTGGCGAGTGGTGAGCAGCCAGTGGAGAGGGGCTCGCCCGAGGCGGGCGTCAGGGTGCGGGTGCGCGGCGGGCCTCCTCAGAGCCGTCGAAGAGCGCCAACTCTTCATGGAGCCGCGCTATCAACTTGCGGATGCCGGCCTTCGTGAAGCCCTTCGCGCCGAGCGGATGTTCGGCTTGCAGGCGCTGCAAGCGCGCCTCGAGGGTCCGCAGCTCGTCCTCGGCCCGCGCGTACTCGGCCCGGTTCGCGATCATAGAAGCACCTCCACGAGTCCCTTGCGCCGTCCATCCGGTTCGCGTGTCCGGCCGAAGAACTCGACCCACTCGTCCCAGTCGGCCTCATCCTCGGCGGCGAACAGTTCCTCGGGCCGGCGCGAGAGCAGCATCTCTTCAAGTTCGAGCGCGGCTTCGTGACCCCGCGCTATCTGTTCGTCGAAATCCAGTGGCAGAAGCACAACGGCGTCGATGTCGTGTGGGTCGACCTTGGCCGTCACGTAGCTGCCGTCAACGAGCAATCGCCGGGCGCCCGTCACTCGGATGAGTTCGATCCAACGACGCAGCCGCAGCACGAGCCGCCGGCGCCGCGGGCTCGAACTGCCGAATCGAAACGTCACCTCCTCGGCGCTCGCAGCGAAGAGTCCTTCGGGCAAATAGCCGTCGGCCCGAAACGGAGGGATCGTCGGTGGCGGTCCTGGCATCTCAACTCCCGCGGTGGCCCGGGCGTCCATGAGCGGCCCGGCCCCCGATGAGTGACCGAAATCCGAAAGAAGATTCTCCCCCTGGCGTCTTGCTTGTCAACGCTCGCCACGGCCTCAGGCCTGCGTCTCGCGGTCCTCGGTTCGCCCATTCACCGTCGGGCGTCCGGGCAGAGACGCGCGGAGAGACCGGCCGACGCGGCAAGATGCCGCGTCCACAATCGCGGCCCGCGCAGCCCGGTGACGCCCGCCGCGGCCCTCAACACCGGCAGGGCCCCCAGGTCGCGGTCGCGGGCTCGCAGGTGCTCGTGGCCACGCCGCAATCGGGGCACTCGCAGTCGCAGGCGCGGCTCTCCCCGATGAGGCAGGTGCCGCCGAGCGGCGTCGTCGTGTCGCAGGGGGCCTTCGGGGCCTCCGGGGCCGCGCTCCAATCCTGCGAAAAGGCACAGTCGCAGTCGGGGGCCTGACCCGAGCAGTGGCCGGCCGCGGCGGACGGCGAAGCGAAGCTCCCGGTGCACCCGGACCCTTCGAAAGCGGGGCGCCCTTCGCGGACCGCGAGCTCGGCACAGCAGCTCTCGCAGGTGAACGTCCGCGAGCTCTCGCAGCCCGCCGCCGAACACGCGCCGAGGTCGGCGAAGTAGACGCAGACGCGCCGGCCGCCCGGCTCGACCCGGAAACGGATGCCCGCGCCGCCCCAGCAGCCCGCCTGCACGGCCGACGCCGCGCCCGGGGACTCCCCCGACTCGGCGGAGCAGGCCGCGTTGGCGAGCGCCAGACCCGTGAGCGCCACGACGAAGGCCAGGCCATGAACGTGCATCGTCCCCCCTCTGCGCGCTCGGGGCGCGCGTGGAGCGCCCGCGCGCCGCCCGGCGGGGCCCAAACGACGGCGCCAGAATAGGCCGGCGACGGGGACAACGGCAATGGCCGCGGCCGCGGCGGGGAAGGCGGCCGGTGGGACGCGGCCAGGGACCCTCGCCGGCGGCCGCGCGTGTCCGCCGGTCCGCGCGGCCACGCCACAGGCCCCCGTGCGTCGGTCGGCGCTTGCCCCCCGGCGCCCGATGGCGTAACACTCGGGGTCACGACTCGAGGACGCCGTGCGCCAACGCCGCCACGGCAGGAGGGTACGATGGGTACACGAAGCAGCAGATTCGGCTTCTGGTCCCTGGGGCTGTGCGCGTTTCTGTGGCTGCCGCAGGGTGCCACCGCCGGCCCGCTCGGCGGCGCCAAAGACGGCGAGCCGTGCTGGCACGGTGGCGACGTCAACACCGACGGCCTGGTGTCGGCGGGCGACGCCCAGACCGCGTTTTTCATCGCGCTCGGCGGCATCCAGCCGACACCGGAGCAGTTCTGCGCCGCCGACTGCAACGGCAACGGCGTCGTCTCCGCCGGCGACGCGCAGCTCATCTTCTACGCCGCCATCGGGGCCGGCACGTGCCCGGCAAGCCTCAGCGACGGGCAACTGTGCACCGCCGACGAACACTGCGAGAGCGGCCACTGCCAGAACGGCCACTGCTGTGCGGCGGGCGACTGCTGTTTTGCCGCGGCCGACTGCGCGGGCCTCGGCTACGACGGCGAGCCCGTCTGCGACACCCCGGCCACCTGCCAGGGCAGCCGCCAGGACGCCGTCTGCACCGGCGCGTTCACGTGCGACGCGCAGGTCGCCGATGACGACTCGGCCTGCGGCGGCGACCTCGAAGCCGACGACTGCGGGCTCTACCCGGCCGCGTTCTGCACCGGGGAGCCCGAGCAGACCGTGACGTGCGCGAGCACGTGCGCGAGCGATGCCGACTGCGACGCCGCGGCGCACTGTGCCGGCGGCACGTGTGTCGCCGACCTCGAAGACGGCGCGGCCTGCGACGGCGCCGGCGACTGTCTCTCGGGCTACTGCGGCAACGGCACCTGCTGTGCGGCGGGCGACTGCTGCACCGAGGCGGCCGACTGCACGGGGCTCGGCTACGACGGCGAGCCCGTCTGCGACACCCCGGCCACCTGCCAGGGCAGCCGCCAGGACGCCGTCTGCACCGGCGCGTTCACGTGCGACGCGCAGGTCGCCGATGACGACTCGGCCTGCGGCGGCGACCTCGAAGCCGACGACTGCGGGCTCTACCCGGCCGCGTTCTGCACCGGGGAGCCCGAGCAGACCGTGACGTGCGCGAGCACGTGCGCGAGCGATGCCGACTGCGACGCCGCGGCGCACTGTGCCGGCGGCACGTGTGTCGCCGACCTCGAAGACGGCGCGGCCTGCGACGGCGCCGGCGAGTGTCTCTCGGGCTACTGCGGCAACGGCCACTGCTGTGCCGCGGGCGACTGCTGCGCCGAGGCCGCCGACTGCGTCGGGCTCGGCTACGGCGGCGAGCCCGTCTGCGACGACCCGGCCCAGTGCCAGGGTTCGGTCGAAAACGCCGTGTGCGGCGATTTCATGTGCGACAGCGTCGTCAACGACGACGACTCGGGCTGCACGAGCGCGGTCGAGGCCGACGCCTGCGGCTACTACCTGCCCGTCACGTGCACCGGCGCAAGCGAGCAGCCCGGGGCCCCGAGCTGCCCCACGGCGTGCGCGGACGACGCTGAGTGCGACCCGGGCCGCGTCTGCACCGAGGGGGCCTGCGCGCTCGGGCCCATCGGGCCCGAGGTGTGCGCGAACCTGGGCATCACCACGGCCGAGGGCGGCGGGCCGGGCCGCCTGAACGGGCGCGACTACTGCATCGTGAAGGCCGCCGACGGCTGGTCGTGTCAACAGCGCTGCCAGCAGGTGGCGGGCCTCGACTGCAAGCAGCCGTACCTCGACCGGTTCCTGGCCGACATCCACGCCGCGAGCCAGACCGAGTTGAACGACGCGTTCTTCGCCATGGAGCCCGGCTGGTACGGCAACATGACGATCTGGCCGGAGCAGCAGGCCGGACGCACGGGCTTCAGCTGCAACGGCGGCACGGCCTACATCCTGCCCACGTCGTTTGGCACCGACGACGGCGCGTGTTCGAGCCCCGTCGTGCCGGGCGCGCTCTCGTGCAGCGCCACCGAGCACGTGGGCTACGCGCAGTGGGGCTACGGCAGTGTCTGCGCGTGCGGCTGGGGCGACACCGAAGGCGACCCCGAGGCCTGCGGCACCCCGCCCGTCGTGTGCGCGCTGCCGAACGTCGCCGTGCACGCGTGCTTCGACGGCGTGTGCGTGCCCGAGAGTTGCGTCGTCGGCTGGATCGACCGGAACGGCGAGCCGGCCGACGGCTGCGAGGCCGAAGACCCCATGAACTGCGCGGGCCCGGGCGACGTCTGCGCGCTGCCGAACGTGGCCGAGCACGGCTGCGTCGCGGGGGTCTGCACCATCGTCACGTGCGCCGCCGGCTACGACGACTGCGACCTCGACGCCGAGACCGGCTGCGAACAGAACATCGCGACCGACGCGTTCCACTGCGGCGCCTGCGAAAGCCCGTGCGGGGTAGGTGAAGACTGCGCGGCCGGCGTCTGCTTCGAGCCCGAGGCCTTCGGCTTCGAGGTCATCGAGTCGCGCTGGCAGGTCTACCAGGGCATCAACTTCCTGGTCGTCAAGGTCGGGCTCAACTCGGCCGTGTCGGCGACCGAGAACTGGTGTCGCGAGTACGAGGTTCTTTGCGGCCTGTTCGATCTTTCGCCGACAGGCTGCGGCCCCACGTGGGACACGGGCAGCTACCGCGAGTGCAAGACCGCGTATGGCTCCTACGCGCCCGACGATGTGCTGAGCTGCAACCCGTCGGGGGCCATCTCCACCATCGCCCAGCAGGCGGGCTACGGCGACGCAACGGGCACGAACTCGTTCGGCTTCCACGGCTGTTCGACGAATTCGAGCAGTTGCTGGCCGACGCTGTGCTCGGGCGACTACTGCAACAGCGCGCTGTCGTACTTCGACGCCACGAAGACGGTCGGCTACACGGTCTGCCGCGGGGTGCCCGCGGGTGGCGCGCTGCCGAACGGCGACGCGTGCACGAACGACAGCGAATGCGCGAGTGCGCACTGCCAGAACGGCTTCTGCTGCACGAACGGCGACTGCTGCGCCGGGCCCGGCGACTGCCCGGCCTGGTATTCGGGCGAGCCCTTCTGCGATCACAACGAGAACTGCCAGGGCCAGCGCACCTACGCCACCTGCACGAACAGCGCGTGCGGCTCGGCCAATATCGACGACGACGCGGGCTGCACCGACCACATCATGGCCTCGGCCTGCGGCGCCTATCCGGCCGTGTACTGCAACGGCGCCGCTTCGCAGACGGCCCCGAGCTGCCCGACATCCTGCGCGACGGCGGCCGACTGCGACGCGGGCACCCACATCGACTGCGTCGACGGCGCCTGCGTTGCCGACTGGTCGAGCGTCTGCGACGCCGTGGGCCTCACCGGAGCCGAGGGCGCCGGCATCGGCGTGCTGAACGGCACCGGCTACTGCATCCTGAAGGCGGCCAACGGCTCGTCGTGCGCCGACCGCTGCACGGCGGTGGCGACCGAGGGCTGCGACCAGAGCTACCTGAACCAGTTCATCAGCGATCTGTGGGCGACGCCGGTCCAGCAGCTCAACACGATCTTCTTCGGCATGGAGCCTGGCTGGACCGGCAACGTGTGGCTGTGGTCGACCAACGCCAGCTACGAAGGCTGGAGCTGCGGCGGCGGCACGTCGTACGTGGGCAACACCGCCTGGGGCTACTACGACGGCTCGTGCAACAACCCGGCGCCGCCCGGCCGCATGTCCTGCGACGGCACCCAGCACGTGGGGGCCTACTCGTGGGGCTACGGCGCCGTGTGCGTGTGCGGCAGCGGCGGCGGGGCCGGCGACCCCGAGGCCTGCGGCGAGCCGCCGGTCGCGTGCGCCTTCCCGCACGTCGCCGCGCACGACTGTGTCAGCGGCGCCTGCATCATCGTGACGTGCGAGGCGGGCTGGCGCGACGCCGACGGGCATCCGTCGAACGGCTGCGAAACCGAAGACGTCGAGAACTGCGGCGGGCTCGGCCCCTGCGAGCTGCCGAACGTGACGGCCCATCGCTGCCTCGGCGGCGAATGCCTGGTCGCCACGTGTGCCGCCGGCTACGACGACTGCAACAACGACCCGGCCGACGGCTGCGAAATCGACATCTACAACGGCAGCGACAACTGCGGCGGCTGCGGCTTCGTTTGCGCCGCGGGCGACATCTGCCGCCACGGCATGTGCCTGGCACCGAGCTGCGACGAACAGGGCATCACGGGCGAAGAGGGCGGCGGCGACGGCCGCTTCAACGGCCGCTCGTACTGCGTCGTGAAGACCGCCAACGGCGCGTCGTGCCAGGAGCGCTGCCAGGCCGTGGCCGGGCTCGACTGCTACGACCTCTACCTCGACCGCTTCCGCGACGATCTGTGGGCCGCCTCGCAGTTGGAGTTGGACAGCATCTTCTTCGACATGGAGCCCAACTGGCACGGCACCGTTTCGAAGAACAGCGCCAACCTCAACCAGAGCGGCTTCTCGTGCAGCGGCGGCACGGCCTACGTCAGCAACACGCCCTGGGGCACCGACGACGGCTACTGCAACAACCCCTGGCTGCCCGGCACCCTGTCGTGCGCGGCCACGCAGCACGTCGGCCAGTATTCGTGGGGCTACGGCACGGTGTGCGTGTGCGGCGACGGCGGGCTCGTCGGCGATCCCGAGGCCTGCGGCGAGCCGCCCATCGTCTGCGACCTGCCGAACGTCGATGTCCACGACTGCTACGACGGGGTCTGCGCCATCCAAACCTGCGATCCGGGCTGGATCGACGAGAACGGGAGCGATGCCGACGGCTGCGAACTCGAAGACGTCACGAACTGCGGCGGGCTTGGGCCCTGCGAGTTGCCGAATGTCGCCACGTACACCTGCGTCGGGGGCGTGTGCCTGATCGCGTCGTGCGCGCTCGGCTTCGACGACTGCGACGGGCTCGACGAAACCGGGTGCGAAGTCGACATCGACAACGACCTCGCCAACTGCGGCGCCTGCGAGCTCGGTTGCGCGCCGGGCGACGCCTGTCGCTACGGGCTCTGCATGCCGCCGTCCTGCGACGAGCTCGGCATCACGGGCGCCGAGGGCGGGGGCGACGCCCTCTTCAACGGCCACCCCTACTGTGTCGTCAAGGCCGCCAACGGCTCGTCCTGCCAGGCGCGCTGCCAGGCGGTGGCCGGCCTCGATTGCGACAGTTGGTATCTCACGCGCTTCCGCGACGATCTGTGGGCCGCCGCGCAGACCGAGTTGGACCACGTCTTCGTCGGCATGGAGCCCAACTGGCACGGCAGCATCTCGAAGAACTCGTCCAACCTGTCGAACAGCGGCTTCTCGTGCAGCGGCGGCACGGCCTACGTCAGCAACACGCCGTGGGGCACCGACGACGGCTACTGCAACAACCCCTGGCTGCCGGGCGTCATGGAGTGCACGCGCACGAGCCACGTGGGCCAGTACTCCTGGGGCTACGGCACGGTCTGCGTCTGCGGCGACGGCGGGCTCGCGGGCGACCCGGCCGCCTGCGGCGATCCGCCCGAAGCCTGCGACCTGCCGCACGTGGCCGTGCACGGCTGCTTCGACAACGCGTGCCGCATCCTCGCTTGCGACCCGACGTTCGCGGACACGAACGGCGTTGCCGCCGACGGCTGCGAGGCCTGCGCGCGCGGGCTCGGCGACTGCGACAGCGACCTCGGCAACGGCTGCGAGACCGACATCTTCACCGACCCGGCCAACTGCGGCAGTTGCGGCCACGCCTGCGCCGGCGGCGAGGAATGTGCCGCGGGCGTGTGCTACGGCGGCCTCGACGCGTTGCAGTTCGAGGTGCTCGAAGAGCGCACCCAGACCTACCAGGGCGCCGACTTCCTCGTGCTGCGCGTCGGGCTCAAGTCCAACACGGCGCACACCGAGAACTGGTGCCGCGAATACCAAGTGCTCTGCGCGGCCTACGGGCTCGAGCCGACGGGCTGCGGGCCGAACTGGGACACGGGCGGCTATCGCTACTGCAAGGACCAGTACGGCTCGTTCGCGCCCGACAACGTCCTCGGCTGCAACCCGGCGGGCGGGGTTGCGGCGGTGGCCACGGCGGCCGGCTATAGCGGCGCCGGCTCCAGCAACTCCTTCGGCTTCCACTCGTGCAACACGGGCTCGACGAGCCCCACGAACTGCGGCAAGACGCTGTGCCTCGGCAGCAACTGCAACAGCGCCATCAGCTACATCGATTTCAGCCAGACCGAGGGCTTCACGGTCTGCCGCTCGGCCTATGAGCGCAGTTGCCTCGGCTACTACGACGCCGGCTATCGCACCGACGGCCTCTACACCATCGATCCCGACGGGGCCGGTATCGGCGCCCCCTTCGCCGTCTACTGCGACATGACGAGCGACGGCGGCGGCTGGACGCTCGTGACGCGCGCGCTCTACGGCAGCAACGACCACTACAGCACGGGGGCCGTCGGCACGCTCGCCGACCCCTTCCAGGCCACCACCGCCAAACTCGCCGACAGCGCCATCAACGCCATCCGGGTCGCGAACGGCGGCTATGCCGCGAGCATCTTCCGGCTCACCACCGACACCGGGGTCGCCGACTACTTCCGCGAGAATCGGGCATTCTGCGGCACGTGCAGCGACAGCAGCGACACCATCAACACCTGCTACGGCACGCTCGCCGACGCCGAGGCCGGCAGCAATGCCTGCGCCGGGCAGTTCAATCCGGGCTGGCACGTCGGGATCACCGGCTGGCTCTGCTACGACTACTTCATCTGGAAAGATCAGAGCGGCTTCCGCGCCAATGCCTACCAAAGCGGCGCCGCCTGGGTGCGCTGAGACCCGCCGACTCAGGCCCGGCGCGCGGCCCCGCGACCGCGCTCCGGGCCGCCGGCCACCCCCCCAGCGCAGGCATCGAGACCGCCACAACGCCCCGCACCCCGGCGCGGCCGGCCACCGCCCCGCCCAGAATCCGTCACCGCACCGAGGTCCGAGCGAGTGGAGACGGGTCCAGGCGCAAGGAGGCAAGCCGATTTGGGCGCAGTCGTAGCAGCGCTCCGGCGAGCACCAAAGCGGCGCGGCCGACACCGCGATTGGCCCCGGATCCGCTCGCGAATCCCGGTGTGGGTGACGGCGTCTGGGCAGCCAACGCTTGCAGTCGGCGCGGCGCCGGGGTTCAATGCCTACCCGTGAGCCAGCTTTTCGACAGCGCAACGGGGCAACGCAGGAGGGCAACCATGGCGCGCAACAGATTCCTCGGCGGCGTGTGGGCGTTCGGGCTCATCGTGGCCTTCGGTTCCACAGAGGGGCGCGCGGCCGACCCGCCTGGCGGCGCGAAGGACGGCGAGCCGTGCTGGCACGGCGGCGACATCAACGATGACGGCATGGTCTCGGCCGGCGATGCCCAACTCGCGTTTCTCATCGCGCTCGGCTCCATGCGGCCGACGCCCGAAGAGTTTTGCTGGGCCGACTGCAACGGCGACGGCACCGTCTCGGCCGGCGATGCCCAGCGCATCTTCTACGCGGCCATCGGCCTCGACGAGTGCCCGAGCAACCTCGCCAATGGGCAGCTGTGCACGTCGTTCACGCAGTGTCGCTACGACCATTGTCAAAACGGCCACTGCTGCACGGCGGGCGACTGCTGCTTTGCCGCCGTCGACTGCCCGCCCGAATACGCGCCGCCGCCGAGTTGCCTCGACGTCGCCACGTGCCAGGGCGAACGCATCGACGCCGTCTGCGAAACCTTCATGTGCGGCTCCGTCGTGAGCGATGACGATTCGGGCTGCGGGCCCGAAATCGAGGCCAACACCTGCGGCTACTACGTCTCGGTCTACTGCAGCGGCGAAGTCGAGCAGAACATCGCCTGCCCCACCTCGTGCGAGAGCGACGCCGAATGCGACCCCGACGCGCACTGCGAAGGCGG
>CAYRCM010000134.1:0-16186 GCA_964422715.1 uncultured Myxococcales bacterium | reverse complement strand
GGGAGTAACTCAGTGGTAGAGTGCAACCTTGCCAAGGTTGACGTCGCGGGTTCAAGTCCCGTCTCCCGCTCCGCAATTTCCCTCGTGAATACGCCCGGTCTCGGCCGCCACCGAACCGGGCGTTTCGCATTTCAGGGCCCCGGGTATCCGCGGGAGGTATCCGCCCACGAGCCCCACGACAGAGGCGCAGGCGGCCGCCCGCTCGTCGCCACTCACCCCAGCATAGATGGCCTGCGCCCGCTCGGACCGCCAGCCGGCCAGGCTGCGCCTAACGAGCCCGTCGACGCCCGCGCGGCGGAGCAGGTCTTCCCATGTCCGCCGGAGGGCGTGCGCGGAAACCTCGGGCACGCCAGCCGCCTTGCAGATTGCCCGAATCGACGCGTTGAGACACGAGCCCGACCGATACCAGCGCACCGGCCCGTCACGCCGCTCGGCGCCGCGTGCGGCGTGCCTCGGGTCAGCCGGAAACACGAGCCCGGACACGAGCCCGGCGTGCTGCGTCTCGACGAGCCAACGGCGTTGCTGACGTAGGACGTCGGCCAGCGGCGCCGGTATCGGAACGATTCGCGGGTCATCGGTTTTCGTCGACTTCTCGCCTCCGTTCCAAACCGATCGCTCCACGCGAATTTCGCCCCCGGACACGTCATCCCAGCGGAGCGCCAGCGCCTCGCCGCGCCGCATGCCGGACCACGCGAGGGTCAGCACGAGCCGGCACAGGTCGGGCGCCGCGCCGCACGCCTCGGGCTCCATGGCGGCGGCCACGAACGCGCCGAATTGCGCCGGCGCGAGCGAAGCCCCGCGCCGCCCGCCCGTGCGGCCCTCTCGGAGCGACTGCACGGCACGCGCCGGGTTGCCGACGAGCAGGCCGTCAGCCACGGCCGCCGCGAGACACTGCCCAAGCACGCGATGCCACCCGTTGACCGTGGCCGGCGCCGCAGCCTTGGCCATTCGTGCTTGCCATTCGCGCACGTCGGCGGGCCGAAGGGCGTCAACGTAGAGGTCGCCGAGCCCGCCGGCCGTGACGTGCGCGATGGCGTCGACGTAGCGGCTACACGTCGACGGCGCCAGCCTCGCCCTGTGCGACGCGAGCCAGCGCAGCGCGTATTCGCGCAGCCTCAGCCGAGAAGCCGCGGGCGCCAACTCGGTTGTCCGCATGGCCTCCTGTGCCGCGACCGCGTCTGCGAGCGTCCCCGACACCACCCGCACAAGACTCCTCTCCCGTCCCCGGTCTATCCATCGTGCGCGCACCCGGTAGCGCCCGGGGCCGAGTTCGGCTACACCAGGCACGCACGTCTTGCGCGCCCGTTCCCTCAATGTCGGCATGCTGACCTCCGGTCGGCCGGGCGCGCCCCACCGTGTCGCCTTCGGCGATGGTAGCGCAAACCGCCGCGTCCAGCGCATCGCGGTGCCAGCGCGGAGCACGCCCGACGCGCGCCGGCGGCGGAATGGACCCCTGAGCGACGAGGCGATAGAGCGTTGTCCGATGACAGCGCAGGTAGGCCGCGGCCTCATCGGCCGTGAGCCATGGCGATTGCGGCCCGGTCATCGTGCGGCCCCGCCAGGCGCCGCGGGCCGGCCGCGGCGCCGATAGACCAGACGGCCGCCAAAACGCGTGCGGATGACCGCGCGCTCCGCGTCGATGTCGACGATGGCGGAACCGGCCTGCATGACGGCGGCGAGCCCTCGGGCCGAAAGCCAGCCCGCCGCATTCCACAGGTCGGCATGCGTCCAGCCACAGGCCAGTGCAGCCGGTGCGATGCGTTCCACCTCGACGTTGACGTCGAGCGACGCGGGCCGCGGCGCACAGTGCGCTCCGAAACCGGGCGGCAGCCGGTCGCAGCCGGGGCAGCGTGGAGCGCCGGTCAGGTCGTGGGCCTGGAGGCTGCCGCACGCAGTACAGCGCCCGGCGGCCTGGCGCTCCACCACCAGGGCGGATGCGCCCGCCGCCACGGTCGCGAGCGCTGCCATGGCGGCCGGCGCGTTTTCACCGTGAGGAGCACGCAGTTGGAGCCGACCGGCAATCGAGCGGAAACGAAAGCCACGGCGGCCCAGGTCGCCCAGCACGGCGAGGGCCTCAGCGCGTCTGCATGCTGCCGCGGTCATCGTGCGGCCTCTGCGGGCAGCGGGACGTCAAGCCAGCCGTCGTCGTCGGGAGCGAGTGAGGGATCGGTCAACGGACACGGAATCGTGCCCTCACTCGGCGCAAGACCGCATGTCTCCTTGCTCTGCGGCACGCCGAGGGGACTGCCAGTGAGGGCAGTGAGGGCAAGTCCCGGTTGATCGCTATCCTGCGTGCGTGCGCGCGCGCTTAGCGCCAACTCGTGAAATGACCTCACTCCCCTCACTTCCTCCGCAACGGCCGGAAACTGAGATCGTTTTTCGGTGAGGGCGGCTGCGCTTGCCCTCACTTGGCCCTCACTTTCGGCCGGCGTGCCCTCACTCGGCGTCACGTTCAACGTTCCATGACGTCGTGCGCCATTGAGCGCCAAGCCCAACGCGACAGAGCGCCCGGCCGTCGAACGACGCGTTTTGAATCCACGCTCTTTCAGCCGGATGCCGAATTGCGAGCGTCCGATTGGATTCAAGCCTTCATCCTGCGCCCAACTCACGAAGGCCGAGTGGAGGTCCGCCACGCTGGCTTCCAGACCTGGGGCCACTTCGCAGCGTTCCGCAAGGAATCTACCGAGCACGTCAGAATCGTCCCGGTAGTCTGCAACCGCAGCGCGCACGGCCTCCGGCTGCCCAAGGCCCCCGGCAAGCCACTGGCGCGCACCGTCCACTGCCCATGCCAGAATCCCCGGCAGTTCTGCCCGCAGGCGTTCGCCAAGTCGTGGGTCCTGTTCGCCGTCGGGGATTGTCACGGCGAACGGGATGAGCCGCAGCCGCCGCCAGAAAGAGGGTCCGCCGCCGCGGACAGCCGGCTTGAAGTTCGACGCCACCCACAACTTGTGCGTGGGCTTGAACTTCCAGAAGTCTTCCCGCATACGCCGGGCCGTCAGCATGTCGCCACCCGTGAGCCACTTGACCCGAGACTCGGCCCACCGTGCCCCGGCCTCGGTTTCGTTGCCGACCACAGCGCGCGCTCCATGGAGGCTCGCTAGGCCGGTCGGGTGCGCCTCGCCGGGCGTCATGACCAGTAGGTCCGGGGGCGCGGGGCTCGCGTATTCGCCGAGCATGTCTTGAAGCACGTTCAACAGCACGCTCTTGCCGTTCGCCCCGGTGCCCCAGCACACGAACAGCACCTGCTCGCTAACGTCCCCGGTGAGGCAGTAGCCGAACGCGCGTTGCACGAAGCCGATCAGGTCATTGTCGCCGCCGAAGATCCGCCGCAGGAAGGCATGCCAGGCGGGACAATCCGCGGCGGGGTCGTAGGCCACGGACGCAGTTTTCGTGAGCAGGTCGCGGCGGTCGGCCGGCCGCAGGGCGCCCGACCGAAGGTCGAGCGTCCCGTTTTCGACGTTCAACAGCATCGGGTCGCGGTCGAGTTCGTCGGCCCGCACGGCCATGCCGGGCTCTGACTGCGCGAGCCGCATGAAGTCCTGTATGCCACGCGTGCTCGATGCGCGCCGGGCAGCCCTGTGGAGGGTTTCGCCCCTGGCCGCCATCGCCTTGCGCCGGTCGTTGTCGGTGACGCAAGCGGCCTCCGAATCGAGCGCACGGGCCTCCGCGTCGAGTTCGGCCGCAACGGCCCGCGCACGAAAGACGGCCAACCCCGCGCCATCCTGCGCCCAGCGCGCACCAATCCAGACGAGCCACTTGCCCCACTCCGGGCAAAACCGGAGGTCCTGCCCGTGGAGCCGCACGAAGCGACACGCGTTGTCCGCGTCAGTGCCAAGTATCGGAGCCGGCCGCCCGTCGTCGCCCGGGGCGGACCCGGCCGGGCCCAGGGAGGCGTCGGTGTTCGATGTCGTCGCGCCCGTCGAGGGCGATGCGTGCGGTGCGTGTCGCAGGGACCCCTCGCCGTCGAGCAGGTAGCCGCGCGGCATGTCGCATTTGTCCGCCGCGTCGCTCACCTTGTGCCGTAACTCTTCCTCTGTCCACGGCGGAATGCAGCGCGGGTTGTACTCTGACCGCAGCAGGTCAAGCGCGATGTCTTGCGGGAGGTCGAACCCACGCACCATAGCGGCGGCGGCTTTCCATGTCTGATTGTGCCCGCCCCGTCCCGACACCGCGCCGGGGATGCTCGCCAGATAGCCCCTGGCGCGCCGTAGTTGGTCGGCGCTCCCGGCCCGGGCGACGGGACCCCCTGCGACCGCGCGGGCCGCCTGCGGCACTACGTGGGCCGTGCGGACCTTTTCGAGCAGCCACGCCGGCGCCGGGGCGATTTCGACTTCGCCCGGCGCGTACCCGTCGCGCCAGCGGTAGGGCGTCCCGTTCGGGTGCAAGGTCGGCGGCGCGACCACGAAGCCCTTGCGGCTTCCGCGAACGTCCAGCCCCTTGGGCAGTGCGCCGCGGCCGTTGCTGACGTCTGAGCCGTCGGGCGTGCGGAGCCACAGGTGCCTCCCGCCGGAGCCGGTGAGGGCTTCCACGGTCGGCGGCAGCGGTCCATGTGTCGCCTCGATTTCTGCGAGCGCCGCCGCACCGTTGTGCGCGTGTGACGGGCCGGGCGTGTCGACGTCGAGCACGAAGCATCCCGGCTGCGGCGTCAGCCCGACACCGGAGAGCGGATCGAGGCGCCATTCGCGCGCCAGCGCCTCGCCGTCGCACGTTGCCGCAGCCTGCCAGGCGCGCCGCAGCGGGCGCTTTTCGCCAGCCCGAACCGGGAGCACGAGAAACCCGCGCTGCGCGTAGGCCAGCGCCGCCGCTTCCGGTGTCATCTCAGACCACTCGGCGGAGGTCATCGCGCCGGGCGCCCGGGCCGCGCAATCCGCGTTGCCATTGTGGCCGGTGTGGGGTATAGTTGTGGTATCCATGGCTTGGATGAGCGCTACAGGCTCCCGGTTCTGGTGCAACAGAGCCGAGGGCACGCGCTCGCCTTGTTCTCTTCCTTTCATCGCTCCCCCCTACACCGCCAGGTCCGGCCGCACCGGCACGGCACGGGCCTCGATGAGTTTTTCGATTTCGCGCTCGTCGACTGCGACGGCCCACCCGATCTTGCCAACCGGGATTCGGCCTTCCGCGGCCCACCGCCGCACGGTACAGAGACTCCGGCAATGACGCTTGACCGCTTCCCGTAGGCGCAGAAACTTGACCGGCATCGTTTCATCTCCCTGCGGCGGCAGGCGCCGCTTGGCGTCGGAGAGACGCGCCCGAGTCAGGCCCAAGTCGTGGGCGCGCGCTCCAGAGCAGTGGTCGGATTCCACTCAAATCCATCTCGGGCGGATCCCGATGTTCAGAGCGCCAAATGGGCTCGGGGTTTTTCGAGTCCGCGCTCGATGAGCGACTCCAATTCGTGCTCGGGCATGAGCACCCTGGACGACAGCCTCACCACAGGCAGCCGCCCCTGGCTCGCCCACCTGCGCACGGTGTGGATCGATATCGCGAGGCGCTCGGCAACCTGCACCAATCCGAGTAACCGTGCGTCCCTTGGGCTCTTTCTGCTATCTGCGGTCATCGGGCCTCTCCGTTCGCCCCCATTGGTGAGGGCTCGTTGCGCTTCGTCGGCAGTGTTGCCCGCCGTCTCACGCTTTTCCAGGTCACCAAATCCGCTGTGGGGAACGGGACGCCGAAGTGGTCCTCGGGGGATTGGCAGTGGCTATTCGAAGGGGAGGCGGACGGTGAACTCAACTTCCGGGAAGTAGTAGCCGACGAAGCGCTCTATCTCGCGTCGGGCGTTGCCTGGGTCCGTGAAAGGACGCCAGCGTTCGAGGTAGTCCTTCAGCCGCCGTTTCCAGTTCTCGACGGTCTCCAGTCCTTCCCGCACAGCAACCCGGGGCCGCCGTGCATTCGATTGTTCAGAATCGGACGCTACCACTATTCCGATGGCCGGCGGCAGCTCCCGCCATAGTTTCTTGAAGTAGTCTGCCGTTGGCTGGGGCAAGCGTCCGTCGTCAGGAAGGATCTTTCGCGCGAGCACCGCGATGTCTTCCCATGTCCACCGGGGGAAACGACGGACCAGGAGCATCCCTGACTCATCGAAATTGTGGGGGTCGATGATGACGCATTGGTCCCGGGTGTCACACGGGGTCGCCTCGTGGTCGACGTCGAGACCGCGCGCGGGCCATTGGCCGCGGAGCTGCAGCACGGCGCGGCATACGCCATCATGGAGGCGCGGGATGTGGGGTCTGCCCTTCGGCCGGGCAGGTTGGGGCCGGCCCTCTTCCGGTTCGGTGCAGAGCTCGGGCCCCTCCCGCTCCGCGTGCAACTGCCGAAGCCTCTTGACAATCCTCCGGCCGTTGGGGTCGGACTGCACCGCCAGGCGCACAGCCTCGGTGGCGGGCCCGTCTACATGTCCCGCGGCGAAGGCTATCCTCGCCCGTTCAACGCTGTCGTTGCCTCCGGCGACTCGCTCTGCAACCAGCCAGTATCGGTCGAGTGTAGAGTTCCAGGCACGCCGGAACTCCAATTCGGCTTCCCATCTCTCCAATCCCGCAACGCCAGGGCGATACAACGCCTCCAGCGCGTCCTTCAGCACTATCTTGACCTCGGGTCTGGAAAGCGGGTCCAGGGTGCGCTTAGAAGTCGCCATTGTGACCCAGCCTCACCGTCAAGCCCGGAAATGCGCATGTTCGACACGAGGGTCCTCATGCGGTTCCAGGATACGTGCCCGCAGCGTCGACTCAGGGCGAAAGTCTTGTGATCGATGAAGGATACGGCCTCGGGCAGGCGCGTGCCGGTCGCTGGCAGGCGCGTACCCACGACGTGCCGCAGAACGTGAGAGCGCAGATTCTTGAGCCCCGCTCCTACGGCGGCCCGCCGGAACGCGACCGTGACCGAATGCGACAAAGGCTGGTCGCCGCTCGCGAGCGCGATGACGTATCCGTCGGGGAGGCCGCGGGCGGCGCGACGCTTGGCCAAGGCGGCCGGATGGAGCGGCACGCGCGGGGATTCGCCCGATTTGGAGTCTTCCACGACCAGACCGTCCGCGTCGAAACCGACGTGGCACCATCTTGAGATGCCCACGGGAGACCGCAAGTTTGGTCTACGTGCCTCGGTTTTCGTTGATGATGCGCAAGGCAGTCCAGAGTTCACTGTCAGGATCGATTTCTCCAGAGAACGCCCAAGCCAGCCAATCGAGAATGATCTGCAACGCGTTGTCGCTCAAACGAAATTCCGTTGGTTTCACGTAGCTGGCATGCGCGCCGAGCGGCTGAATGTGGTCGAAGCGCAGGAGCGACTCCTCGGTGCTCCCCTTGATTGGCAGCTTATCGAACAGAAACTGCACGTATTCGCCGAGGCAGACTCGCTCGACGAACTCCGGGTCGAATCCCGCCCGGGTCCCATTTTGGTCCACTCCGTAGAAGGGTGCCGCCAAGACCGCCGGGCGTTTTTGCGTTCCGGTCATCCCAACTGCGAGGGCCTGCGGAATCTGGGTCCAGCTGTTCGCCACCACAAGCGCGGGGCGAACTTTGGCTCGCTGAACGATGCGTACTTCTTTCGGGAAGATCGGCATCGCCGCTACTGGCAGACGCGGGGCCGTTTTTCGGTCGCCAAGCCGGAGGGGCACTATTTCTGCTTCAAAAACTTTGTGATTCCGGGGCTCCGCCCGCCCCGTCGCCTTGAGTTCCCACGGTTCAGTGTCCACGTAGTTCACGAAGGCGTGCACCAGCCGGCCGACACGGAGGTCGTAGTCCTTGTCCACGACCCACCACGGTGTCACGAGGGATTGGATACAGACGCTCGGATAGATCAGGGTGACGGCCTCAGCTGGCATCGCCCTTCGTCCTTCCCTCCGACTTCCATATCTCCTCACCGACGACAACCGTGCCTTTGGCCCCGACGATTGGCTCTCCGGCGAGTGCGTCCAGCTCGGCCAGCCCACGAAAGAAAACGGCGTCGTAGCGTGGCGAGCGTGACGGAGCGGCACGTTCACGACGCTGAGCAGCGCGAATCTCCAATCTTGCGTTCAACTCATCCCTCGCCCGCGCAAGACGCTCTGTTCGTGTCGGCGCCCGCTTCTCAGTGTCGACGTGCCTGTCTTGAACTGCGCGCCTTGGCTGGACTCCTTGCGCCGCCATCGAGAAATCGAGGGGGTCGCCCGGTCTTGCATGTCGCATCGGCTCAGTGCCGTACACGAAGTGAAGCAGCGCCGATGTGTCGTCGCCGAATTCGTGGAGGTGCCGTTTGAGACCAGTCGCCACCACCACGGGAATCTGCCGCTCCTTTTCTGCGACGACCCCTGGAGCACTGACTGTCCAACGGACCAGATCGTTTTCATACCTGCTGCTCTGAACGCGCCGCTCCCGCGCTCCCATGTTGGCAATGACCGGCGAAATCCGTTCGTAGACGGACTCCGCCCATGGCCCGAAGTGATGGAACCGCCAAGGTGCGCCGGTGAACGTCTCACCGTTGTTGCGCTCGGCATGGAGCAAGTCGGCGAGGAACACGTATTTCAGAAGATGGATCTCGCCGAGCTCGCGGCGGCCGAATTCGCACTCGCCCGCCGCCGCGAGGATGTATGTGAGGAGACAGTCGACGCGTTCCAACTTCACGGACGTGTTCCTGCTCGAAACCACACAATTCCTGAGGACGAGGTTGGCCTTCTATCCCCGAAGCAAAGTATTGTCGTGAGCCGCCGCCCGGTCAAGGCGGATTTGACGTCTTGCGGGCCGAAGGGCGCGTGCTATGCCGACCCGCGACCTTCCCGCGTCCTGGGCCGGTACTCGGAATTCGTCCGAGGGGCATCATGGCCCGTCCCCGCCCCGCCCAGAAAACGTTTGCTGGCCACCGAGGGCAACGACTACCATGACGGCGCCCGAAGGGGGGCCCGCCAATGTCCGACACACCGCATAGCGACCCGTCCGCCGTCGCCACCGAGGCCGCCGTTGCCGCGTTCATCGCCCGCTGGCAGGCGTCGGGGGCGGCCGAGCGCGCCAACTACCAGTTGTTCCTGAGCGAGTTGTGCGATTTGCTCGGCGTTGCGCGGCCCGACCCCACCCACCAAGACGAACGGCTGAACCGCTACGTGTTCGAGAAAGCCGTCACCTTCCGCCATGCCGACGGCTCGACCAGCACGGGGCGCATCGACCTCTACAAGGAAGGCGCGTTCGTGCTCGAAGCGAAGCAGGGGGCCGACGGCGGCAGCGCCGAGGCCACGGCCGAGCTCGGCGCGCCCACCGGCCGGCGCCGCACGGGCACGGCGCGGCGCGGCACGTCGAGTTGGGACGACGCCATGCTGCGCGCCCGCGGCCAGGCCGAACAGTACGCCCGGGCGCTCGCCGAATGGCCGCCGTTTCTCGTCGTCGTCGACGTCGGGCACACGTTCGCGCTCTATGCCGACTTCGAGCGGCGCGGCAAAGGGTATCTGCCGTTTCCCGAACCGCGCACGCACCGCATGGTGCTCGGCGAACTCGCAAACCCGGCCCTCCGAGAGCGGCTGCGGCTCGTGTTCACCGACCCGCTCGCCCTGGACCCGGCGCGCCACGCGGCCGAGGTCACGCGCGAGGTGGCCGGGCACCTGGCGGCGCTCGCTCGGTCGCTCGAAAAGGACTTCGGCGCCGAGTACGTCGCCGACTTCCTCATGCGCTGTCTGTTCACCATGTTCGCCGAGGACGTTGGGCTGCTGCCGGCGGGTGCCTTCACGCGACTGCTCGGCGAAGTGGCGGCCGAGCCCGAAACCCTGCGGCTCACGATCCAGGCGCTTTGGCACGACATGGACTGCGGCGGTTTTTCGCCGGTGCTGCGAGCGAAACTGCTGCGTTTCAACGGCCGCTTCTTCAGTGAGCCGGCGGTGCTGCCGCTGAAGCGCGCGCAGGTGGCGCTGCTCCTCGAAGCCGCCGCGGCCGACTGGAGCCATGTCGAGCCCGCCATTTTCGGGACGCTGCTCGAACGCGCCCTAGACGAGAAAGAACGCCACAAGCTCGGCGCCCACTACACGCCGCGGGCCTATGTCGAACGGCTGGTGCTGCCGACGGTCGTCGAGCCGCTGCGGCGCGAATGGGATGCCGTCGTCGGCGCCGTGACGAACCTGCTCACCGCCTCCGCGGGGCCCGGCGAGGCCGCGGCGCGCGAGGCGCAGCAACTCGTGCGCGACTTCCACGCGCGGCTCTGCAAAGTGCGGGTGCTCGACCCGGCGTGCGGCACGGGCAACTTCCTCTACGTCACGTTCGAACACCTGAAACGTCTCGAAGGCGAAGTGTTGCAGACCCTGCACGATCTCGGCGGCAGCCGCGACGTGCTCGAACTCGAAGGCGTCACCGTCGGGCCGCACCAACTGTTGGGCCTCGAAATCAACCCACGGGCGGCGGCCATCGCCGAACTCGTACTCTGGATCGGGTATTTGCAGTGGCACGTGCGCACGCACGGCCAGGTCAACCCGCCCGAGCCCGTGCTGCGCGACGCGAAGAATATCGAATGCCGCGACGCGCTCCTCGCCTACGACCGCGTCGTGCCGCTCTGCGACGATTCCGGCCGGCCCGTCACCCGCTGGGACGGCGAAAGCGTGAAGCCGCACCCCGTCACCGGCAAGAACGTGCCCGACGAGCGCCGGCAGCGTCCGGTCTACCGCTACGTGGGGGCGCGGCGCGCCGAGTGGCCCATGGCCGACTTCGTCGTGAGCAATCCGCCGTTTCTGGGCAACAAACACATGCGCGAGGTGCTCGGCGACCCCTACGTCGAGGCCGTTCGCGGCGCCTACCCCGACGTGCCGAAGACGGTCGACTTCGTCGTCTACTGGTGGCAGCGGGCCGCCGAACTCGCGCGCGCGGGCCAACTCCGGCGGTTCGGCCTCATCACCACGAACAGCCTCGGCCAGACGCAGAACCGCCAGGTCATCGACGCGCAGTTGAACGCCGCGCCCGCGCTGCGCCTCGTGGCCGCCATCGCCGACCACCCGTGGGTCGACGACGGTGCCGACGTACGCATCAGCCTCAGTGTTGCCGAATCCGAAGCGGGCGACGGCCAACAGCCGGCTCGGCTCGGCCGCGTGCTCGATGAGACGCAAGGCCACGAGCGCGTCGATGTGCGCTGGACGGACGTTTCGACGATCCACGCCGATCTGGCCGCCGGTGCCAACGTGGCCGCCGCCGCAGCGCTCCGGGCCAACGCCAACCTGTCCTTTCAGGGCATGAACCTCGTCGGCAAGGGCTTCCGCCTGACGCCCGCGCAGGTGGTCGAGCTCGGGTTCGACCTCGGGAATCTGCCGCCGGTCGTCCGGCCCTACTTGAACGCCCGGGAGTTCATGCAGGAACGGCTGGAGCGCTACGTCATCGACGCGTTCGGCTTCAGCGCGGAAGGGCTGCGCGACGCCTACCCGACGGCCTACCAGTGGCTGTACGACCACGTGAAGCCCGAGCGGGAGCAGAACCGCCGCGACAACTACCGCGACAAATGGTGGCTCTTTGGTGAGGCTCGCGGAAAGATGCGGACCGCGTTGCATGGCCTGCGCCGGTACATCGCCACGCCCGAAACCTCCAAGCACCGCGTCTGCCAGTTCATGGACGCGGCGGTCTGCCCAGACCACAAGCTCTATGCGTTTGCCTTGGAGGACGCTTTTTGCCTTGGCGTTCTCTCATCGAGGGCCCACACGGAGTGGGCGCCACGGGCCGGCGGACGCATGGGCATCGGGAACGACCCGACGTACAACAACACGCGTTGCTTCCTCCCCTTCCCCTTCCCGGCCGCGAGCGAGGCGCAGGCGGCGGCCATCCGCGAGCTCGGCGAGGCCCTCGACCAGCACCGCAAGCGGCAGCAGGCCGCGCACCCGGGGCTCACCCTCACGGGCATGTACAACGTGCTCGAAAAGCTGCGGGCCGAGGAAGCGCTGACGGCGAAGGAGAAGGCCATCCACGAGCAGGGCCTCTGCTCGGTGTTGCGCGAACTGCACGACGCGCTCGACCGGGCGGTGTTCGCGGCCTATGGCTGGCCCCCGACGCTCAGCGACGACGACATCCTCGAACGGCTCGTGGCCCTGAACGCCGAACGCGCGGCCGAGGAAGCGCGGGGTCTCGTGCGCTGGCTGCGGCCCGAGTTCCAGTGCCCCGGCGGCCGGCCCGTACCCGTTGCCGCCGAAGCCCCCGAACAGCCTGAATTGCCGGAACTCGAAGCGGCCGGCGAACGGTCGGCCGAACCGGCCAAGGCCGGGGCCGGCAAGGCCGCCTGGCCGGCGGGCCTCGTCGCCCGCGTGCAGGCCGTGCGCACGGCGCTCGAAGCCGAGCCGGGGGCGGTCGCGGCCGATTCCCTCGCCCGCCGATTCAAGGGGGCGCGCGTCGACACCGTGGCCGACATCCTGGAGACGCTCGTGACGCTCGGCCAGGCGCGCCGGCTCGAAGACGGGCGGTTCGTCGTGTAGGGGCCCGGGCGGGTGGCGGCGGCACAGCGGCGGGATGCGGCCGGTGCTGGCAGTCGCCGTCGCCGGCACCTTCGTCCGATTCTCGATACGATCCCGCCGCACGGCGCGCCCAACTGCAACAGCGCCAAACCCGGGCGCGAACATCACCAAGGTATCGCCCGCTGCAACCCCGCTTGTGAGCGACAGCCCATCCCGAACTCAGTAGTTCCCCTATTGCCGCACCCATTGTGACGGGCGCTGGCATGGTGCCGGCGCCGAGAGCGGAAATTAGGGGCAGATCATGACGCAGATCCAGAAGTTCGCAGAAGCCACCGGCCTCGCCTTGCGCAAACGACAACCGAAGGACCCGTTCCTCGTCGACTACGCGATTCGTGTTGTCGGCCCGGATGACGCGCCACGCTTCGAGCTGTGGCGCCGTTGCCGAGGTGCACAGCCAGAGGTCGTGGATGACTTTGGCCACTTCGGGGCGGCCCAGGCTGGGGCGGACAGCGACCTGGGGTGCCGGGTCCCGCCGTGGCGGTGGCAAGAGGCTGATGCTTGGTCGTGACGAATTCCCCCGCGAAGGGCGGGCATTTCATCGCTGGCCCCTCAAAGGGGCCCTTTCGCGACGGGCCCGGACTCCCGCGACCTGAACGTCGAGGCAGATTTTCGTGCGCGTCGCGTTCTCGGACCCCATCTGCCGGGCGTGACTCCCGGATCTGTCAGAAGATGGCTGCCTCCCCGGCAAAGCCGGGGGGACTCCCATCACGCTGGCGAGGGCACCGGAATCACCCGTTGCAGGGCCGTAACAACCGCTGGCCCGTAACAACTTCCAAAGGCAGCGTGTAACAACGTGTAACAGGCTCTGAACGGCCACACGCGGGGGGGGCGGCGACTGCGCGCCCGGGCCGGTTGCGGCTTCGCGCAAGAGGTCGTTTCACGAGGGCACGATTCCGGCGGGCCTCGATGGGCGGCGATCCCTGTGCCCGCTTTCACAAGGGTGGCCTGGGAATCCGGGCAAGGTTCCAAAGCATCCAGCAGCCGCCCCCGCTGTCCGGCAGGAAGGGTGCCCACGCTTCCGCGCCTGCCCCGGGCTCGCCGCCGCGCACGCTCGGACAGCAAGGCGCCCAACGCTGCGCGGACCGTGCTGCGATGTCGGCGGCCACCGGGGCGCAATCTTTCCCGAGCCCGGCGAAGAATGCCGCGGCGCGTTCTGTCACCCAGTGCATCGGGCTCGCGTCGGCATTGGCCGGAGGCCGGTCGATGATCGCGGCGCGATGTAGCGCAGGGGCCCCGCGCCAGGCAGAGGGCACTACTGCGCCACGGCGGCGTTCGAGCGGGAATGACGGGCAGCGGCCCGGTGCGCCGCGGGGGCTTCGTTTCGTAGGCGGCTCTTGCCGCCGCCGATTCGCGCGACGACGGCCAAGATCATGCCCCGACGTCGGGGTCGTTCAGAAAGTACATCTCGCCGGTCTCGGGATGCGGCGTCCAGGGCTGGTAGCCGTACAACATCGCGTTCGTTTCCTGCCGTTCGATGGCGGCTTGCATGATCTCGTTGACCGTCTTGCCCTCCGCGAGCGCCGTCACGGCATCGGAGGGGTCATCGGCCGTGCCGTAGACGAACGGCACCAGGCGACGACTCGCCCCGCACTCCCGCAGGATGCGCTTGACGTGCCACCAGTACGGCCCGAACCACTTGTACTTGCGCGGGCTCTCGGAAAGCAGTTGAACGCACCCACGGGCCCCACGGACTTTCTCGATATCCAAGGTCGGCATGGTTTTCCCCCCACCCCTTCGATTGTTGCGACGGAGGTTTCCTTGCGGGCTTGACCGACGGGCAGCCGGAGCCAGGCCGCGCGGTCGATGCTCCGGCGCGTCGGAAGGGTGCCGGTAGAGCGCCGGCTGCTACTTCTCTGGGGCCGGCTGCAAGCGCGATTCGAGAACCGCCAGCCCTTCCTCGATGGCCAGGCGCGCCGCCATGGCGAGCGTGAAGCGCCCCGCGGCGCGGGCCGTCGGGGAATCCTTCATCGCGACGGCCAGCCGTTCGAGCCGCGCAACCGTCTCGGTGGCGATGCGTACCTGTAGCGTGGTGTTCATCGGTGCCATGCGTTCGGGCTCCTCTACACTCAGCGGGCGGTCGGGGCCGCCGGCGCTCATCCATTCGGCGAGCCGGGCCCGGGCTGCGTCCGTCTGCAACTCGGGCCGCTTCGCCAGTTCGTCGAGCCGGGCGAGAGCCCGGCGCACGCGTTCGAGGTCGACAACCCGCCGCGTCATGCCGCGGCCTCCACCAGCGCGCGGACCGTCTTCGCGTGCCAGCGGCCCCCCGAGCGGGGCAGGATGCCGCGGGCTTCCAGCGCCGCGCCAACCCGCAGCAGAGACAGCCCGCTGGCGCGCAGTTCGCGGGCCGCGGCAATCGTCGCCTGTTCGGCTTCGTTGCGTTCGAGCGCCTCGCCGTCGGCGGCCACACTCCACCCGTAGGGCGCCGCGCCGCCGCAGTATTCGAGCCGGGCGCGCTTGTGCGCCATCGCCGCGGCGGTCCGCTCGCGCACTTGATTGCGCTCCATTTCGGCAGCGCCCGCCATGACGGTCAGGAAGAACCGCCCCATGGCCGTTGACGTGTCGACGGCCTGGCCCCCGAGGTCTACCAGGTGCAACGCCACGCCGCGCCGATCCCATCCGTCGGTCACGGCCAGGCAGTCGGCGGCGTTGCGAAACAGGCGGTCCAACTTCCACGCGATGACCGCCCCGGCCGCGCCGGTCCGCACGGCGTCGAGCACGCGCCGCCCGCCCTCACGGGCCGCCAGCGGCTTGCCGGCGCTCACCCCGGCGTCAACGACCACCTCGACAACGACCAGGCCGCGCAGCGCGCAGTAGGCGCGCAGCCGGGCCTCTTGCGCGTCGAGTGACACGCCTTCAACCGCCTGTTCGTCGGTGGACACGCGGCAGTAGAGAACGGCTTTCGTGGTATCGGTGGCGTTGCTGCGGTTCTTCCGGTTGGCTTTCATCGGGGAGCCTCCCTTGAAGTCACCCCCAGAGTATCCGCACGCGCTTTCGTTGTCAATACGTTTGTACTACTTCCGTTTTAGTGCGATTGTATTACCGCGGGGTCCCGCGGTAACAGCCGCGGGGCAGGTTAGGGGGCCTCGGGTATCCGCTCCGGGTATCCGTGCGGCTGCCGTTTCGGGCTACACGTTGCGACACGGTGAGGCGCGAACGGCTTGAAATCAGGCCGCAAATGGCCTTGTTGCTACGATGAAACTACCTTGCCAAGGTTGACGTCGCGGGTTCAAGTCCCGTCTCCCGCTCCGCAAGAAGCCCCGGTACCCCCGGGGCTTTTTCGTTTCTTGGCCCGGCTCTCTCCGGCGCGCACCGGCGGGCGTGGTGGCGGGCCGCGGTGCTCTCGTCGACAACCCGCGCGTCCCGTCCGCGGTGACCGACAAGGCGCGCTCCGTAGCCGTCTGGCTGCCGCAGGCGGCGAGACGCTCCGAGACGCCTCGGCGCGCCCCGCGCGCAGAAACCCAAGGTCGACGCGGACGAAGCGACTTCGCCTCGGCCCCGAGGCGACGCCGGAGCTTGGTCAGCTCGCCGTTTTCCAGGTGCTCGGTGAGATTCCGTCGGTGCCGGCGTCCCACGGCACCGCGTGGCGTCAAAGAAGGTCACCGACCTTTTTCAACGGCACTGCGTGGCGTCAAAGAAGGTCCACGACCTTTTCCAACGGCACTGCGTGGCGTCAAAGAAGGTCACCGACCTTTTCCGACGGCACCGCGTGGCGTCAAAGAAGGTCACCGACCTTTTCCGACGGCACCGCGTGGCGTCAAA
>CAYRCM010000133.1:0-16387 GCA_964422715.1 uncultured Myxococcales bacterium | reverse complement strand
CGACCCGCTCGCCGTCCGCGATGTGGTAGCGGTCGAAGCACGCCGCGGCCAGGCCGCCGAGCGAGCCGGAGAGGCCGAGGGCGGCGAGCAGCAGGGCCGACGCCCCGTAGCCGAGGCGGCGCCGCCAGCGTGCGTCGGCCGGCGCCCCGAACCAGAGCGCCAGCGCCCCCGGCAGCGCCACCGCCGCGTGCATGCCGGCGACCATGGCGTTGCCGTAGGGCGGCTCATGGCCCGCCTCGGCCCCACCGAGCCGGGCCGCGAGTTGCAGGCCGGCCGCAAGCGCCGCCCCGCCGACCCAGGCGTGCAGCAGTCGTTCGTGGCCTGCCGGGCCCCGGCCGCAGAGCCCCCAGGCGGCCGCCAGCACGGCGGCGTCGACGAGCAGCCGTTCGGCGCCCCCGAGCAGGTCTCGGCTGCGGAGCCCGAACGCAACGAGGCTCCCCAAGAACGCCAGGCCAAAGAGCCGAGGCGCCCATCGTCCGAACCGATCGGCCGCGGCCGACGGCAAGGCCGGGCGGCGCCGCAGCGCCACGGCGAGCAGGCCGACCCCGACGGCGAGCCAGAGCCACACCGCCTTCGCGAGCGAGTGGGTCGAGAGCCACGGGCAGTGAGCGAGCGGCAGCAGGGCCACCGCGCCGAGCAGCAGCCACTCGCCGCGACTGCGGGCGGCGGGCTGCACGACGTCGGGGGATGCCGGGGGTGCGGGGGGCGCGGGCCGCGCGGTCCGCGGGCAGCGGCGCACGGGGGGCTACCGGAATTCCTTGTCGCGGCGCACTTCGAGGATGTCGGCCACGCGCTGGCGCATGAACCAGCGGCGTTCGGTCTTCAGCTTTTCCTGCAGGAAGGTGTCGACATCGTCGCTGCCGAGCTTCGCGAACACGCGCTCGGCCTCGTCGGCCTGGTTTGGCCGCGGTGAGGCGAGCGCCGTGTAGATCTGCCCCGCGCGCGTGGCGAAGTCGCGGCCGAGCAGCGCCTGCCCGGCGTGGAGTGCCACGAGCGGGTCGCTGTGCGTGAGCAGCGCGCTCAGCGCTTCGGTGGCATTCTTGTCGTCGAGTTTGCCGAGGAGGAAGCCCGCGTCGCGCTTCTCGTCGACCGAGCCGTCGGACAGGCCCGCGAGCAGCGCCTTCAACGATTCGCCGTCGCCGTGCATGGCGCGCGCAAACGCGAGGTACAGCCGGTCGGCGCGGTCTTCGATTTGACCCAGGGCCGGCAATTGCTGCACGAGCCCCGCGACCTTGAGCCGTCCAATCGTGAACAGCACGCGTTGCAGGTGCTGCCCGTAGGCGTGGTGCACGATCTCGACGAGCATCGGGGCCGCGGCCCCGATCTGCTGTTCGCGGACGGCTTGCAGGACGGCGCCGCGGATGTCGGTGGAGTAGCCCGAGACGAGTTGATAGAGCAGCGCCGGCACGAGTTCGGCCGTGTTGGCCTGCGGCATGCCGACGAGCGCCCGCACGGCTTCGAGCTTCTCGGCTTGCGCGCCGCTGCGCAGGTTGCGCATCAGGGCCTGCAGCACGGCCGGGTCGCGCTTCTCGGCGAGCAGCCGCAGGGCCCGGGCGCGGATGACCGGCACGTCGTCGTTGAGCAACTTGTCGACGAGCAGGCCGCGGAAGCGCGGGAAGTCGATGCGGTTCAGGGCCACGATGGCGTCGCGGCGCACGAAGCGGTTCCAGTCGGCCGCGGCCGCTTCGAGGGCCGGCACGACCGTCTGGTCGCCGATGCGGCCGAGCGCCACGCAGGCTTCGGAGCGCACGAAGTCGTTTTGGTCCTTGAGCGCCGCCGTGAGCGTCGGGAAGGCCGCCGCGTCGCCGATCTCGCCGAGCACGAACGCCGCGTTGACCCGCACGTAGGCCTTGGGGTCGGCCATGAGGCGGTTCAACTCGGTCATGGCCTGGGCCTTGCCGCCAACCTTTGCGAGCGCGATGGCGGCGTTGTTCATGAGCCGGCCGTCCTGCGTTTTGCGCAGGTAGTCGACGAGGAAGTCGGCCGCGCGCGCGTCGCCGATGTCGCCGAGCGCCACGATGATGCGGTTCTTGTGGTAGCGCTCGACCTCGGAGAAGAGGTCGATGAGGACCGGCACGGCGGCCCGCGACTTCATCTTGCCGAGCCAGTTGATGAGCATGACGCGGTGGCTGCCGTTTTCGAACTGCAACGCGCGCAGGTAGTGCTTCTCGATCGTGGAGAAGCCCACGATGTTGCGCATTTCCCAGAGTGCCGAGAGCGCCGCGCCGAGCAGCGTGTCGTCGTCTTCGTCGTTGATGTAGCCTTCGATGGCCTTGAGCGCCCGGGGGTCGCCGAGCCGGCCCAGCGTACGCAGCGCTCCGGCCCGGATCCACGCGTTCGACTCGGTGTCGCCGAGCGCCTCGACAATGGCCGGCACCGGTTCGGTAGCGTCGAGCGCGCCCAGCGCTTCGAGGGCCGCCGTGCGCACTTCGCCGGAGCGGTCGCGCAGCGCGTGGACGAGGTCGCCCATGGCCGCCGGGTCGCGCAGCCAGGCCAGCATCCAGGCACAGCGCGCGCGCACGTTGTCGTTGACGTTGCCGAGCATGCCGGCGCGCAGCGCCGCCGTGGCCGCCCGCCCGAGCTTCGTCAGGTCGTCGGTGCCCGGGAGATCCTCGGCCTCCACGTTGATGAGCACCCCCGGCTCGGTCGGGATCTTGCGCAGGATTTCCTGGCGCCGCTTCTGTGCCTCGTTCGACTGCCCGGACCAGTAGCCGGCCGTGAGTCCCAACACGAGGCATCCAGCCAGGCCCGAAAGCGCCAAGTTTCGTTTCAGGTTCGTCATCGTCACCCTTCCGTGCGGGCATGAGCCCGCAAGAGCGGGGCGCACTGTATCAATTCGTTCCGGTGGTGTCACGAGCCGGGCACCCCCGCCCCCGCGCCCCACGGCTTGACCCCCTTCTATGGTTGCCCTAGAGTGCGCCGGCACGTTGCGGGGCCCCGGGCCCAAACTGCCCCGCGACGCTCGTGAATTGGCCACGGCGACCGCAGCCGTTTCGAGGACAGGACACCCCGAACCCCATGCTCGACGACAACGACCTCGTGCGCCAACGCCGGCGCAAGCTCGAATCCCTGGCGGCGGCCGGCGGGCCGGCCTATCCGAACGATTTCCGCGTCAGCCACGCGCTCGCCGACGTGCGCGCCGCGGCCGAACCGCAGAGCCCCGAGGCGCTCGCCGCCGACCCCGCGCGCTACGCCGTCGCCGGCCGCCTCATGGCCGTGCGCTCGTTCGGCAAGATGGCGTTCGGCGTGCTGCGCGACCGCTCGGGCGACCTGCAAATCTGGTTTCGCCACGACCGGCTGCTGGCCGACGCCTTCGAAGCCTTCAAGCAACTCGTCGACATCGGCGACATCCTCGGCGTCACGGGCCCCGTCACGCGTACCAAAACCGGCGAGTTGACCCTCGTCGCCGAACAGTTCCGCGTGCTCACGAAAGCGCTGCGGCCGCTGCCCGAAAAGTTCCACGGCCTGCAAGACACCGAGGCCCGCCACCGCCAGCGCTACGTCGACCTCATCGTCAACCCCTCGGTGCGCGAGGTCTTCGCGAAGCGCAACGCCATCGTGCGGTACGTGCGCAACTTCCTCGACGCGCGCGGCTTCATGGAAGTCGAAACCCCCATGATGCAGCCCATGTCGGGCGGCGCCACGGCCCGGCCCTTCAAGACCTGGCACAACGCGCTCGGCATCGAACTGTTCCTGCGCATCGCGCCCGAGCTCTACCTCAAGCGGCTCGTCGTCGGCGGCCTCGAACGGGTCTACGAACTCAACCGCAACTTCCGCAACGAGGGGCTGTCGCAAACGCACAACCCCGAATTCACCATGCTCGAGTTCTACTGGGCCTACGCCACCTACGAAGACCTGATGCAGCTCACCGAGGAATTGCTCGCGGGGCTCGTGCAGCAGGTCTGCGGCGCCGACCACGTGCTGCTCGGCGACGAAACGCTCTCGTTTGCCGCCCCGTTCGCGCGCCTCACCATGTCCGATTCGTTGGTCACCATCGGCGGCGTGCCGGCCGAGGCGCTCGGCGACCGCGAACGGCTGCTCGCGCTCGCGCGCGAAGCCGATCCCACGGTCAAGGCCGACCTGTCCTTGGGCCACCTCATCGCGACGCTGTTCGAGCAGCGCGTCGAGGCGCAGCTGCGCCAGCCCACCTTCATCACCCAGTTCCCGGTCGAGGTCTCGCCGCTCTCGCGGCGCAACGACGCCGACCCGCGGTTCGTCGACCGCTTCGAGCTCTACGCCGCCGGCCGCGAAATCGCCAACGCGTTCAGCGAATTGAACGACCCGGCCGACCAACTCGAACGCTTCCGCGAACAGGAACGCGCGCGCCAGCAGGGCGACGAAGAAGCGCAGTTGGCCGACCTCGACTACGTGCGCGCGCTCGAATTCGGCCTGCCGCCGACGGCGGGCGAGGGCATCGGCATCGATCGCCTCACCATGCTGCTCACCGGCCAGGACAGCATCCGCGAAGTCATCCTGTTTCCGCACATGCGGCCCGAAGCCGCGCTCGCGGCCGACACCGAGGCCCCCTGATGCGGCTCTCCCGCGTGGCCCTGCTGCTGCTCGCGGCGCTTGCCGGGGGAGCCGTCATGGCCCTCCTGCGCGGGGCGTCGCCCGAGACCGGGTTCTACCTGCGGGTCATCCTGGTGCTCGTGGGGGCCATCTGCGCCGACGTGCTCGTCACCCTGCTGTTCGTGCTGCCGCTCGTGCCGCTCATCGGCTGGCTCGGCCGGCCGCTCATGCACCGCAACTACGTGTTCTTCGTGGGCTGGAACCTGCTCCGCAGCCAGCGTTCGGTGCCCATCCTGCGCCACCGGGTGCGCGCGGCCTTCGCGAACTGGCTCGGCCGGGCGCCGGCCCGGCGCTCGGGCCTCATCGCGCAACTCTGCGTGGCGCTCGCCATCGCGTCCGGCGCGGCGCTCACGCTCGCCTTCGTGCGGCCGCCGAACCAGGCCCATTGGGGCCCGCCCATGCTGTCGGCGCTCGGCGGCACCCTCGTCGCCACGCTTCTCTTCGCAGTGCGGGCGACCGTGCGCCTGCTGCGGCCGCCGGCGGCCCCGGGCGGCGGCTCGGCGAAGCCCTTCGTCGCCACGTACCGCCCGCGCCACGCCGTCACGACGGCCACGCTCATCGCCATCGTCAGCGTCGGGGTCGGCGTCTCGACGCTCATCATCACGCTGTCCACCATGAGCGGCTTTCGCGAGTTCTTGCAGGAAAAAATCCTCAACAACAGCGACCAGTTGCTCGTGCGACACACCGAGCCTGCCCGGCCCATCGACGACCACCGCCGGCTCACCGACCGGCTTGCCGCGCTGCCCCAGGTGGGCGCCGTCTTCCCCTACGTCGAGGGCGACGTCATCGTGTCGTCGCCGGCCAGCCTCGCCACGTCGGTCAGCCTGCGCGGCGTCATCCCGGCCGACCTCGAAGCCTCGGGGCGGCTCGCCGGTGCCATCGTGCTCGGCGGCATCCGGTATCTCGACGAGCCCCATCGGCTGTTGTCCGACCGCATCCCCGCCGACCCGCTCGAAATGGCCCCCGGCGCAGCCCCTGTCGCGCCCGGCGGCGCCGACCGGCCCGCCCCGGCCGCCGATGACGACGAAGACGCAGCCGCCGCCGAAGACGACGAGGAACCGGCCGCCGCCGAAGACGACGAGGAACCGGCCGCCGCCGATGACGCCGAAGACGCCGCTGCCGCCGAAGACGACGACAGCCTCTCGCCCGACGAAGGGGCGCCGCCGCAGTTCATCCACCCGAGCATTCTCCTCGGCGAGGAACTCGCGAACAGCCTGCAAGTCGAGGTGGGCGGCGAGTTGCAGATCATCTCGCCCGACGGCGAAGTCGGGCCGCTCGGCGTGCAGCCGAAGACGCGCACGTTCCGGGTCGCCGGCACGTTCCACACGGGCATGTACGAATACGACCTCAAGCAGGCGTTCATCGAGCTCGGCCAGGCCCAGGCCTTCTTCAACTACGGCGATGCGGTCAACCGGCTCGAACTGCGGGCTTCGGGCGGCACCGGCGACACCGATGCGGCGCTCGTCGCAGCCACGGCCGCGCTCGGGGGCAGCGGGCTCCAGGTGCTCGACTGGAAGGCGCTCAACCGCAACCTCTTCGCGGCGCTGGCCATCGAAAAACTCGTCATGTTCACCATTCTCGGGCTCGTGCTGGTCGTCGCGGCGTTTGCCATCGTGGCGGCACTCGTCATGACCATCCTGCAGCGCGCGCGCCAGATCGCCACGCTCAAGGCGCTCGGTGCGCCGAACCGCGGCATCCTGCGCACGTTCCTCGTCGTGGGCGGCTTCATCGGCAGCATCGGCACGGCCGCGGGCATCGCCCTCGGGCTCGGCGCCTGCGGCCTCATGCGCATCCACGGCGTGCCGCTGCCGCGCGAATACTACGTGAAGGTGCTGCCGGTGCGCGTCGACCCGTTCGAGGTGGCCGCCGTGGCGCTCGCGGCCATTGCGGTCTGCCTCGCCGCCACCCTGTTGCCGGCGCTCACCGCCGCCCGGTTGCGGCCCGTGGAGGGACTGCGCTATGACTGACCGGTTCGCGGCGTCCGGCAGCCGGCCGGAGCCGGGCAGCCCGCTCGTGCGCGTCGAAGGCCTGACCAAGAGTTTCTTGCATCAGGGACGGCGCCTCGAAGTCTTGCAGCGCGTCGATTTCACGGTCGGGCGCGGCGAAATGGTGGCGGTCGTCGGGCCCTCCGGGGTCGGAAAGAGCACGCTGCTGCAAATCCTCGGCACCCTCGATCATCCGACCACCGGGCGCGTCGTCTACGGCGACACCGACGTCTTCACGCTGCCCGACCGCGAGCTCGCCGCCTTCCGCAACCGCAAGGTCGGCTTCGTCTTCCAGTTCCACTACTTGTTGCCCGAGTTCAACGCGCTCGAAAACACCATCCTGCCGGCGCTCATCGCCCGCGAGCCGCGCAGCAAGGCCGTCGCGCGCGGCGAAGCGCTGCTCCGCCAGGTCGGCCTCGGCGACCGCATGAGCCACCGGCCCTCCGAACTCTCGGGCGGCGAGCAGCAACGTGTGGCGCTTGCCCGGGCGCTCGTCATGCAGCCCGACATCGTTTTGGCCGACGAACCGACCGGCAACCTTGACGAAGCCACGGCGAGTGAAATACACGACCTGTTCTTTGAGTTGAATGCGCAGACCGGGACCACGTTCCTCATCGTCACGCACAACGTGGGCCTGGCCGGGCGCATGCCGCACACCATTCGGCTTCTCGACGGCGTGGCCTACGACGATCGTGGCCCGGCCGACGATGCGCCTGGGGAGGCCCCGTGAAGCGCGCGTGCTCAACATGGCTCGTCGGGCTCGTTCTGGCGCTTGCGCCGCCGCTCGGGGCGTTTGCCGCGCCCGAACCGGCGGCCGCGCCGGCCCCCGAGGCCGCGCCCGCCCCGGTGGCGCCGGTCGTCCCCGCGGACCCGGCGTCCCCGAGCGCCACGCTGGCCCCGCTGCCGCTCGACCTCGCCGACGCCGTCGCCGAAGTGCTGCGGCTCAAGCCGCCCGTCGTGCGCATCGACGTCACGGGGCTCTTCCGCGTCAGCCCCGAATCGGTCAAAAGCCGCCTGCAAACGCGCATCGGCCGGCCGCTCGACCGCGGGCTGCTCAGCGAAGACGTCAAACGCGTCTACAACATGGACTTCTTCGACGACGTGGCCGTGCGCGCCCACCCCGAGGGTGACGGGCTCGCCCTCGTCTTCGTCGTGCGCGAACGCCCCACCATCAACTCGCTGCGCTTCGAAGGCTACGACGAAGTCGACCTCGAAGACATCCAGAAGGTCGTCGACATCCGCCAGTACGGCATCGTCAACGTGCCGCAGATCCAGGCCAACATCCAGAAGATCAAAGACCTCTACGTCGAAGAGGGCTTCTACCTGGCCGAGGTCGCCTACACGCTCATTCCGCTGCCGGAAAACATGGTCGACCTCGTCTTCGTCATCCACGAGCGGTCCAAGGTCAAGGTCAAGTCCATCACCATCCTCGGCAACGAAAACGTGCCCGACGACGACCTCAAGAAGGTCCTGCGCACGCGCGAAGGCGACTACCTCTCGTTCCTGACCAAGTTCGGCCAGTTCAAGCGCGATGCGTTCGAAGAAGATCTGCGCGCCATCCAGCAGATCTACGCCATGAAGGGCTACGTCACGGCCCGCGTCGACGACCCCGTCGTCACGCTCTCGCGCGACGGCGAGTTCATGTACATCACCATCCCGGTCGTCGAAGGCGAACGCTACAAGGTGAGCGAGGTCAAACTCACCGGCGAACTCGGTGCCGACGAAGAAGAACTCACGAAGCAGCTCAAACTGAAGCCCGGCGAAATCTTCAACGCGCTCACCGTGCACCTCGACACGGTCATGCTGGCCGACCACTTCAAAGACCAGGGCTACGCCTACTGCTCCATCTCCAACGCGCATCGGCTCGACCGCAAGAAGCGCCTCATCGGCTTCTCGTACGTCGTGCAGCGCGGGCCCAAGGTGCACTTCGGCCGCATCACGTTGCGCGGCAATGCCACCACCCGCGATCTCGTCATCCGCCGCGAGTTGAAAATCGCCGAAGGCGACCTCTACTCCGAGACGGGCATCAAGCGTTCGAAGGCCATGGTGCAACGGCTCGGCTTCTTCGAGCGCGTCGAAATCACGACGCAGCCCGGCGCCGCCGACGACCTCATCGACGCCGTCGTCGAAGTCGCCGAAAAGGAAACCGGCACGTTCCAGGTCGGTGCGGGCTTCTCGTCGCTCGAAAGTTTCATCGCCACCGCCCAGGTCTCGAAGGACAACTTCCTCGGCCGTGGCCAGACCGTGTCCTTCCAGGCGATGATTTCGAGCATCCGCACCATGTTCAACGTGTCGTTCTTCGAGCCCTACTTCTTCGACACGCCGCTCACGTTTTCGACCGAACTCTACAATTTCGAATACCAGTACAGCGACTTCACGCGCGGTTCCACGGGCGGCTCCATGACCTGGGGCTACCGCTTCCTCGACGACTTCACGGTGTCGCTCGGCTACAAACTCGAAAACGTCGACGTGTCGCAGGGCGGCCAGCGCGGCTCGTCCGCCGTCAACCTGCGCAGCCTGTTCAACGACGGCCTCACGTCCAGCCTCACGGCCTCGTTCGCCTACGACACGCGCGACAACCGGCTCTTCCCGACCAACGGCTGGTACGCCTCGGCGTCGGTCGAACACGCCGACTGGTGGCTCGGGTCCGACAACCAGTTCACGCGCATCCTGCTGCGCGGCCGGCGCTACTTCCCGCTCTGGTGGAAGACCGTCCTCAAGTTCAACCTCAACATCGGCTACATCTTCAGCTATCGCGAGCCGGTGGCCATCTACGAGCGCTTCTTCGTCGGCGGCATCTTCACGGTGCGCGGTTTCGACCGCTTCTCGCTCGGCCCGCGCATGGACGCGCCCACCATGGCCGATCCGGCGACCGGCACCTACGGTTTCGTCAAGGGCGGCAACAAGCAGCTCTACTTCAACGCCGAATACGAGATCCCCATCTTCGAGGAAGTCGGCATCAAGGCGGTCGTGTTCTTCGATGCGGGCAACGCTTTCGACGATGGCGAAATCATGAATCCGCTCGACCTGCGCACGAGCGCCGGCTTCGGCATCCGCTGGTGGTCGCCGGTCGGGCCGCTGCGCTTCGAGTGGGGCTTCCCGCTCAAGCCCAAACCGGGCGAAGACCCGTACGTGTTCGAGTTCACCATCGGCAACGCATTCTGATGGGGGGCCCCCGCCGGCAGCGCGGGCGGCCCGTTCGAAAGGAGTCAAGGCGATGATTCGGTCCCTCGTAGGTGTCACGCTGGCCGTGCTGTTCGCGACGCCGGCGCTCGCCGACGACCTCAAGGTCGGCTACGTGGACATGCAGAAGGTCTACGACACGAGCAACGAGTTCCAGCGGGCCAAGAAGCGCGTCGAGGCCAAGCGCGACGAAATCCAGAAGAAAATCGACGAAAGCGAGAAACGGCTGCAGGCCTTCATGGAAGACACGCAGAAGCAGCTCTCGCTCATGTCCGAGGCCGCGCGGCTCCAGAAGAAAGACGAATACGTCAAGATCATGTCCGAGTACCGCGACCAGGCCATGAAAAGCCAGAAAGACATCATGGACTTCTCGAACAAGGTGCTCGGGCCCATCCAGGGCAAGATCCAGGACGTCATCAACCAGATCGGGCTCAGCGAAGGGTTCACGCTGATCCTGCTCAAAGACGCCACGCTCTACGCCATGCCGCACCTCGACATCACGGCCAAGGTCGTGAAACGCCTCAACGGCCAGTAGGCCCGCCGGCCGCGCCGGCCCCGACCCGCCGGCCCGGCGCCCGCCCGCGAAAGGACGCGCCCATGGACACTCCGCAGGCACCGAACAGCGCTGAACTGTACGAAGCGCTCGTGGCCGCGGTGCGGCGCGACGAACCCGTGGCGCTCTGCACCGTGGTGCGCGCCGACGGCGAAGCCCCGCAGCGCGTGGGCGCCAAGTTGCTGGCGTTTGGCGACGGGCGCCAGTGCGGCACCGTGGGCGGGGGCGCATTCGAAGCCCGCGTGCTCCGCGAAGCGCACGAAGCGTTGGCGCTCGGGGTGCCGCGGCTCGTCGAGTTGGACCTGGCCGACGTCGGCATGATCTGCGGCGGCCGCATGGCGGCCTACATCGACGTCATGGTGCCGCCCCCACGGCTCGTGCTCTTCGGCGGCGGGCACGTGGCCTGGGCCATCGCGCACGTGGCGCAGTTGCTCGACTTCCGCATCACGGTCGTCGACGAACGGCCCGAATGGGCCAACGCCGAACGCTTCCCCCGGGCCGAGCTTGCGGTTCAGGACTTCGGCGCGTTCCTCGACGGGTTCGAGTCGCGTCCGAGCGACTGCCTCGTCATCGTCACCCGTGGCCACGCGCACGACGAATTCGTGTTGCGCCGCCTGATCGGGCGTCCCTGCGCGTATCTCGGCATGATCGGCAGCGCCGGCAAGGTCGGGCGCCTGCGCCAGCGCCTCGTTGCCGACGGCATCGCCGCGGCCGACCTCGACCGGCTCGACGCGCCGCTCGGGCTGCGCATCGGCTCGCGCACGCCGGCCGAGGTGGCGGTCAGTCTGTGCGCACGGCTCGTGGCGCTGCGCCGCGGCGTCGCCCCGGAGGTCGCTTCGTGACGGTTGCCCATCGACTCGGCGGGGGCATGCCCCGCGCCGTGAAAACGCTGCTCGCCGCCAACGCCGTCTGCTACGTGTTGTCGCTCGTCGTCATCCACTGGATTTCGGACGGCCGCGACACGGCCGCGAGCATCCTCGAACACCTCATTTTGCAGGTCGACGGCGTGCTGTCCGGGCAACTGTGGCAGCTCGGCAGCTACATGTTCCTGCACGATTTCGGCAGCCCCATGCACCTGCTCTTCAACATGCTGGTGCTGTGGATGTTCGGCACCCCGCTCGAAGCGCACTGGGGCGCCCGCCGCTTCACGTTCTTCTACTTCCTGTGCGGCATCGGCGCGGGTGTCGCCTTCGTCATCGCGGGGTATCTGGCCCCGGGGCTCTTCGGTCAGGCCGCCGTCGGCGCGTCGGGGGCGGTGCTCGGCCTCACCGTGGCGTTCGGCTTCACGTTTCCGGAGCAGTACATCTACCTGTATTTCATGATTCCGGTGCGGGCCAAGTGGATCGGGCTCGTCACGGTGGTCATCGACTTGCTCTGGTTCATGTCCGACCGGTCCATCGCGGTGGCGGCCCACTGGGGCGGCATGCTCACCGGCTACCTGCTCGTGTCCGGCTTCTGGCGGCCGGGGCGGTGGGGCGGGCGGCGTGGCCGGCCCCGCGATCCGCGTCCGCCGCGCGTGCGCGACCTCTACCCACCCCGCGACTATCCGCCGTCCCGCAGCGACGACGACTTCCGCCGCCGCATCCAGCGTGACGGGTTCGCCCCGGATGGCCCCCATGTCCCACACCCTTGAACTGCACACCTCGGCCCGCGAGGCACTCGTCGACATCACCGCCCAGGTCCGCGCCATCGTGAAGCAGGCGGGCGTCAAAGACGGGCTCTGCGTCGTCTACGTGCCGCACACGACGGCCGGGGTCACCATCAACGAGGCCGCCGATCCCGACGTGGCCCACGACATCCTGCTCGCTCTGGCCCAGGCCGTGCCCCGGCTCGCGGGCTTCCGCCACGACGAGGGCAACTCCACGGCGCACGTCAAAAGCACGCTCACCGGTGCCTCGGCCACCGTTCTCGTGCACGGGGGCGAGCTCGTGCTCGGCACCTGGCAGGGCATCTTCTTCTGCGAGTACGACGGTCCCCGCCGCCGGCAGGTCCTCGTCCACGTCCAGTGATGCCCGCTAGTCGGGCGCCGGCCCATCGACGTCGCGCGCCGAAATGTGGCGCGTGGTCGTGAGGCGGCGGTGTTCGAGGTCGAGGCGCGCGCGTTCCGTCGCGAGCCACTGCTGGAACGATTCGTCGCTGTCGGCGCGGTAGCGGACGGCCTCGGCGGGGCTGAGCCCGGCGGCGTGCGGCAGGGGCAACGTGGGCACGTCGGCCAGCGCCTCGGGCAGCGCCGCGCGCAACGCCGCGGCCGAACGGAAGCGGGCGTCGGGCTCGCGGGCGAGCGCCCGGCGCAGGAAACCGAGCAGCGCCGGCCCGATGGCCAGGTCGGCCAGTGCGGCGGCCGGGTCGTAGCTGGGGTCGACCTTCTTTTGCAGCAGTTCCTGGATGGAAGCCGACGGGAACGGCTCGCGGCCCGTCAGCAGTTCGAAGACGAGCACCCCCACGGCGTACAGATCGGTCCAGGGCCCGATGCCCCGGTTCTTCAGTTGCTCGGGGGCCATGTACGCCGGGGTGCCCATCGTGTGAACGGTGGTGCCGCCCGCGCCGATGTCCTTGGCGATGCCGAAGTCGAGCAGGCGCAGCAGCCAGCCCGCGCCGCCGAGCCGCTGCAGCATGATGTTGTCGGGCTTGATGTCGCGGTGCACGATGTCGCGCGCGTGCGCCGCTTCGAGCGCGTCGAGCAGCTGCCCCACGATCGCGGCGAACTCATCGCGGGTGAGCCAACCGCCCTGGGACTCGCGTTCGGCCAGCAGTTGCGAAAGCGTGATCCCGCCCTCGACGTAGTCCATGGCCAGGTAGGGCGCGCTGCCGAACTGGCCGTATTTGAGCAGGCGCACGATGTTGGGGTGCTGTAGCACGGCGAGTGCGGCCGCCTCGCCTTCGAACTTGTTGCGCAACGTCTTCGCGATGTCGCCGCCGAGCTCGTCGGCATGCAGCAGTTTGATGGCCGCCTTGAGCCCGATGGGTTGCTGCAGGGCGAGGTAGATGCGCCCAAAGCCGCCCTTGCCGATGACGCGGACCACCAGGTACTCGTCGATGCAGCGCCCGATGAGCGGGTCGAGCGTCTCGCCCCCGTGCGGGGGCGCGAATTCGAGCGGCACGAAGTGGTAGCCGCGTCGCGCGCAGACCGCCTCGGGGCACGGCTTGCAGGCCGGACCCGAGGCTTCGCAACTCGGACAGAAACCCAGGCTGTCGGTTCTCGCCGGCATCGCCGCCTTCCTCCCCGGCCGTTTGTACCGCCGAACGTCCGCGCCCGCAAACGTGGCCACCTGCCGGGCAAACGAACCATAACGGCGCGGCCTGCTCGGCTGTCGCTTGGCCAGGACCCGGCCGATGGGGGCGCCCGACGCCCCTCGACGGCCAGCCGCGGGCCGGGGGGCCGGCCTGCGCACGCCCCAGGATGAACCAATGAAACGCAACGCATTCGCATGGTTGCTCGTCCTTACCCTGTCTCTTCCGCTCGGCTGCGAGGGCGACTCCGGCGGCGGCAGCGGCGGAGGCCCCGACACGGTGGCTGCGGACGACGGCGGCGCGGGCGACCTCGCGCCGGGCGAGCTCGCTCAGGGCGACCTTCCGACCGCCGATGCCCCGAGCCCCGATCTCGCGCCGGGCGACACGCCGACCGGCGACACCGCCACCGGCCCGTGCGTCGCCAACATCGCCGTCTACGCCCACAACTCGCAGGGGCGCGCCGAGGCCGTCGGCAGCAAGGCGCCGAACGCGTTCGGCCTCTACGACATGCTCGGCAACGCCATCGAGTGGGTGGCCGACTGCTACCACGAGACCTACGCCGGCGCACCCGCCGACGGCTCGGCCTGGGTCGAGACCGATTGCGAATACCGCATCATCCGCGGCGGCTGCTATGGCTCGACGCCGCGCGGCCTGCGCGTGTCGGGGCGCGAGGCCGTGCTCAGCAGTTTCTACGGCGCGTGCGCCCCGGGCCTGCGCTGCGTGCGTACGGCGAGCGCCGTGCCCCCGACGGCGCTCGTGAACCTCACGTGGGTGGCCGTTCCCGGCGGCAGCTTCGACATGGGCTGTTCAGTGGGCGACGCGCAGTGCCAGGACAACGAGCAGCCGCGCCACGCCGTCACCGTCGGGGCCTTCGAGATGACCGCCAAGGAAGTGACGCAGCAGGAATACTACGACCAGACCGGGGAGGCCCCCGCCACCTACTACTGCCCCGAGTGCGCGGCGACGTACGTGATGTGGGAGCAGGCCGCGGCATTCTGCGAGGCCGTCGGCGGGCGGCTGCCGACCGAGGCCGAGTGGGAATATGCCGCGCGGGGCGGCACCACGACGCGCTTCTCCTGCGGGGACGAATAGGCGCCGCCGTGCGGCCGCGGGGATCGACCATGCGATACGCGTGTAGGACCGCCGTGCTGCTGTGGTGCGCCGGCCTGCTTGGCGGGCTGGCCTGCTCGTCCGGGGGGGGCGGGGGCCTGCCGGCCGGCGACACGGCCGACGGCGACGGCGACACAGCCGACGTGGGCGAGACGCCGCCCGACGCCTCGGCCGATGGGGCCGCCGATGCCGCGGCAGACGGCCGTGGCCACCCGCGCTGCCCCGACGATTCGGCGGACCTCGTGCGGCCGGCGCACTGGACGGTCGCGAGTCACTGCCCCGGCGCCGAACCCGACTACGACGAGGTGTTCTCGGACGGCGTGCGGCGCTTCGGCATCGCGATCGCGGCGGCCGACCACACGGCCAGCTTCGAAGACCTCGACGAAATCGTGGCCGGCGGCAGCCCGAGCGGTGACCTCGACGCGCTGCCGACCCCGCTCTGGGTGCCCGCGACCGTCACGTCGAACGGCCTCACCTGGACCGAGGTCGGCATGCGCTACAAGGGCCACTCGTCGCTCAAGGCCGCCTGGCAGAGCGGCATTCGCAAGCTGTCGTTCGTGCTCGATTTCGACCGCTACGAGGACGCCCATCAGGACCTCACGAACCAGCGCTTCTTCGGCTTCAAGAGACTGACCTTCTCGAACGGCTTCAACGACCCGTCGCTGCTGCGCGAGAAGGTCGCGGCCGAGGTGTTCCGCGCCTCCGGCGTGCCCGCGGCCCGCAGCACGTTCGCCGCGGTGTGGCTCGATTGGGGCCAGGGCCCGGTCTATCTGGGGCTCTACACGCTCGTCGAGGACCCCTGCGACGCCATGATGAAAAGCCAGTTCGGCGCGGGCGGCGGCCAACTCTACAAGCCCTGGGGCGATGCCGCGCGCTGGCAGAGCCCGAGCGAACCCGGACTCGCCGACGTGGCGGCCACGTTCGACACCTGTGCGAGCGACGACCCGAGCGACCGCGCCGACGTCATGGCCGCCATCGCGGCGCTGCACGCCGATTCGAGCGACCCGGCGAGTTGGCGGGCGGGGCTCGAAGCCGTGTTCGACGTCGAGGCGTTCCTGCGGGTACTCGCCGTCAACCAGGTCCTGATGAACTGGGACAGCTACGGCTGCATGCACCACAACTACTTCGTCTACGCCTCTCCCCGCGACGCCGGCCGGTTCGTGTGGTTTCCCTGGGACCTGAACGAAGCCATGCTCGACCGCCACCAGGCCGGCTGTCCGCCCCCGGGCTCCGTGATGCTCGACGAGATCGTCTTCGCCGACGCGAGCGACCCGGACGCCGCGGTCGACGCCAACTGGCCGCTCATCCGGCTGCTGCTCGCCGACCCCGAATACCGCGCGACCTACCGCACGAACCTGCGCGCGGCCCTCGCCGGACCGTTCGCGGCCGAGACCGTCCTCGCGCGCATGCGCACGTTGCACACGCTCATCGCGCCCTTCGTCGTGGGTCCCGAGGCGACCGAGGCCTATCCGTACACGGCCGGCGCCGCCGACGGCTTCGCGACATCGCTCACGGGCAGCTTACACGCCCTCGAACCGCACGTCGCGGCGCGCCACGAGGCCGTCACGGCGGCCCTCGCGGCCGAGTAGCGCGGCCCCCTGCGCGTCTTGCGGCCTGCGGGGCGCGGCCCTTGGGGGCCTTGCCGCCGCGCGCGGCACCCGGCTACACTGCGTTGCGACGACTGAGCCAAGGAGCGAAGTGTTGAAACGCATCAAATACGTCAGCCGCTTCACCCGCGACATGGGCCCCGCCGACA
>CAYRCM010000132.1:0-16570 GCA_964422715.1 uncultured Myxococcales bacterium | reverse complement strand
CGCTGAGCCGCGCCGGCCGCGCTGCGGGGCAGAACCGCCGGGCCGCGCCCTGCGCCCGGCCCGAGGCAGCATCCGTGACCCGCGCACCCGGTCGGCCTTCCCGTGACACGCTCGCTGTCCGCCACGCCAACCGCGGGAGCCGCGTTCGCGCTCGCCTTGCCGCACGGGGCTCTGCCGACCCGCCAGGAGGCGTCCGCCCGGGCCGGGGCCCCGGCGCCAGCCGTCTGCTGCTGCTCGCGGCAGGGGCGCTGCTGCTCGCCGCCTGCCCCACGCGTGACCCGGCAAAGCCCGCGCCCGATGCGGCCGGGGCCACGGCTGCCGCGGCGGCTCTGCGCCCCGGCGGTGCGGTACCCCCGGCGGTCCGCCAGCCGCTCGCCCCGCTCGAGGTCGTCGACCTCACGACCGCTGGCGAACGGCCGGTGGCCTTGTCCGAAGCCCTGGCCCCGCTCGTGCGGGAGGCCGTGCAGGCGTCGCGCCACTTCAGCCTGCCGGCGGCCGGTGCGCCGGCGCCGGCCGAAGGGCCGTTCCGGGCCGGCTTCGCGCTCTTCTATGCGCTCGTCGACGCCAACGGGCAGCCGCTCACGGCGCCGGCCCCGGGCACCGTCACCGTGGGCGTGCGTGCCGAGTTGCGCCGGGCCCGGCGCGGCGACCTGCCCGAGACCTACGGCCGCGAAGAACGCGACGAAACGCCGTTCGATCCCGCGGCCGGCACAGCACTCGAAGCGCTGCTGCGCGACCGGCTGCAGGCCGTGCTGACCCGCGTCATGCAAAGGCTCGGGGCCGCCGTGGCGCTGCGTCATGCGCCGGACGCGCAGGTGCTGGCCGCGCTGCGGGCGCCCGACGCCGCCGAGCGGCTGGCGGCCGTGGAAGAAGCCGGCGAACGCACGCTTGCGGGGGCCCTCGAACCGCTGCTCGCCTGCCTGCGCGATTCGGAGCGGGCCGTGCGGCTGCGGGCCATCGGCGCGCTCGTGCAGCTGCGCGACCCCCGGGCCGCGAAGGGGCTCGCGGCCGTGGTCGACGACATGGACGTCGAACTGAGCGTGCAGGCCCTGACGGCGCTCGGCGACATCGGCGGCAGCGAAGCCCAGCGCTACCTCGAACTCATTGCCGCAAGCCACCCGCTGCCGGCCGTTCGGGCCGAAGCCGCCCGCCTGCGCGAGCGTTGACCCCGGCGCACGCCTGCGTTTTTCGTCGGCCTCAGTTGACCGAGAAGGAGCCGATGAGGATGCGGTTCTGGCCGTCGTGCGTGACCGTGGCCGTGTCGACGTTGGTCACCTTCAGCCGCTTGTCGTCGTTGGGGTTGAAGAAACCGAGCCAGATGTCCTGCTTGCCGGACGGCGTTCCGAGCGGCACTTCGGTTTTGAATTCGTCGACATAGAGGTCGCCCGGCAGCCAGTGGCGCGTCTGGAAGCAGCCGTTGCAGGTCTTCTCGGGGTCGTCGCCCGGCGACTTCGCGAGATTGAGCGGCCAGTGGTCGCCGTTGATGCGGTTCGAGCCGCCTTCGCGGTCGATGTGCATGAACATCTTGTAGGAAACCGAGAGGGCCGTCTTGCAGCGGAAGAACATGCGAATGCGCACGTCTTTGCCGCGCCGTACGGTGTCTTCTTCGACGGCGTGGCCAAGAAACTCGAGCTGGTCGTCGAAATTGGCAAATCCGGGCCGGAACCGCGGCGTGGCGCGCATCTGCTGTTCCGTCATGAGATGCTGCGCGAGCCAGTTCTGCTCGCTCTCGCCCGCACGCAGGAAGCCGGCGGCCAGGATGAACTGCGAGCTCGACGCATCGAGCACGGGAATGTGGCGCCCGTCGTTTTTCTTGCGGAACGTGTAGTTGAGTTCGGAGAAGCTGCGTTTGGGCAACACCACGTAGGTGCGCTGGCGCTGCATGGCGGAGGCGCCGTGTTCGACGGCGTTCACGTCGTCGACGACGTAGCGGTTGCGGGCGGGGACGGCGGCCGCAAACGCCGGGGCGCGCTCGACGCTGAGGCGGTTCGGCGTGTTGCCGCGCACGGCCGCCGGCTGACCGGTGCTGTCGTAGAGTGCGAAGCCGCGCCACTCGTCGGGCGTCCACTGCTTGGTCTGGTCTTCGGCGAATGCGACGCCGCCCGCTTGGCCGGCGGCCGTGAGCAGGCCCGCGTCGGCCTTCCAGTCGCGCAACCCGTCGCCATTGCGATCGTTTTTGGGATCGAAGCCGCGCAGCACGCGGTACTTGGCGGATCCCCCCTGGCCGCTGCCGGCACGCACGGCGATGTCGCGGCGGCCTTCGAGGATGTCGATGACCTGATTGCGGTCGGCGATTTCGGGGATGCCCGCGGTGTAGAAGTTGACCTCGCGCCGCCCCTGGCTCGCGAACAACCCGTGCTTGAAGATGTTGTCGCCAAGTTCCTGCCGGCTCTCGGCGCGGTAGTACGTTTCCATGATGTGCTTCTGCGACACGTGGATGGCGAGGGCCGGCTGCAGGCCGAGCACGACCCAGGCCGTGAACACGCCGGCCAGCACGATTAGGCCACCGGCAAACACGGCCGGCCGCTCGAAGAGTTCGCCCACCCGGAACGGAGCGGCAAACCGCCGCAGCGGTTCGCGCAGCAGCCAGTTGAGCACGAGTGCCGCAGCCAACACGTAGAAGAGCAGCACGTCGCGACTGTGGAGCAGCACGTTCGCGAAGTAGTGGTCTTCCTGGCCCGGGAACAGCCGGTCGAAGTATGTGGACCAAACGCCCGCGGCGCGCACGAGCAGGAACGCCGCCCCGCCGACGACGAGGACGGCCGCGACCGCCTGGAAACGCAGGCCGGGCGCCCGGCGAACGGGCGTCGGCCAGCGTTCGAGCCGGGCCGCGCCGACGAGCGGGCGCAGCAGCGGGCGCAGCCGGGCGCGCAGCCGGGCCCCCCAGTGCGTGCCGAAGACGAGCGCCGTCAAGGCCAGCGCCGCGAGGACGCCGTAGTACAGCACGACCAGCGGACCGCCGACCGCGTCGGCCATGGCCAGGCGCTCGGCGGGCTGCAGCGACCGCGCGGCGGGCAGCCGCAGCGCGGTGTCGAACTTGAGCGCCACGCTCACGAAAACGTCGATGAGCCAGAGCGCGGCGAGACTCCAGAGACCGGCCAGCATCCAGCCGCGGCGGCGAAACCGCCCCATGACCTCGGTGCGCAGCGCCGTGCCGAGCGAGAAGCCGTACACGAGCAGCAGCAGCGCAAAGCCGATGCCGGCCAGCACGAGGGGCGCCGGCATGCGCACGGCTTCGGGGAAGCTGAGGTTGCCGGTGCCGTCGGTCGAGAACTGCGGGTCGTAGGCCAGCACGGAAACGAGCGGCTCGGGCGAGTCTTTGAGTTGCATGGCCAACAGGGCCACGACGGCGAAGCCGAGGAACGCGAGCGCCCCGGCGAGCGGGCGTTCGCCCGGCCGCGACGCCGAGTCGGCCGCGGGCCGGCGGATGAGTTCGGCCAGCAGGTAGCCCACGGCGGCGGCAGCAAAGGGCGCCGCGACGAACGCGCAATACGAGAACTGACGCAACGCGACCATCTGCAGCGCGAGGGGCACACCGAAGCCGATCAGCAGGGCCTCACGGGGGGCGAGCGGGCCCTTCGTGGAGGCATCGTCCGGCGTCTGCACCCAAGGCCACACGAACGCGAGCGGCAGGAGCGCGCTCCACGGGAACAGGCCGAAGCCCAGCTGGCGCACGAAGTAGTCGAAGTTGCGCTGTTCGAGGCCGGGGCCCCCCTCGAACAGCCGGTGCATGAAGCGGAAATGACTGAAGAAGCCGAAGTCGGACGGGAGCAGCGTGAGCGCCGTGAGCACCCCGAAGGCGACCGTCAAGACGGCGAAGGGCACGAGCGCGGCGCGCGAGCGGCCGGGACCCGCGATCAGCGCGGCGACGACGACGAGCCAGAGCGTCAGCAGGCCGAACAGACCCGCCGCGAGAAAGAGCAGCCCCGCCACGGCCACGAACCCGACGAGGCGCAGCCAGCGCAGCCCGTCGCGCAGCAGCAGCAGGTACAGGCCGAAGCCGGCCATGAGCAGCACGGTGAACGAGAGGTCGCTGACGACCGCGCGGCCCTGCAACGCGTAGAGCGGGGTGGCCAGCAGGACCAAGGCGCCGAGGGCCGCGACCAGCGGATCGAACAGCCGGCGCAGCAGCACGAACAGCAGCACGACGCCCAACACCCCCCAGAAGGCGGCCGGCAGGCGGGCGCTGAACTCACTGAAACCGAACGCCCGGAACGAGAGGGCCGTGAGCCAGGGATTGAGGGTGGGCACCGCCATGGTCTCGCCGCCGGCCTTGAAGTGCGCCTGGAAGCGCTGCTGGCCGAGGGCCGAGCGGACCGTCTGGTCGAAGAGGCCGTCGGCCGGCCCGTTGAACGTGGGCAGCGCCAGCGCGAAGGGCGGCGCGGCGGCGGCCTTCGCGAGCACGTCGGCGGGTGCCGGGGCGTTCGCCGCAATCAGGCCGTAGCGCTGGAGCGTGGCCCAGGCCTCGCGGGCACGGCCAAGGGCCACGGCCCGCAACGCCGCGGCGCCGTCCTTGCCGCAGCGGGAGACGTCGAGGCCGATGACGGCGGCCGGGTTGGCGACGACGAGACGCGTGAGTTCGCGCGCGGCATCGTCGGCCCCGGCTGCGTCGGACGGTCCACCCCACAGCAGCGCGAGGTCGACGAGGATGAGTTGCACCGTCTCGCTTTCGAGGCGCGTGACCATGTCCTGGAAGGCCCGCCGGGCGGCGTTCGGCGCATCGCCGGGGCGGGCAGCCTCGGGGGCCGGGGCAGCCCGCAGCAGGGTCACGGCGTGTCCGAAACGGGCCTCGATGGCCGCAGCAAGGCTGCCCGTCGAGGCCTGGGCGCCGTCGCCGGCGGTGGCTTCGGCCTCGGCCACGATGACGCGGGTCGGCCCAGCCACCTCGCGGGCGAGGTGGGCGCGGTTCATCTCCCAGGGGTCCCAGAGTCCGGAGGAGCCGAGTTGCGGCAGGAAGGCCAGCCCGGCCACGAGGGCCACCAGCACCACGGCCGCGTGACGGCCCAGCCCCGTCGTGAGCGCGTTCGAGACGCGCGCAAACGCCCCGTCCTGTTTCGCTGTCAACGCTGAACTCCTTGCACGCACTGGACGCCGCGCTGCCCCGCAGACGCCGGTGGGCCACGGGCCGGTACGACCGCGAAGCAGTCTTCCGGCCGCGTCCGCCCGGCCGAATGGGGCGCAACGCCACGACCAAAAACCGGAGTGCCCGCCGCCCGCGGCGTTGCCGCCGCCGCGCGCCAGGCGTTATCCCCAAAGAAAACAAGGTGCTTACGCACCGCAATCGGGCACGCAGCGTAGAGAAGCGGCGCCCGCTTTGCAAGTGAAAAGCGGCGGGCTGGCCCCGGTGCCGGCTCGGCCACGCCCGCCGCGGGTCTGCGTGGAGCCGGGCGGGACGCCGAGCGCCCGGCCGGCGCTTCTGCCGAGAGCGCGGCGGAGGCCCGGGTTGCCGTTTGCCGCCCGCGAGGTCACACTGCGCGCGCGGCGGCCGACGCGCCGGCGCGGAAAGGTTCGGGCCATGCCGGAAGACGACCGAATCGAACAACGGATGGCGCTGCTGCGGCGCCTGCCGCCCGAGCAGCGCGAGCGGGTCCTGGCGGCCATCCGCCCGCTCGGCGCCGCGGGGCGCGGCATGTCGGGCAGCGAACGGGTCAATACCATCCTGTCCGTGCCGCAGACCGAACGCTTCGTCCAGACGCTCAGCACGTTCGAACTCTTCTCGGTGGTGCACGAGATCGGCCTGCGCGACAGCGGCGACTTGCTGCGCCTCGCGGCCGGGCCGCAGTTGCGTCAGCTCCTCGACGTCGACTGCTGGCGCCACGACCGGCTCGACCTGAAACAGCTGTCGCTCTGGCTCGCAAGCCTGGAGGCCAACGCCGACGAAGCCATGGACCGCCTGCTGCAAGCGCTCGACGACGCCGACCTCGTCCTGCTGCTGCTCCGGGTGGCGCGCGTCCACGACGCGAGCGAGCTCGAGGACGACGAGCCCGGCCGCCGCCCGGTGCGGGTGCCGCCGGGGGTGGCGGCGTTGCCGTCCCCCGACGGCCAGTTCGTGTTGCTGATCCCCGAGAGCAGCGCGTTTGCCGAGCACGTGCCGTTGCTGCTCGACCGGCTCTTCGCGCTCGACATGCGCCGCGCGCGTCAGATCCTGCAGGCCTGCCGCTTCGAACTGCCCGCCCCGCTCGAAGAGGACGCGTACCGCTGGCGCAACGCGCGGCTGGCCGACACGGGCTTCGTGCCGCACGAGGAGGCCGTCGAGATCGAGGCGCCGCTCGCGCACATCGACCTCCCGCCCGCCCCGGCCGGCCCGAGCCCGGCCGCGCCCGTCGCGAGCGCCCCCGCTGCACGCGCCGCCGGGGTTGCGCCGGCGCCCCCCCCGGACGCGGCGGCGCTGGCCCTGACCGCCGGCGACTTCGCGGAAGGGCGGCTCGCGCCGCAGGACCGATTGTCCCTGCTGCTCCAGAGCGACCGGGTTGACGAACCAACGCGCCGGCGGTTCCGCGAGGGTATGGCCGGCGTGCTGCTGCGGCGCATGATCGTCGGGGGGGCGCGGGTCGACGACGGATCGCCGCTCCAGGACGTGGCCGACCACGTGCTGCGGGTCGTGAACCTGGGGCTCGAATGGAGCGCGGCCGCGCACCCCGAGGCCGCCGAAGAACGGCTCGCGGAACAGGAGCCGAAGACGCTCTACCGGCTCGGCGCCACCGTGGTCGCCCGGGTGCGCCGGCGGGCCCAGTCCGTGGCGCGCCGCGCCGGCTGGACGGTGGGTCTGCAGCCGTTCGACTCCCCGCTCGCCGAACGGCTCGAAGCTCTCGTGGCCGACCCCCCGTGGCTGCTCGCCGCGGACGGAGCGCCGCTTGCCGCCGGGCCCGAACCGACGCGCGGCAAACGCAAGCCGACGGCCGGGGCGGCTGCCCGGCGACCGCTCCTCAGCCTGGCGGACGTACGCGCGGCCGAGGCGCTGCTCGCCGAGGCCGAGGCGCTGCTCGGGTTCTTCGAACAGATCTACGGCTTCGCGCCGAACACGCTGCTTGCCGGTGCGCTCGCGGCCCTTCCCGAAGACGAGCGACGCTTCGTGCGCTTTTCGGCGTTGTTCCTGACCGGGCTCGCGAACCGCCTGCTCGACCGGCCCGGGCTGGCCCCTCTGCTGCCGGGCGATGTCGCCCATTTCGTCGACCTGGTGCTCAGCGAGGGGCAGCCGCGCAGCGTGCGGGCGGGGGTTCTGGCCGAGGTGCTCGCCCAGGTCGATGCCCTGCCCGACCGGCTGGGCCTCGGGCCCGAAACGCGGCGGACGCTCGGTGCGTTCGTCACCGACACCCTGCGCCAGTTTGCCGACGAGGTGGGCGGCCTGCCGGCCGGAACGGCCATCGACCCGCGCTTCCTCGGCCACGTGCTGCTCGTGCGCGCGACCGCTCCCTGAGCCTCAGACCGCGCGGGTCCCGCCAAACCCATGGATGCAAGGAGAGACGCCGCGGGTCTGCGAGCGATGAGGCGCGCAGCCCGGACGCAGACCGCCCCGGCGCGGCCCCGACCAGCGCCCGCTGGCCGGAGTCCGTCGGGGGGCCGACGGGCGATGCCCCGAGACGTGCCGTGGCTACGTCAAGCGGCAAGCCATGGGGACGACGTTCGTAGCGGAAGGAAGGCGACCGAAGTTCACTGCGCGCCGGCGAGTTTCAGCAGTTCGTCGACCTTGATGTTGCCGATGAGCGTGAAGCTGATGACCAGCGCGTAGATGACCAGCGATTCGATGAGGGCGAGGGCCAGAATCATGGGCGTAAAGAGCTTGTCGGAAGCGCTCGGGTTGCGCGCGATGCCGTCGAGCGCAGCCGAGGCGGCCTTGCCCTGACCGAGCGCTCCACCGAACGCGGCCACGGCGATGCCGAAACCGCAGGCGAGCGCCACGAACTTCATGACCGTCGCGGCGTTGTCGGCGCCACCCGCGCCGTCGGCGGCGAAGGCCAGCCCGGACACGAGCAGGGTCGCCAACGAGGCAACGGACCCGAGGATTGTCTTGCGCGAGCGAATGGACATGTGTGGACCTCCCTTTCTTTCGGACGTGACCGAACGCCTCCGCCTGGAGAGGCCTAGCCGTGCTCCTCGTGCTCCACCGCGAGGGCAAAGTAGACCGTCGACAACAAACAGAAGACCAGCGTCTGAACGAGCGCCACGATGAGACCGAGCAACTCGATGGGCAACGGGACGAGCAGGAAGCCGAAGCTGAGGAAGATGCCGAGGACGGCGTGATCGCCGAACATGTTGCCCATGAGACGGACCGCAAGCGAGGCGGGCCGCACGAGGTGGCTGACGAGTTCGATGGGCAGCATGAGCGGCGCAAGCCACGGAATCGGCCCGAGAAAATGCTTGAAGTAGCGGATGCCGTGTTCCCGGACGCCAAAGTAGTGAGTGGCCACGAAGACCACCGAGCCGAGCGCCAGCGTGGTGCTCAAGTTGTCGGTGGGCGGCAGAAACCCCGGGATGGCGCCGAGCAGGTTGGAAAACAGGATGAAGACGCCGAGCGAGCCGACGAGCGGGAAGCAGCGCCGGGCCTTCTTCTCGCCCATGAGGCCGACCATCATGTTGAAGATGTAGCCGATGAGCAGTTCGAAGAACGTGAGCAGCCCCAGTTTGGGCGGCGGGATGAGATGGGCGTCTTCGCGCCGCAGGGCGCGGCGCGCGGCGATGGCGAGGATGACGATGAGCACGAAGACCAGGCCCGCCATGATGAGGTGCGAGCCGCGCGCGACCGGGTCGCCGTTGAGGTAGGTCTTGCCGAGGACGCCGCACAGGTTGTGGCGGGCCGCCGGGAAGACGGCGTCGAGCAGCGACCAGTGGTCCTGACAGGCCGCGGACGCGTGTTCGGCGGTGGCTTGGTGAGCGTCGCCGCCGTGCTCCGCCTCGGACGAGACCGTGGCCTCGGCCGGCGGCGCCGCGTGCGCCTCGGCAGCAGCGGCGCTGCTCCACGCGAGGCTTGCGAGCAGCGTGAGCACGGGAACGACTGCGCGGCAGATTGACGACCACCCGCGAGCGCTCATGTTCCGGTCACCCTCCGGTTGCGATACGACTGCACCACCAAGGCCACAACCGCGGCCGAGACCCCGGCAGAAAACCACAATGGATGCACGTGGGCAAGCGCGATCAGCGCGAAAAGCAGAGCCGTGAGCGCGATGAACTTGAGCGGCAGCAGGGCCCCGAAGAGTGCCGGCCGGCGCATGCGGCCCCCGAGCAGCGCGCGACCGGCCCAGAGCAGCAGCAGCAGGTCGGCCGCCCCGATGACGCCGCCGAGCAGCACGGCCACGAGCCCCCGGAGCCCTCCGACGACGACGCCGGCCACGGCTGCCGCCACCAGGGCACAAGCCGTGAGCAGGAGGTAGCCGCGGATGAACGAGCCGACCTTCATGCGCCCCCTGAGCCCGAAGCGCGCGAGCCGCCCGGCCCCTCGTCCTTCGGCGGGCCGCCGCCGACCTCGCGCTGGGCCCGGCGCGCAAGGCGCCAGAGACTGCGGAAGCCAGCCACGACCCCGAAGAGGACGAAAACGAGCGTCAACCAGGGTGCCGACTGAAACCGGCCATCGAGCCAATGCCCGATGAGGTAGCCGAGCCCCACGGACAGCCCCATCTCGATGCCGATGGAGCCGAACCGGCCGAACGCCTTCAACGGGCCGAATCGTCCCGCCATGCGAAGGCCGTTTCCTCGGCCGCCACCGTACGCGGGCCTGAGGCCCCGTGCCGGTTGACGGCGCCGAAGCGCCACGCCGCGTGGCCGCCCGCGGGAAGCCAGCATCCCGGGCAGCCTCTATAGCACGGACAGCGCGGGACGGTCAACGCGGTGCGACATACCGCTGACGCGCCGGTTCAAAACCGCGCCGGGATGCCCGGACTCGCTTTTGTTTTCGACAACCTAGGGGGTACCAGTGGGCGGCCGGGCGCCTGGCGGCGCCGGGAGCCGCAGGCGGCATCGGAGCGGCTACACGACGATGCGCGGCAAAGTGGGCCGGATGCGCGTCGTGACTTCGTAGTGGATGGTGCCCGTCCAGCGGGCGTGCTGGTCGGCGCTGACGCCGTCGGCGCCCTGGCGGCCGATGAGCACGACTTCGTCGCCGGGGGCCGCACCGGGCACGTCGGTGAGGTCGACGACGGTCATGTTCATCATGACCACCCCGCGGACGGGCGCGCGGCAGCCGCGGACGAGGACGTAGGCCCGAGACGTAAGCGCGCGCACATAGCCGTCGTAGTAGCCGACCGGGATGACGCCGAGGAGACTCGGGCGCGTCAGCGTTTCGGTGCAGCCGTAGCCGACCGGCTCGCCGGCCGGGGTCGGGCGCACCTGGACGAGCCGGGTCTTCCAGGAGAGCACCGGCCGCAACTGGACGCTCGCGCCGTCGCGCAGCGCGTGCGTGCGTTCGGTGGCGACACTCGGCCACAGCCCGTAGACGGCGATGCCGACGCGGGCCAGATCGAAGCGCACGGCCGGCCACAGCAGAAACGACGTCGTGTTGGCGCAGTGACAGAGCGGTCGCTCGATGCCGGCCGCCCGCAGGTTGTCGAGCCCTTCCTCGAAACGCCGCAGTTGCACGCGCATGTAGGAGTCGGCCCCGATGTCGTCTCCATCGGCAAAGTGGGTGGAGACCCCTGCGAGGCGCACCCCGGCGAGGTCGTGGACGGCGCGGGCGAGCGCCGCCAGTTCGGCCGGAAAGACGCCCTGGCGATTGATGCCCGTCTCGACCTTGAGGTGCACGGGCACTTCGACCCCGTGCGCCCGGCCGGCGGCGGCAAAGGCCGCCACCATGTCGGGCCGGTACGCGGTGACGTGGAAACCGTGGCGGGCCACGAGGTCGGTCTCGCTCGGGTCGACGGGCCCGAGCAACAGGATGGTGGCCGTGAGGCCCGCGGCGCGCAGCGCCAGCGCCTCGTCGAGTTCCTGGACGCTGAGCCAGCGGGCGCCTGCCTCGGTGAGCACCCGGGCGACCTCGGTCATGCCGTGACCGTACGCGTTGGCTTTGACGACCGGGGCGAGTTGGGTCTCGGGGCCGCAGAGGGCGGCCAGGGCTGCGAAGTTGCTGCGCAACGCGCTTTGGTCGATTTCGCACCAGGCGAGTGGCAAGGGCGTGCCTCCTCCAGACCGCGCGCAGACCGCGCGTCGCGGTCGCCTCCCTATACTCCTGCCCGAATGGAGCGGCAAGTTACCGGGGAGCGGCGGCGGCGGGGGACGCGGCGGCCCCGGGGGAGCCGGACCGCCGAACCAACGCTGTTCCGACGCGCGCGGGCCTTGCCGGAGCCGCCGGAGACTCAGTCGTGGAAGCGCAGCCCGCAACCCGGACAGGCGCTGCGGTCGGCCACGAAGCCGAGGAAACGGTTGCACTTGGGACAGCGCCAGAGGCCGTACGCGACGAGCCCCAAGATGGCGGAGATGCCGAGCCAGAGCAGGAACAGCCCCCAACGCGTGTGGGTCCAGCCGCTCAGGATGACCGCGGCGACGGCGACGAGCCCTGCCGCCACGAGGGCAGCCAGGATGCGTACCTGGCGCCGGCGCTCGCGGTAGTGAGACCGATGCCGTGACTCCGAATCGCCGCGCTGCTTCTGCTTGGCCACCATGTCCGTCGCTCCCTTCGCGGTTCGAACACCGAAGCGCAATCCTAGCGACTTGGCGACCCGCCGCCAAGATCCGCCCCCCGGAGAGTGTGCGTCGACCGCCCGCCCGAGACAGCCCCGCGCGGGCACCCGGGAATGTCGGTTGACGGCCGCCGCGTTCTGCTTCAGGATTTTCCACTTGCCCGCCGCCCGACCCGGGCGCGCGCCGTGCACGAAGGGAGCGAGATGCTCATGCCAATGCGACGAACCGTCGGCCGTGCGGGGCTGCTCCTCGCGCTCGCCTTTGCGGGCGGGCCTGCCGTCTTCGCGGCGCCGGGCGACCCGGCGATCGGGCGCGATTTCGTGGTCGACCGCGTCGTGGCGCTCGTCAACGCGCAGGTCATCACGCAGCACGAGTTCGAGCAGGCGCTGCGCCCGCACATCTTGGCCCGCGGCGGGATCGTCGACCCGGAGATCCGGCGCCGGCTCTACCGCGACCTGCGCGACCAGGTCATCGAGCAGCTCGTGGCCAACATCCTCGTTCTCGACGAGGCGCGCAAACTCGAACTCAAGGTCACGCCCGCCGAGATCGACGAGTACATCGGCAACCTGAAGCAGCAGAACCATTGGGACGACCGGGAGTTGCAGCGCCAGGTGCGCGGGCTCGGCTTCGAGAACTTGGCCGCCTATCGCACGTTCACCGAAGGCCAGATCCTGCGCGCCCAGGTCATCCAGTTCAAAGTCTGGTCCCGCATCAAAGTGGGCGACGGCGACGTGCAGCGTGAATTCCTGGCGCGCTACCACGGCGGCGAATCGAAAGACGAAGTGCGCGCCAGCCACATCTTCTTCGTCGTCGGACCGGGCGACTCGCGCGCTGCGCTGCTCGCGAAACAGGACCGGGCCCTCGACGTTCGGCGGCAGATCGCCGCGGGCGAGTTGTCCTTCGAGGAGGCCGCACAGAAGTACTCCGAAGACGCCGGTACGGCCGACCGCGGCGGCGACGTGGGCTTCTTCGCGCGCGGCACGCTCGAAGAAACCTTCACCGACGTGGCGTTCGGGCTCGCCACAGGCGAATTGTCGCCGGTCGTGCGCACCGAACTCGGCTACCACATCATCCGCGTCAACGAACGCCGCAGCACGCCCATCCGCCCGGAAGAGAAAGAAGAAATCCTCTCGCGCCTGCGCGAAGACCTCACGCTGCGCGAGCGCGAACGCACCTACGTCGCCTGGGTCAAGCAGTTGCGCGAGCGGGCGTTCGTGCAGTTGCGGGTGCCCGACGAAGCGCCGGTCACCCTCGACTTCACGCCCGCGGTGGCCGCCGCCGAGGAGCCGGCCGCCGAGGCCGAGCCCGCGGCCCCGCCGGCTTCCGCTCCCCCCACTTCGCCAAGCGCCGACGCCCCGGCCGCGCCGGCCGATGCCGACGCCCCGGCCGCGCCCCAGCTCGACGACCTGCCCTGATGCGGGCCGCGGTCTGTCAGTTCGGCGCCACTGCCGACGTGGCCCAGAACATCGCCGAGGCCGAGTCCCTGCTTCGCACGGCCCGCGCCCAGGGTGCCGAGTGGGCGGTGCTGCCCGAGAACTTCGCCTTCGTGCGCGGCGCCGCCGATCGGCCCGCCCCCTTCGCCGAGCGCGTCGCGCGGCCAGGGCCGCTCATCGCGCGCTTCCAGGCCTTGGCCCGCGAATTGCGCCTGCACGTGCTGCTCGGCACCGTTCCCGAGCAGAGTCCGGCCAGTCCGCGCGTCTACGGCACGTCGGTGCTCATCGACGCGACGGGGCGCGTCGCCGCCCACTACCGCAAGCGGCACCTGTTCGACGTCACGTTGCCCGACGGCCAGGTGCACCGCGAATCGCGCTGGCTGCTGCCCGGCGATTGCGTGTCCGTTCAGGCGATCGGGGAGCTGCACGTGGGTTTCGCCATCTGCTACGACCTGCGCTTTCCCGAGCATTTTCGAAGCCTTGTCCAGCGCGGCGCACACTGTTTCGCCGTGCCGGCGGCCTTCACCGCCACGACGGGTGCAGCCCACTGGCACACGCTGCTCCGCGCGCGGGCCATCGAAAACCTCTGCTACGTCGTGGCGGCGAACCAGACGGGTGGGGTCATCCCCGGCCGCGAGACCTACGGCCACAGCTGCATCATCGACCCCTGGGGCCAGGTGCTCGTCGATGCCGGCATTGCCCCGGGCGTTGCCGTCGCCGACCTCGACCTCGCCACGGTCGAAAGGCTGCGTCGCGTCTTCCCGGTGCTGCGCCATCGCCGGCCGATGCCGCCTGCGGCCGCGGCGACACCGCGCTGAGTGGGGTTGCGCCGACCCGCTCCCGCCCGGCGCGGCCGCGGACGATTGACACCCCGGAACGGTCGGCTAAGGTGATGGCCACCGGCCGGGCGCCGCACCGCAGGGGCCTTGGGAGCCAGCCAACATGACGAATCGCGCGCACAAGGGTGTCAGGGGCGTTTTTCTGGGGTTGTGGGGCGCGGTGGCGCTCGGTGCCTGCTCCGGGGGGTCGACCTCGTTTGGCCCGGCCGACGACCTCGGGGCCTTCGATGTCGACGCGGCCGGACCGGGCGCCGATGCGCTGCTGCCCGACGGGCCTGGCGGCTGGGACACGCCGTTTGTGCGGAACGACGCGACCGACGGCGGCGGCAAGCCCGATGGCGGCCCCGCGCCCGACGTGCCGTCGTGCGAAGCCGAGGGCGGTTTCGGCTGCCCGTGTCTTTCCAACACCGATTGCGTGCTCGGCTACTGCGTCGAAGGCCCCGACGGCTACTTCTGCACGCGTCCGTGCCTCGACGAGTGCCCCGACGGCTACGTCTGCCGCGCCGTGCTCAACACCGAGCCCGATGTCGTGTTCATCTGCGTGCCGCTCCTGTCCAAGCGCTGCCAGCCGTGCAACGCCGACTTCCAGTGCCCGGGCGGGCTCTGCCTGCCCCTCGAAGGCGACCAGTCGTACTGCACGACGCGTTGCACGCCGGGCGCCGACGATGCCAGCGAATGCGGCGAGAGTTTCCACTGCGCGGCCTTCTCGCCGCCCGATGGCGGGGCCGACCTGACCGTCTGCCAGCCCGACAGCGGCACCTGCTCCTGCCGGGGCGAAACCGCCGGGCAGGTCCGAGGTTGCACGCGCGCCAACGCCTACGGCGAATGCGCCGGCTTCGAGACGTGCGACCCGGCGCTCGGCTGGACCGCCTGCGATGCGGCCGTGCCCGTTCCCGAAGCGTGCGACTACGCCGACAACGATTGCGACGGCAACGTCGACGAAGACTTCCGCGAAGAGGGGCGCTACATCGGCAACGAGTCGTGCGGCTCCTGCTTCACGTCGTGCACGGTCGGGTTCCCGAACGCCACCGCGTACTGCGACGCTCGCAACGACCCCCCGCTCTGCAAAGTGCAGTCGTGCGACCCGGGCTACTATCCGCTCAACGAATTCCAGTGCGTGCCGAACTTGTCGACGCTCTGCAATCCCTGCACGGTCGACGCCGAGTGCCTCGCCGAAGGCGCACGCTGCATCCAACTCACCGACGGCCGGTTCTGCAGCCAGCCCTGCGGCGGCGGCCTCGACTGCCCGCCGGGCTACCTGTGCGTGGCCGTCCCCGAAGACCCGGCCGTGCCACAGTGCGTGCCCGAGGCCGGCACGTGTTCGTGCGGGCCCGACAACGAGGGCGTGCGCCGGCCCTGCACGCTCACGGTCGCCCCGGCGGGCGGGCCCACCTACGAGTGCGCCGGCTTCGAAACCTGCGAGCCGGGCGGCTGGGGGGCTTGCAGCGCAGCCGACGACGAAGTGTGCGACGGTCTCGACAACGACTGCGACGGCCTCATCGACAACCCGTGGCTCAACCCCGCGACCGGGCTCTACGAAGCCGACGAGCACTGCGGCACGTGTGCCATCCGCTGCGACGGCATCGACTGGCCGAACGCCAGCGGCCGTTGCGACCCCCTCGCCCTGCCGGTGCCGCAGTGCGTGCTCGCGTGCGCCGCGGGCTACGTCGACGTCGACGGCGAGATCGGCAACGGGTGCGAATGCGAATTCGTGAGCACCGTCGACGTGCCCAACGGCCAGGACCTCAACTGCGACGGCGTCGACGGCGACATTGCCTCCGCCGTGTTCGTCACGAAGAACGGCTCCGATGCCGCCGCCGGCACCATCGACGCGCCGCTTCTCACGATCGGCGCCGCGGTGGCCCGCGCCGCGGCAAATGGGAAACGCGACGTGTACGTGGCCACGGGCGTCTACTCCGAATCGGTCACCCTGCCGGCGGGGGTGTCGGTCTACGGCGGCTACGCCTCCGATTTCCGCGTGCGGGACCGCATCCTCTACGAGACCGTCATCTTCGGTGCCGCGCCCACCGCGGCGCAGCCAGGCGCGGTCAACGGCTTCAACTTGCGCGATGCCGTGGCGCCGGTGTTCGTCAACGGTTTCTCGATCTACGGCTACACCACGCACGTGGCGGGCGAGTCGAGCTACGGCGTCTACCTCTCGAACTGCGACGACCACGTCACCCTCAGCGAAAACCGCATCTACGCCGGCGACGGCGGCGACGGTGTGCGCGGCAACGACGGTCAGAGCGGCGGCGACGGCATCGACGGCCAGGACGGCGCTCACGCCCGCGACGGCGGCTGGTGCAGCGCCGGCGGCTTCCAGGCCGCGGGCGGCACCGGCGGCGCGCAGACGTGCAGCGGCGCCACGGTGTCCGGGGGCAGCGGCGGCAACGCCTACTGCCCGCAGTACGGGGTCGGCCCGAACGCCCAGCGCAGCGGCAGCGCGGGCAGCGGCGGGGCACCGGGCAGCGGGGGCACGGCGGGTTGGGACCTCCAATTCGTGTACCCGGCCTGCGGCCAGTGCCGCACCCCGCCCGACAACCACGCCTGGAACGGCGGCGACGGCGCGGCCGGCAACGGCGGCAACGACGGGCCGGCCGGCGGGGGCTGCGCCATGCCGGCAGGCTCGGTGGTGGCCGGGCTCTGGCAGCCGGGCAACGCACTCGCGGGCGGCAACGGCGGCAACGGCAG